>QEVM01000145.1 GCA_003576805.1 Pseudomonadota bacterium | reverse complement strand
GCTGCTCGGCGGCGGCCTCGCGCTCGCGCGCTTCGTCGCGGCGCCCGGCGCGCTCGGCATCGCGCTCGCGCTCTGGAGCTTCTACGGCGTGCAGAGCGCGTTCTTCCTCGCCGGCGGCGTGCGCGAGCGCGCCGCGGACGGCGCGGGCGCGGACCGCTTCGAGCGCGCGCGCCGCCGCGCGCTGGCGTTGCTCGAGGACGCGTGAGGCGCGGCGCGCCCGCGGACGCGGCTACTCTCGGTTCCTGCCCCACGGAGAGGAGCCCGCGTGAGCGCCGCCAGCGACAGCGCCGAGATCGCACCGGACCGCCTGACCTACGCGCGCGACGAGCTGCTCGAGAGCGGCTCTTACGCCGCGCCGCTGATCGCGGGCGGCGTGCGCTGCCACGGCGGCTTCGACGAGAGCGGCGCCTACCGGTCCCCGCGCACGATCCACCGGATGCCGGCGGTGCGCGCCTGGCAGGCGCGGCTCGCGCGCGACGGCCACGCGCTGCTCGAGATCCCGCGCGCCGCGATGCCGCCGCAGTACCCGAACGTGGAGCAGGCGGCGCTGCTGCTCGAGAACGGCGTGCGCGACCCGATCGTGCGCACGCTGACGGTGATCTCCATCGTCGAGGGCTTCGGCGCGATCATCCGCGACGTCCGCGTGCCCGATCTCGCGTCGCTGGTCGTCGAGCCGATCGAGGGCACCGCGCTCGCGCACCTCGGCGGCGGGCTCTTCGAGGCGCACGCGCGCGACGAGTCGGGCTGGAAGGACGAGGGCGGCCACAAGCAGATGTGGGAGGCCGCGCGCGACCTCGCGCTCGAGAAGCCGAAGATCCCGGGCGACGTGCTGCTGCGCATGATGGGACGCCAGGCCGCGCGGCGGCGGCCCGAGCGCCCGTTCCCGCAGCTCGACGAGACGCTCGAGCGCATGCTCGCGATCATGGCGCAGGTGCTCGTCGTCGAGATCTTCGCCGAGGGCACCTTCGACTGGGGCTACCGGCTGCTCTCGAACCCGAAGGTGTCGGCCGCGCCCGAGGCGGCGGGCGCGATGGTCGCCCACATCCGCGCCGACGAGAGCCCGCACGTCGAGTACCTGCGCACCGCGCTCTCCGAGGTGCGCGCGCGCACGCTGCGCACCGTGGACGGCAAGACCCTCTCCGGCCGCAGCGTGGTGGACGGCCTCGTGCACCGCATCCTGCGCGACGTCACGCGCACGCGGCCGCAGGAGCAGCGCGACGACCTGCGCGACAGCCTCGCCGAGGCCGTCAAGGTCGCGCCGAATCCGCAGCGCCTGCTCGACGAGCTGGGCGCGCTCGACACGGAGTGGACGCCGCCCGCGCACACGGGCTTCGAGCCGGCCGCGGGGTAGCGCGCGCGTGCACACCGTCACCCGGGCGCACCGTACCGTGCGCGTCGCGAGCCTCGCCGCGTATCTCTACGCGATCTACAAGCTGCCCGCGCTCGCGCGCCGGCTGCTCGGCCGCGCGAAGGCGACCGACCGCGAGCTCGCGCCGACGCACCGGCGCGCGGCCGCCGCGATCCTCGCCACCGCGCTCGCGATGCGCGGCGTGATGATCAAGGCGTGCCAGGCGATCGCGACGCGCGCCGACGTGTTCCCGCCCGAGATGGTGGAGACGCTGAAGCAGTGCCACGACGCGGTGCCCGCCAAGCCCTTCGCCGAGGTGCGCGCCGCGGTCGAGCGCGAGCTCGGCAAGCCGCTCGGCGCCGTGTTCGCGCGCTTCGAGGAGGCGCCGATCGCCGCGGCGTCGCTCGCGCAGGTGCACGGGGCGACGCTCGCCGACGGCGCCGAGGTCGCGGTCAAGGTGCAGTACCCCGACATCGAGGAGATCGTGCGCACCGATCTCCGCAACCTCGAGCGCCTGTGCCGCTTCTACGAGTGGTTCGATCCGCAGCCGCTCGAGCTGCTGCCGCTGCTCCAGGAGCTGACCCGGCACCTCGGCTACGAGCTCGACTTCCGGCGCGAGGCCGCGTCGGCGGATCGCGTGCGCGCGATCTTCGCCGACGACGCGCGCGTCGTCGTGCCGCGCATCCATCCCGAGCACTCGACGGGCCGCGTGCTCGTCATGGAGCGCGTGTCGGGCATCAAGATCACCGAGAAGGCCGCGCTCGAAGCGGCCGGGCTCGACCCCGCCGAGGTCGTGCAGGAGCTGATGGGCGCCTACGTCCGCATGATCCTCGCCGCCGGCTTCTTTCAGGCGGATCCGCACCCGGGCAATCTCATGGTGACGCCCGACCGCAAGCTGATCCTGCTCGACTTCGGACTCGCCAAGGAGCTGCCCGAAGGCTACGGGCTCGGCCTCTTCGAGCTGATGTTCTCGATGATGACGCTGAACGAGTCGGCGATGATCCGCGCCTTTCAGGAGCTCGGCTTCGAGACCAAGACGGGCAACACCGACACGTTTCTGCTGATCACGCGCCGCATGCTGGCGCGCAGCGAGTCGGGCTCGTTCGAGGGCGAGTTCACCGAGGAGATGACCGACGAGCTCTTCGAGGCGATCCGCCAGGACCCGGTCGTGAAGGTGCCGAGCGACTTCGTGCTCGTCGGGCGCGTGTTCTCGTTCCTCTCCGGCATCGCGCACACGCTCGGCCACCGCGCCAACGTGCTGGCCGCGATGGGCGCGGGCCCGCCCGGCTGAGCGCGCGGCGGCGCGGCCGTCGCAACTCCCGCGCCCATGTCCGCGGCCGCCGAGCCGGCCGGCGCACGCGGGTCGCCGCGCCGCACGCATCGGTTACGGTTCGGCGTGTCCCTCCTGCCGCTGCGGCTCCGATGAGCCACGCATTCCAGGCCGTCGCGATCGACTACGACGGCACGCTGACGAACGGCCGCGACGACCAGCCGTCCGAGGACGCGCTCGCGGCGGTCGAGGCGGCGCGCCGCGCGGGCCTGCGCGTGATCCTCGTGACGGGCCGCATCCTCGAGGAGCTGCGCAGCGTGTTCCCGAGCGTCGACGCGTGGTTCGACGCGCTCGTGGCCGAGAACGGCGCCGTCCTCTCGATCGAGGGCGTCGCGCGCACGCTGGCCGCGCCGGTCGAGTTCGAGCTCGACGAGGCGCTCGTCGCGCGCGGCGTCGCGTTCCGCCGCGGCCAGGTGCTGCTCGCGACGCAGGCGGCGCACGAGCCCGCCGTGTGGGACGGGATCCGCGCGCTCGGGCTCGAGTGCCAGCTCTCGCGCAACCGCAGCGAGCTGATGGTGCTCCCGACCGGCGTCTCGAAGGGCTCGGGCGTCGCGGAGGCGCTCGCCGACCTCGGCGTGTCGCCGCACAGCGCGGTCGCGATCGGCGACGGCGAGAACGACCACGCGCTGCTGCGGAGCTGCGAGATCGGCGTCGCCGTCGCGAACGCGGTGCCCGGCCTGCGCCGGCACGCGGACGTCGTGCTCGAGAAGCAGGCGGGCGCGGGCGTCGCGGAGTTCCTGACCGGCGCGATCCTGCGCGGCGAAGAAGGAGTCGTGCCGCGGCGCTGGCGCGTCGAGCTCGGGCGCGACGCCGACGGCGCCCTCGTCACGATCCCGAGCGCGCGCGTGAACCTGCTCGTCACCGGGCGCAGCAAGAGCGGCAAGTCGTTCTTCGCCGGCATGCTCGCCGAGCGCCTGATCGGGCTCGGCTACTCGTTGTGCATCATCGACCCGCACGGCGACTACGCGTCGCTCGCGCCGCTGCGCGGCGTCCTCGGCATCGGCAATCCCGACGGGCTGCCGCTCACCGAGCGGGTCGGACGCATCGTCGAGCATCGCTTCGGCAGCGTGCTGGTGGATCTCACATCACTGCCCGAGGAGGACGCGCGCTGCGCGTACCTCGAGAAGCTGCTGCGCCAGCTCGACGCCGAGCAGCGCACGACCGGCCTTCCGCACTGGATCCTCTGGGACGAGGCGCACTCGCACGAGGGCGACTCGATCGCGCTGCTCGAGCGGCTGCGCTCTCCGGTGGGCGGCTGCTGCCTCGTCACGTATCGCCCCCAGGACCTGCCCGAGGCCGCGCGCGCCGAGTTCGACTACGTGGTCGCGCTGCTCGGCGGCAAGCACGCCGCCGCCGGCGAGGGCCCCGATCCGCTCGACGCGCTCGCGACGCTCTACTCCGTCGCGCTCGACGAGAGCGACGCGCAGGAGGGCGACGCGATCCTGTTTCGCCCGGACGCGCCGCACGCGCCGCAGCGCTTCCGGATGGGCGCGCGCCGGAGTCCGCACGTCCGGCACTGGCGCAAGTACCGCCTGGCGCGGCTCCCGGCCGACAAGCGCTTCCAGTTCCGCAACGAGGCGGGCGCGCTGCGCAGCGTCGCGGCGAACGTGCAGGAGCTGCACCAGACGCTGCGCACCTGCGACGCGTCCGTGCTGCGCAACCACGTGCAGCGCCGCGACCTCTCGCGCTGGCTCTCCGACGCGATCCAGGACGACCAGCTCGCGAACGACGTCCGAACGCTGGAGCGGGAGTTCGCGCAGTCGAGCCGCGACGACGGCCAGCTCCAGCGCTTCCGCGACGCCGCCGAGCGCGCGATCGAGCGCCGCTACATCGACTGACGCGCACGCGGTGCGCGCGCCGAATGGTGACCTGCCGCGCCTGCGATCCTATGTTCGAGCCCTTTCACGAAGGACGGACATGCACGGAACTGCCGCGAAGCGCCTGGCCGGCGCACCGCGAGCGGGCGCGGCCGCCTGACGATGCCGGACGGCGGGCTGCTGCTCCATCTCGTCACCGCGTTCGGCGGTCGGCTACATCCTGGCGGGCGCGGCGATCGGGCCGTTCACCCCCGGCATCATCGGGGACACCGAGGCGATCGCGCAGATCGCCGAGGTGGGCATCATCTTCATGATGTTCGTGATCGGCGTGCAGCTCTCGCTGCGCGAGCTGGTCCGCACGAGCCGGATCGCCATCGCGGGCGGACTGCTCCAAGTCGTGGCGATGATCGCGATCGGCTACGCGGTCGGGCGCGCGTTCGGCTGGAGCCCGGTCGCCTCGTACGTGTTCGGCGCGGTGATCTCGAACTCGTCGAGCACGGTGATCGGCAAGGTGCTCGGGGATCGCGGCGAGCTCGAGGGACGCCACGCGCAGATCGCGCTCGCCTGGTCCTCGGTGCAGGACATCTCCACCGTCGTGCTGATCGCGATCCTCGCGTTCCTGCTGCCGACCGAGCGAGCGGTCGCGCCGCTCCTCGGCAAGGCCGCGCTCTTCTTCTTCGTACTCCTGCCGGCCTCGTTCTGGGCGGTGCCGTGGCTGCTGCGCCGCGTCGGCGCGATGCGCAGCCGCGAGTTCTTCGTGCTGTCGGTCGTGACGCTCGCGCTCGCGATGGCGAGCGGCGCCGCGCTGCTCGGCGTCTCGCTGGCGCTCGGCGCGTTCTTCACGGGCATCGTCGTCGGGGAGTCGGACCTCGCGCACCGCGTGCTCGGCGACACCATGCCCCTGCGCGACGCCTTCTCGGGCATCTTCTTCGTCTCGATCGGCATGCTGCTCGATCCCGCCTTCCTGCTCGAGGCGTGGGCTCCGATCCTGGTGACGGTGGCGCTGATCGTCGCCGTGAAGGGCGCGCTGTCGGCGGCGATCGCGCGCTGGCTCGGCTGCTCGGCGCGGCTGGCCGCGCTGCTCGGCGCGTGCCTCGCGCAGTCGGCCGAGTTCTCGTTCCTGATGGCGCGCATCGGCATCGAGGAGGGCGCGCTCACCCCCGAGGTCTTCAACCTGCTGCTGAGCGCCACGGTGATCAGCATCCTGCTCGCGCCTTCGGTGAACGACCTCGCGCCCGGCCTGCTGCGGGCGCGCCGCAGCGGCGCGACGCCGCCGGACGAGTTCGACGAGACGCGGCCGCCCGCCCTCCGGGCCCACGCGATCGTGTGCGGCTACGGGCGCGTCGGCAGCATCGTGTGCGCGCTCTTCGAGCGACACGGGCAGCCGTACGTCGTCGTCGAAGACGACCTGCGCACCTACGAAGAGCTGCGCGCGCGCGGCGTGCCGGCGCTGCTCGGCGACGCGGGCCTGCCCGTCGTGCTCGAGCGCGCGCACGTCCGCTCGGCGCACGTCCTCGTGCTCTGCATTCCCGAGCGGATGGTGCTGCGGCGCGCCCTCGAGTACGCGCGCGACGTGAACCCGTCGCTCGCGGTGCTCGCGCGCACGCACACCTACGAGGACCGCGACTACCTCGAGCGCCACGGCGCCGCCGAGGCGGTGGTGGGAGAGCTCGAGCTCGCGCTCGAGCTCGGCCGGTGTGCGCTGCACCGCTTCGGGGTCGCGCCCGAGGCGATCGCGGCGTCGCTCGCGAAGACGCGCGCCACGCTGCGCTAGCGCGGCGTCGCGCGCGCGGGCGGACGGGTCCGGCGTGCGCGCCTATGCTGGTGGACCGCGGTCGCGCGCGGCGGAGGCGAGGGCGCATGCAACGGATCCTGGTCGCGACCGATTTCTCCGCGCGCTCGGACCGCGCGCTCCGGCGCGCGAGCCTGCTCGCGAAGCAGCGCGGCGGCGAGGTCGTGCTCGTGCACGTCGTGGACGACGACCAGCCCGAGCGGCTGGCGCGAGCCGAGCGCGAGGCGTCGCTCGGCCTGCTCGGCGATCTCGCGCGCACGCTGCGCGAGGCCGACGGCGTCGACGCGCGCGCGGACGTCGTGCTCGGCGATCCCTTCGACGCCATCGTGCGCGCCATCGAGACGCACGGCGCGGACGTCGCCGCGATCGGAGCGCACCGCCGGCGGCTGCTCCGCGACGTGTTCCTCGGCACCACGGCGGAGCGCGTGGTGCGCGAGAGCCGGCGCCCCGTGCTGGTCGTGAACGCGCTGCCGACCGCCGCGTACCGGAGCGTGCTCGTCGCCGTGGACCTCGGCGGCGCGTCGCAGCGGCTGCTCGAGAGCTTCGACCGGCTCGGGCTCGCCGAGCGCGCCGCCGTCTCGGCCGCGCACGTGTTCGAGGCGCCCGCGGCGCCGCGCCTCGCGCGCGCGGCGATCCCCGGGAGCGAGATCGCGGGCTACGTCTCGGAGGAGGAGCAGCGCGCGGCCCACGCGCTCGGCGCGCTGCTCGGCGCGTGCGCCTTCCCCGCCGACCACAAGCTGCTGCGCCGCAACGAGGGCTCGGTCGGCGACACGCTCTGCGCGATGGCGCGCGACGCCGACGCCGACCTCGTCGTCGTCGGCACGCAGGCCCGCAAGGGCCTCGCCGGCTTCCTGCTCGGCAGCGTCGCGCACGCGGTGCTGCGCGCGTGCGACCGCGACGTGCTGGCGATCCCGCTGCGCGACGACACGGCGTAGGCGTCACGCGCGCGCGGCCGCCATGCGCCGGCGCAGACGCCACTTGCGGAGCTCTTCGACCCACAGCACGGGACTCGCGACGAGGCCGATCACCGGCACCAGCTCGAGCGGGATCGGCACCGTGTGGAAGACGCGGCCGAGCGGCTCCCAGAACACGACGGCCGCCTGGAGCACGTTGCCGAGCAGGATGCCGCCCACCAGCCAGGGATTGCGCAGCAGCGAGGCGTCGAGCGCGGAGCGCAGCTCGGAGCGGCAGTTCAGCACGTTGAACCACTGGCACACGGCGAGGACGGTGAAGGTCTCCGTCCGCACCTGCTCGAAAGGGACGCCCGCCGCCGAGCGCAGCGCGAACCAGCCGAGCGCCGACAGCGCCATCGTGGGCGCGAACAGCGCCAGACGCGACAGCAGCGCGCGCGTCAGGACCGGCTCGTCGCGCGGCACGGGCGCGCGGCGCATCTCGTCGCCTTCGGGCGGGTCCATCACCAGGTTCACGGTCACGACGCCGTCGGTGACGAGGTTGATCCAGAGGATCTGCACCGCCGCGAGCGGCGGCGGATAGCCGGCCACGAGCGCCAGCGTGAGGACCAGGATCTCCGCCACCGAGGTCGAGAACAGGTAGAGGATCAGCTTCTTGATGTTGCGGTAGATGAGCCGCCCCTCGGCGACGGCTCCGACGATCGTCGCGAAGTCGTCGTCCGTGACGACGATCTTCGCCGCCTGCTTCGCGACCTCGGTGCCGGTGATCCCCATCGCGACGCCCACGTCGGCCTGCGCGAGCGCGGGCGCGTCGTTGACGCCGTCGCCGGTCATCGCGACCACGTCGCCGCGCGCCTGGTAGGCGCCGACGATCCGGAGCTTCTGCGCCGGGTGCACGCGCGCGAACACCGAGATGCGCTCGAGCCCGGCGGCCAGCTCCGCGTCCGACAGCGCCTCCAGCTCGCGCCCGTCGACGGCGAGGTCGCCTTCGCGCGCGATCCCGATCATGCGCGCCACCGCGAGGCCGGTGGCCTTGTGGTCGCCCGTCACCATCACGGCGCGGATGCCGGCCTCGGCGCACGCGCGCGCCGCCTGCGCGGCCTCCGCGCGCGGCGGGTCCATCTGCCCGACCAGCCCGAGCAGCGTCGCGCGGCCGCGCAGGCACGCGAAGCCCGTCCGCGGGTCGATCTCGACGCCGTCGACGCGCGCGATCGCGAGCAGCCGCAGCGCGCGCGACGCCATCGCGTCGGCCGCCGCGCGCAGCTCGGCGCGCTCGGCGTCGCCGAGCGGCGCGTCGCCGTCGCGGCGCCGCACGCGCGTGCACAGCTCCTCGATCATCTCCGGCGCGCCCTTCACGAACACGACCGGGCCGTCCGTCCCGGCGTGCTGCGTCGCCATCATCTTCGCGGCGGAATCGAAGGGCAGCTCCGCGCAGCGCGGCAGCCTGGCCGCGAGCGCGGCCTGCGGGAGCCCGCCCTTGTGCGCGAGCGTGAGGAGCGCGGCCTCGGTGGGATCGCCGAGCGCGCGCCACGCCGGCTCGTCCGGGCCGGGCGAGAGGAGCTGCGCGTCGTTGCAGAGCGCCGCGGCCTCGAGCAACGCGGCGAGCGCGGCGTCGCGCGCGGGATCGACGGCGCACCCGTTCTCCGCGAACCCGCCCTCCGGCCCGTGGCCCGCGCCCGTCACCTCGATGGTGCGTCCGCCCGGCAGGAACACCGCGGTCGCGGTCATCTCGTTGCGCGTCAGCGTGCCGGTCTTGTCGCTGCAGATGACGGTGGTCGAGCCGAGCACCTCGACCGCCGCGAGGCGGCGCACGAGCGCACCGCGCCGCGCCATGCGTTGGACGCCGACTGCGAGCGCGACCGTCATCGCGACGGGCAGCCCTTCCGGCACCATCGAGACCATCTGACTGATCGCGATCATGAAGATCTCGGCGAAGGGCAGCCCGCGCGCGAGCCCGATCGCGTTGACGAGCGCGACCATCGCGAGCGCCGCGACGACGAGCTGGCGACCGAGCTGCGCGATGCGGCGCTCGAGCGGCGTCGGCGGCTCCTGCGCGCGCTCGGCCATGCGCGCGATCGCGCCGATCTCGGTGTCGAGCGCGGTCGCGACCACCAGCGCGCGCGCGCGGCCGGCGGTCACGTGCGTGCCCGAGTACACCATGTTGCGACGGTCGGCGAGCAGCGTGTCGGGCGCGAGCGGCGCGGGATCCTTCGCCACCGGCAGCGACTCGCCGGTGAGCGCCGCCTCCGCCACCTCGAACGCCGCCGCATCGAGCAAGCGCGCGTCCGCGCCGACCGCGTCGCCCGCGGCGAGCAGCAGCACGTCGCCGGGCACCAGCTCGCGCGCCTCGAGGAGCCGCTCGGCGCCGTCGCGCACGACGCGCACCCGCAGCGTCGAGAGCCGCCGCAGCGCCGCGAGCGAGCGCTCGGCGCGGCCTTCCTGGAACGCGCCGATCACGGCGTTCAGCGTCACCACCACGAGGATCACGAGCGCGTCGTGCGTCTCGCCGAGCGCGAACGCGATCGCCGCCGCGATGATCAGCAGGTAGATCAGCGGGCTGCGGAGCTGCGCGACGAAGACCGCGGCCAGCGAGCGGCCGCGCGCCTCGGGCAGCGCGTTCGCGCCGTACTCGGCGAGGCGCCGCTCCGCCTCGCGCTCGGAGAGCCCGCGCGCGGCGTGCGAGCCGACGCGCGCCACCGCCTCGCCGGGCGCGAGCGCATGCCAGATCTCACGCGCGGGCGGCGGCGTGCGGGGCTCGGGTCGGGACGGGACTTGCATGCAGCGATGCCTCCAACGCGCGCGCGGACGCGTCGCCGGAGAGAAGGCGATCCGCAGGCTGCGTCAAGGACGCATGTCCCCTGCCCGACGCGTGCGCGCGTCGCGGCGCGGCGCGCACGGTCGGAGGCGCGCGCATCGGCTAGGGTCGGGAGCCTGGAGGACGCCATGCGAGTGCTGATCGGCTACGACGACTCCGAGTGCGCGCGCGCGGCGCTGCGCGATCTGCGGCGCGCGGGCCTGCCGGACGACGTGCAGGCGCTCGTGCTCTCGGCCCTCGACGCGTGGCTGCCGCCGGAAGGCGAGACCGTGGACGAAGTGTTGCCGCGCTTCGCCGAGGTGCGCGCCGAGATCCGCGACGCGCTGCGCCTCCAACGCGAGCGCGCGGCGCGCGCCGCCAACGAGCTGCGCGCCGCGTTTCCGCGTTGGACGGTGCACGCGGAATCGTGCGCCGACTCGCCCGCGTGGGCGATCGTGAAGCGCGCCGAAGGCCTCGAAGGCGGCGTGCTCGGCGGCGCGGCCGACCTCGTGGTCGTCGGCTCGCAGGGCAAGCGCGGGCTCCAGCGTTTCTTCCTCGGCAGCGTGTCGTCGAGCGTGCTCGCGAACGCCGCCTGCTCGGTGCGCATCGCGCGCGAGAAGGAGAAGCCCGCGGCCGGCGCGGCGCCGCCGGCGCTCGTCGTCGGCGTCGACGGCTCGCCCGACGCGCTCGCGGCGGTCGAGGCGGTCGCGGCGCGCGCGTGGCCCGACGGCACGCGCGTGCTCGTCGCGGCCTTCGAGCAAGGCGCGCAGCTCGGGATGCAGGCGGCCGCGCGCTGGGAGTCGTTTCCGCGCGCGAGCGACGTGCGCCCCTCGGCGCGCGCGTGGGCCGAGGGCTCGGCGGAGGAGGCGGCCGACGTGCTGCGGCGGCGCGGCGGCCTCGCGGTCGAGGTCGCGGTCGATCCCGGCGATCCCAAGGACGGCCTCGTCGAGCTCGCGCACGGCTGGGTGGAGGGCGGCGCCGACTGCATCTTCGTCGGCGCGCGCGGCCTGCGCCGCGTGGAGCGGCTGCTGCTCGGCAGCGTCTCCACCAGCGTCGCGACGCACGCGCCCTGCTCGGTCGAGGTCGTGCGCCCGCAGCACCGGAAGCCGGCGTCGTAGCGCCGCGGGCCCGATGCGACTCGTCCCGAAGCTCACGCTCACGCTCTTCGCAGGGATCAGCGCGATCCTGCTGCTCGAGACCTACTTCGTCGTCCGCGAGTTCGCGCGCTTCTACGACACCGACGTGCGGCGCGACCAGGTGGCGATCGGGCGCGTGCTGGCCGCCGACCTCGCGGCGGCGCTGCGAAGCGGCGGCGATCCGGCCGCCCAGCGCATCACGCGCGAGCTCGACTCGCTGCACGTCGGCCTGCACTTCCGCTGGATCTCGTTCGCTTCGTCGGATCCGGCGGTCGGCGCGCTGCGCCAGGCGTTCCGCGATCCCGGGGTCACGGACTTCGCGTTCGCGGGCGACGAGTGGCGCGAGTCGTTCGCCGAGCACGCCTACACCTATCTCCCGGTGCGCGTCGACGGATCGGCGGTCGGCGCGGTGGAGGTGTCGGAGCAGGTCGTCGCCAAGCGCGCGTACGTCCTGGGGCGGATCGCGGACCGCGGCGTGGCGGTCGCTGCGATGGCGCTCCTCTGCAGCGCGCTCGCCTGGATCGCCGGCGAACGGCTGGTCGGCCGTCCGGTGGCGCGGCTCATGGAGCACGCGCGCCGCATCGGCGCCGGCGAGTTCGAGCGCCGCCTCGACCTCGGCCAGCGCGACGAGCTCGGCGCGCTCGCGCGCAGCATCGACGCGATGGCGCAGGAGCTGTCCGCGTCGCAGGCGAAGCTCGCGGCGGAGACGCAGGCGCGCATCGACGCGGTCGAGCAGCTCCGCCACGCCGACCGCCTCACCACGATCGGCACGCTCGCCTCGGGCGTCGCGCACGAGCTCGGCACCCCGCTCAACGTGATCGCGGGCCGCGCGCAGATGATCGCCGCGGGCGAGGTGAACGACGCGGACGAGGTGCGCGCGACGGCGCAGGTGATCCGTGGGCAGGCGGATCGCATGGTGCAGATCGTGCGCCAGCTGCTCGACTACGCGCGCCGGCGCTCGCGCGACAAGACGCGCGTGGACCTCGTCGCGATGCTGCGCGACACCGCGGTGCTGCTGCGGCCGCTGGCGGAGAAGCGCCGCGTCGCGCTCTCGCTCGACGATGCCGGAGAGCAGCGCTTCGAGGCGATCGCCGACGCGACCCATCTCCAGCAGGCGGTGACGAACCTGATCGTGAACGCGATCCAGGCGACGCCGCCGGGCGGCCGCGTCGAGCTCGCGGCGGCCGCGCGGCCGCCGGGCGCGCCGGAAGCGGGCGCGGGCGAGGTCGAGATGCGCATCGCCGATTCCGGAGCAGGCATCGCCGCGGACGTCCTCCCGCGCATCTTCGATCCCTTCTTCACGACGAAAGGCGTCGGCGAGGGCACGGGGCTCGGCCTCTTCCTCGCGCACGGCATCGTCGGCGAGCAGGGCGGTCGCATCGAAGTGCGCAGCGAGCCGGGACACGGGAGCTGCTTCTCGATCGTGCTGGCGAGGGCCGCGGCGTGACGCCGCACGTGCTGCTCGTGGACGACGACGCCGAGATGTGCCGGCTCGTGGCGGAGCGGCTCGAGCGGCGCGGCACGCGCGTCACCTGGTTCACCGCGCCGGGCGGGGCGATCGCGCGCCTCGCGACCGACGCCGTGGACGTGCTCGTCACCGATCTCCGCATGCCGGAGATGAGCGGCCTCGCGCTGGCCGAGCGCGTCGCGGCCAACCACCCCGACGTCCCGGTGATCGTGATCACCGCGTTCGGCGATCTCGACGCCGCCATCTCGGCGATCCGCAGCGGCGCCTACGACTTCCTGAACAAGCCCTTCGAAATCGAAGAGCTCGAGCTGCGCGTCCGGCGCGCGCACCAGCACCGGCGGCTGGGCGCAGAAGTGCGGCGCCTGCGCGAGGTGGTGGACGCGACGGCGGGCTTCGGCGATCTCGTCGGTGAGAGCGCGCCGATGCAGCGGCTGCGCGCCACGCTCGCGCGCTTCGCGCCCTCGGACGCCACCGTCCTGCTCACCGGCGAGACGGGCACGGGCAAGGAGCTGGTGGCGCGCGCGCTGCACGCGAAGAGCCCGCGCCGCGACGGGCCGTTCGTGCCCGTCGACTGCGGGGCGATCCCGAAAGAGCTGATCGAGAGCGAGCTCTTCGGCCACGCGCGCGGCGCCTTCACCGACGCGCGGGCCGCGCGCAAGGGACTGTTCGCCGAGGCCGACGGCGGCACGCTGTTCCTGGACGAGGTGGGCGAGCTGCCGCTCGAGCTGCAGCCGAAGCTGCTGCGCGTGCTCCAGGAGCGCACGGTGCGCCCGATCGGCGCGAACCGCGAGGAGCGGCTCGACGTGCGCGTCGTCGCGGCGACCAACCGCGACCTCGAGGCGCTCGTCGACGACGGGCGCTTTCGGCGCGACCTCTTCTTCCGGCTCGAGGTGCTGCGCGTGTCGCTCCCGCCGCTGCGCGAGCGCGGCCGCGACGTGCTGCTGCTCGCGCAGCACTTCCTGCGCCGCGCCGCCGAACGCGCCGGCAAGCAGGTCGCGGGCCTCTCGAGTCCCGCGGCGGAGCGGCTGCTCGAGTACGCCTGGCCGGGCAACGTGCGCGAGCTCGAGCACTGCATGGAGCGCGCGGTCGCGCTGGCGAGCTACTCGGAGGTGATGGTCGACGACCTCCCCGAGCGCATCCGCAGCTACCACGGCGGGCACTGGATCGTGACCGGCGCCGAGCCCGACGAGCTGGTTCCGATGGAGGAGGTCGAGCGCCGCTACATCCTGCGCGTGCTCGAGACCGTCGCCGGCAGCAAGACGCGCGCGGCGCGCATCCTCGGCCTCGACCGCAAGACGCTCTACCGCAAGCTCGAGCGCTACGCGGCCCGCCGCGACTGAGCGCGCGGCGGCGGGGCAAAGCTCCACACGGGGCAGCTCGCCCCGTGCTCGCAGGCGCATGCCGAACTCTTCGGAATGCGGCGCGATCGCGCGCGCGGCCGCGCTCGCGACGCCGCTCGGCGCCGCGTTCTGCCCCATCGCGCGCCGGCGTCGGCGCTCCGTACGCTGCGCCGCGCGGCACGCCGCGTGCACTCTGCGACGGCACGCAACGGAGGGCGCGATGCAGACGGAGACGGACGGCGATCGCGGCTGGCTGCCGGACGAGCCGCACGCGTGGCGGCCCGAGGTGCTGCTGATCGAGGACGACGACGAGATGCGCGCGCTGCTCGCCGGCGTGCTGCGTCGCGACGGATTCCGCGTCGTCACGGCTCGCGACGGCTACGAGGCGCTGTCGATGCTCGGCTCGATCCTCGTCGACCGGCGCCGCTCTGGCGTGCCGGATCTCATCGTCACGGACCAGCGCATGCCCGGCTCCGACGGACTGTCCGTGCTGGAGGCCGCGCGCACGATGCAGATCCCGTCGCCGGTGATCCTGATCACGGCGTTCGGCGACGAGGAGATCCACGAACGCGTCGCGGGCTTTCCCGACGCCACCGTGCTCGACAAGCCGTTCGAGATGGAGGACCTGCTCCAGCAAGCCCGCCGCTTCCTGGGACTGGTCGCGTGACGGGCGCGCGAGCGCGCGCAGGCTGACCCGACGCTCCCCCGGGCGGAGCGCCAGAGCCACGTTCCTGCCAAGACCGCAGCCTGGGAAGAGCGCGAGCCAGGCCGCGGAGAGGGCTCTGGCGCTCTGCCCCCCATCGCGCGCGCCGACACTGCATCGAGTCGGTCAATCCGCGGCGGGCGACTCCGCGTCGTCGTCGGCGAGCCGCGGCGCGACGGCGTCCTGCGCGGGCGGCGGCTCGAAGAGCGGACGCCCCTGCTCGAGGTCGTCCAGCATCAGCTCGGCCATCTGCAGCTCGTGCGGCGAGACGTGCTGCTCGTCGCGGAAGGCGTCCAGCGGCCACGGCTTCGTCTCGAAGCGCGCGGGCACTTCGGGCAGCAGCTCGCGATCGGGATACTGGCCGTCGAGGAAGCGGTAGCCGCGCACTTCGCCGATCGTGTACGGGCCGGGCACGCCGGCGTCGCGCAGCACCTTGCCCCACACCTCGAGCGGAACGCTCTGCGCGCCGGCGGGCAGCTCGCCCTTGAACGTCGCGAACGCGACGGGATCGCCGCTCGGGCCGTACACGTTGGCGTCGAAGCGGTAGAAGCCGCCGACCGACAGCTCGGCGGCGACGTCGAGCACGAGGCTGCCGTTCTCGACGCGGTCGCTCGCGCCGGCGACGCGGCCGGGCACGTGGCCCGCGGGCGTCGACTGGATGCGGAGCTGGTCGTCGTGGAAGCGGCCGGGCTCGTACTCGAAGCGCACCGCGAGCACGATCGGCCCGAAGTGGTCGGCGAAGCGCGCGAGCGCAACGTCCGCGACGAGGCGGTCGCCGTTGCGGTGGAAGTCGACCGGCTCGGGCGCGCCTTCCGCGCCGCCGGCGCCCTCGCGCGTGGCCGTCGCCGAGACGAGGTTCACCTCGAGCGGCTCGCCGCCGCGCTTCACCTCGAGCCACGCGTGCACCGTCTCGGGCCCGACGTACGCCCAGCGGTCCGCGCTGAACAGCCACGTGACGGTGCGCCGCGGATCGTCGGAGAGCGTGTCCGGGATCGGCCGGTGACGCTCGTGGCGGCGGTTGGGCCGGAGTAGATCGGTGTCGTGCGGCGCGAGGCGGCCGGAGGTCGGCGGATACGGCGTCGCCTCGAGGAAGCGCCGGATCGGCGCGGGCAGCTCTGCGAGCGGCGTGTCGGCGACGGGCCGGCGCCGCTGGCTCGTCGCGACGGCGGGCGCGGCCGGCGGCGGCGCGGCGACCGCGGCAGACGCGGGCTGCGCGGACGCGCCCGAGGCGGCCGGCGCGGAATCGAACCAGTAGAGGCCGGCGAGGCAGAGGGAGACGCCGCCGAGTAGGAACCAGAGGACCCGGCGGCGCCCCTCCACCTCTCACCAACCCCTCGCGTTCACCAACCCATCTGGGTGATGAACTTGGTCTTCATGCCGTAGTGATCGAGGTCGTAGCCGCTGCACGTCCAGGCGGCGACGTGGTTCGTCCACTTCGGCGTCGAGCACATGCTGTTCGTCGACGTCGTCCCGGTGCGCGCGCCGGCCGAGTGGAACGCGACCGCGCCGTCGTCCTCGCCCGGGAGCAGCCACGACGAGTACCACCAGCCGTCGTAGCCGCCGATGTGGTAGACGGTCTTGCCGTTGGTGTCGTTGTGGTTGTACGCGTTGCGCACCTCGCTCGTCCCGAGGTGGCCCGAGTAGTCGCACGGGCCGAACGCGTCGGCGAGGAGGTTGCCCGACAGCTCGCTGCCGCCGCCGGCGCCCGCGGTCGTGCCGACCCAGTAGATGTTCCAGTTGGTCGACGAGTTGGCGAAGCGGTGACCCATCACGGCGTCGCCGCCGCTGTAGTTGAGCACGTAGCAGGCGTTGCTGCCCGAGCAGCACTGGTCGAGATAGGTGGCGAGCGTCGCGCTCGTCTGCGAGAGCGCGGCGTGGTTGGTCTGCACCGCGCGCACGTCGATCGGCGTGAAGCCCGACGCGTTCGCGTAGCGGTCGTTCCAGCCCTGCGAGCACATGCCGCCGAGGTGCAGGACGTAGCGGCCGCCCGAGTTCGGCGTGCAGCCGGTGTTGCCGTTGCAGACGGGCTGGTAGTCGGCGCAGCAGTCGCCCTGCGACGTGCAGGCGGCGTCGCACCAGCAGCCGTTGCCGTTGTTGCCCGCGCCGTAGCCGCCGCACGCGCTGCGGCAGGTGCCGGCGTCGTCGCCGCCGACGCCCGCCTGCGCGGCAGTGAACGAGAACGTGGAGACGAGCAGCGCCATCCCGAGCGATGCGAGCGCTGCGATCGCGTGGCACCCGACCTTCATCGATTCCCTCCTCCGCGCGCCCCAAGCGCATTCGCATCCTACCCACGCGCCGAATCGGAAATCAATGCTTTCGTGACGTTGGAGCATCTTCCTGCGGGCGGCCGGGGCAGCCGCGGCGGATTGCTTCTCGCTGCCACGCCTCGCGCGCCGGCGACTCGCACAGCGACTGCAGCGCGCGCTGCGACGCGACGTCGCCGCGCGACGCCGCGAGCGCGAGGTCGCCGTCCGCGTCGAGCGCGCCGAAGTGCACGAGCCCGTACGCGGGATGCACGAGCACGTAGTCGGGACCGCGCGCGCCGCGCAGCGCGAGTCCGGGCCGGCAGCCGGCCGCGAGCGCGAAGCGGCCGTCGGCGCCCGTCGTCGCACTGCGCGCGTGCAGCGTCGCCGCGACGTCCGAGAGCGCGCGCCCGCC
>QEVM01000144.1 GCA_003576805.1 Pseudomonadota bacterium | reverse complement strand
GCCGGTCGCGACGCGCGCGGGCGCGCGCGGCTTCGCGCTCGGCGCCGCGCTGGGCGTCGCGCTGGGGCTCGCTCTCGCGTTCGGCGCGCAGCGGTGGTCCGCGTCGCGACCGGGCGAGCCCGTCGAGCCGGCGTCGCCGCGCGCGGCCGCCGTCGCGCCGCCCGCGGTCGCAGCTCCGCCGCCGCCACCGCTCGGCGTCAGCGTCAACGCCGATCCGTGGGCGCACGTCGAGGTGGACGGCGCGCCGGTCGGCGAGACGCCGATCGCCGAGCTTCCGGTCCCGCCCGGCCTCCATCGCTTCACCGCCCGCATGCCCGACGGCCGCGTGCTCGAGCGCGAAGTCGTGATCGACGAGCGCAACCGCCGCGTGCTGTTCCCCTGACGCGAGAGCGGCTCGGCGGCTGCATGCCGAGGTGCGCGGCGCCTCGCCGCGAACGCGCTGCTACGCGCGCGCGCGCAGGCGCGCGATCGCCTTCGTGAGCTCGCGGAGCCACATCACCGAGCTGCCGACGGCCGCGCAGCGCAGCCAGTCCCGCGCGGCGAGCGGCTCGGTCGAGAAGGCGTGCTGCAAGAACGGAACGTGGACCGCCGCCGCCTGGAGGACGAGCGAGAGCGCGATCGCAGCCCACAGCCAGCGATTCGCGAAGAGGTCCGCGAAGGCGCTGCGGTCGTCGGAGCGCGCGTTCAACACCATGAAGAGCGAGAAGAAGACGAGCGTCGTGAACGCCATCGTCTGGCCGTGGCGCACGCTGCCGTGCCCTTCGATCAGGCCGCCCGGCAGCGCCGCGTCGAGCACCAGCAGCGTGCCCGCCGCCATCACCGCGCCGACGAATGCGATGCCCCTCCACATCTGCCGCGTGATGACGCCTTCCTCGCGCGGCCGCGGCGGCGCGCGCATCAGCCGCGGGTCCACCGGGTCGACGCCGAGCGCGAGCGCCGGCGCGCCGTCGGTGACGAGGTTGATCCAGAGGATCTGCGTCGCGAGCAGCGGCAGCACCAGCCCGCCGTCGCCGGCGCCGAGGCCGATCACGTCGGCGAGCAGCACGCCGAAGAACATCGTCATCACCTCGCCGGCGTTCGTGGCGAGCAGGTAGCGCAGGAACTTGCGGATGTTCGCGAAGATGGCGCGGCCTTCCTCGACCGCGGCGACGATCGTCGCGAAGTGGTCGTCGGCGAGCACCATGTCCGACGCCTGCCGCGAGACGTCGGTCCCCGCGATGCCCATCGCGACGCCGATGTCGGCGGCCTTGAGCGCGGGCGCGTCGTTGACGCCGTCGCCCGTCATCGCGACGGTGGCGCCGCCCCGCTGGAGCGCCTTCACGATGCGCAGCTTGTGCTCGGGCGCGACGCGCGCGTAGACCGCCGTCCCGCGCACCGTCCGCTCCAGCTCTTCCTCGCTCATCTGCTCGAGCTCCGGCCCCGTCACCGCGCCGGCGTCCGCCGCGATGCCGACCTCGTCCGCGATCACCGACGCGGTGCGCGGATGATCGCCGGTGATCAGCAGCACGCGGATGCCGGCGCCCTGCGCGCGCGCGACCGCGTCCTTCGCCTCGGGGCGCGGCGGATCGATCATGCCGATCAGGCCGAGGAAGGTGAGCTCCTCCTCGACGCCTTCGTCGAACTCCTCGTCGCCGAACGCCGCGGCGGGCAGCGAGCGGAACGCCACCGCGAGCGTGCGCATCGCCTCGCCGGCGAGCGCCTCGTTCGCCTGCGCGATCTCGGCGCGGCGCGCCGGCCCGAGCGGCCGCGGCCCGTCGCCCGCCCACTCCTGCGTGCAGCGCGCGAGCAGCACGTCCGGCGCGCCCTTGGTGAAGGCGAGCAGCCGCTCCTCGCGCTCGGCGTCGCTGTGGATCGTGCTCATCAGCTTGCGCGCCGACGAGAACGGCACCTCGCCGACGCGCTCGAAGCGGGCGTCGAGCGCCTCGTCCTCGAGGCCGGCCTTGCGCGCGGCGGCGATCAGCGCGCCCTCGGTCGGGTCGCCCTGCACGCTCCAACGCCCCTCCTGCTCCTGCAGCACGGCGTTGTTGGCGCGGTCCGCGGCGGCGAGCGCGCGCACCAGCTCGGCGCGCAGCGCACCCTCGATCGGGCCGCCGTCGGCGCGGCGCACCTCGCCTTCGGGCGCGTAGCCGGTGCCCTCGAAGACGACCGCGCCGCTCGCGGTCACCACGCGGCGCACCGTCATCTCGTTCTTGGTGAGCGTGCCCGTCTTGTCGGAGGCGATCACGTCGGCGGAGCCGAGCGTCTCGACCGCCGCGAGGTGACGCACGATCGCGTTGCGGCGCGCCATGCGCTGCACGCCGAGCGAGAGCACCGCGGTGACGACCGCCGGCAGCCCTTCGGGCACCGCCGCGACGGCGAGCGCGACGCCGAGGATCAGGACGTCGACCAGCGCCGAGAAGCCGCGCACCTCCTCGACGGCGACGATCGTCGCGATCATCGCGACCGCGATGCCGAGCACGAGCAGGCCGAGCCGGCGGCCGACGCGGTCGAGCTCGCGCTGCAGCGGCGTCTCCTGATCGGGCGCCGCCTCCAGCATCGTGGCGATGCGGCCCATCTCGGTCCGCATGCCGGTGGCGGTCACGACGACCCGCGCGTGTCCGTAGGTCGCGGCGGTGCCGCTGAACACCATGTCGTGGCGGTCGCCGAGCGGCGCGTCGCCCGCGACCGGCGTCGGGTCCTTGGCCACCGGCAGGCTCTCGCCCGTGAGCGCGGCCTCGGCCGTGCGCAGCCCGGCCGAGTGGACGAGGCGCGCGTCGGCGGGGATCGTGTCGCCCTCTTCGACGAGCACGATGTCGCCGGGGACGAGCTCGCTGGACGGCACCGCGCGCCGCTCGCCGTCGCGCACGACCTTCGCCTCGTCCGCCGACAGCTTGCGGAGCGCGGCCAGCGCCTGCTCCGCGCGCGCCTGCTGGAGGTAGCCCAGGAACGCGTTCGCCATGACCACCGCGAGGATCGCGATCGCCTCGTAGGGCAGGTCGGAGTCGCGCTCGTAGAGCCACGACGCGAACGAGACCGCGGTCGCGACGAGCAACACGACGACGAGCACGTTCTCGAACTGCGCGAGCAGCTTGCGCCACGCGGGCACGCGCTTCTCCGCGGCGAGCTCGTTCGGCCCGCAGCGCGCGAGCCGCGCGCGCGCCTCGTCCTCGCGCAGGCCGGTGCGCGCGTCGGAGCCGAGCGCCGCGAGCACGTCGGCCGCCGCGTGGCGATGCGGCGCCGCCGCCGCCCCTTCCTGCTCAGCGCTTCCCATCGGGCCAGTCTACCGGCGCGCGTCGCGCGGGCCGCGGCCGGCGCGGTGGGCGGCCGGACGCGCTACGCGTGGCGCGGTCGCCGCCCGCGCAGCCGGAGCGAGAGCGCGATCAGGAGCGCGCCGAAGACGACCGCGTAGGCGGCGATCAGCCACACGACGGCCAGCGCGCCCGCGCCCGGACGCGCCAGCACGAAGAGTCCGAAGGCGACCGAGACGAGACCGCCGAGGATCAGCAGGAACTCTCCCTCGATCTCGCGGCGCAGCCGGATCGCGCCGACGATCTCGAGGATGCCGTGCAGCAGCGACCACACGCCGATCAGGATCAGCAGCGCGAGCGCCGTGATCGACGGCCAGAGGAACGCGGCGAGCCCCGCCGCGATGCCGAGCACGCCGGCGAACGCCAGCCAGCCGGTCGGCGTGGCGCGGCCGCCGCGTCCCGCGATCGCGGCGGCGATCGCGAACACGCCGTCGACGAACGCGTAGGCGCCGTACAGCAGCACGAGCACCAGCAGCGTGACGCCCGGCCACACGAACGCGGCGACGCCGAACACGACGCCGGCGATCCCGCGCAGCAGCAGCAGCCACCAGTTCTTCGCCAGCGTGTCGAGCAGACCGGGGGCGGGCGACATGACGCGCTCCTCCGTGCCCCGCGCCTCCCAGCATACGAGCGCGGCACGCGGTCGCAGCCTGCAAAGCGTGCAATCTCAGTCGCCCGGCGGGCGCGGGCGCTGCTCGCCGGCGCGGCGCAGCGTGACGCCGCGGTAGAGCAGGGCGAGCGCGAGCCAGCCGACGAGCACGGCGACCGGAACCGAGAGCAGCCGCGGGAAGAAGGCGAAGCAGAGCGCGAGCACGAGCAGCAGCGCGCCCGCCGCGGTGGTGATGCGCGCCTCGACGGGCTCGAGCGTGCGGCGGTCGGTGAAGGCCGCTCCGACCGCGTTGCCGATGCGCGCGGCGCCGGCCGCGGCGCGTCCGGCGCTGCCGCGGCCGCGCCACGCGAGCGGCCGCCGCGGCGACCCCGGCTCGACGGGCGCGGACACGCGGCTCGCCGCGTCGAGCACGATCTCCGTCGCGTTCTCGAGATCGCGCAGGTACATGACTTCCATCGCGCGCGCGAACGGCTCGTCTTCGATCACCGCGTCGAGCTCGCAGTTGCCGAGCCAGCTCGCCAGGTTGAGGTTGGTCGAGCCGACGCGCGCCCAGTGGCCGTCCACGACGGACGTCTTGGCGTGCAGCATCGAGCCCTTCCACTCGAAGACGCGCACGCCGGCGGCGAGCAACGGGCGATAGCCCGCACGCGAGAGCGGCTTCAGGAGCGGCACGTCGGTCGAGTTCGGCACGAGCAAGCGCACGTCGACGCCGTCCTGCGCCGCTGCGACGAGCCCCTGCACGTAGGGCGTGGTGCCCGCGAAGTACGCGTCGGTGAGCCAGACGCGGCGCCGCGCGAGCGCCACCACGAGCTGGTCGAGCCGGAACAGATTCGCCGTCGCGGGCACCGTCGCGACGATGCGCATGCGCACGTCGCCCGCCGCTGCGGACGGCGCTTCGGGCGCCTCGTCCTCGGCGGGGATCGGCGCGCCGAGCGTCGCCCAGATCTCGGCGAACGCGCGCTCGATCTCCGCGACCGCCGGCCCGCGGATCTCCACTCCGGTGTCGCGCCAGGGCTCGACGTCCTTCTCGGGCTGGCCCGCCCACATCCGCCCGACGCAAAGACCGGTCACGAACGCGACGCGCCCGTCCACCGCGAGCAGCTTGCGGTGATCGCGCGAGAGCCAGCCGAGCGGCGAGCCGAGGCGCGGCGGGTTGTAGCAGCGCACCTCGACGCCGCCCGCGCGCAGCCGGCGCCAGAACGCGGCCGACGTCTTGCCGAAGGCGCCGAGCCAGTCGTAGAGGAGGCGCACGCGGACGCCGTCGCGGGCGCGCGCGATCAGCGCCTCGGCGAACGACTCGCCGATCGCGTCCTCGTGGAAGATGTACATCTCGAAGTGGACGTGATGCTGCGCCGCCGCGATCGCGTCCAGCCAGGCGGGATAGTTGTCGCGCGCGTCCTCGAGCAGGCGGACGGCGTTGCCCGCGGTCAGCGGCGCGCCCGCGGCGCGCGAGAACATGCGGTCCGCGATCGCGCGCACCGGCTCGACGGCGTAGCGGTTGCCAGCAGAGCCCGCCGACCGGAGCGCTCGTGCATCGCGCGGCAAAGCTCTACCCGGGTGCTGCCAAGAGCAAGGGCAGGCTCGGCGTACGCGACATCGAGGCGAAGGCGCTCACGTCGGCCGAACCTATCACACGGGCTCTGTCACACGGCTCGGGACGGCGGCTCAGCGGTCGCGCGTCGCGCTCACGTCGGCCTGCGCGCGGGCTCCAGCATCGGCACGGTCGTGCGGCGCGGGCGCACGCCGCGGCGCTGGAGCACGCGTCCGGGCGGCGTCAGGTCGATCAGCAGGCACACGAGCGCGCGCAGCGCGAGCAGGAGTCCGGCGAGCTCGGCGGCCTCCTCCGCGACGACGATCCAGCGCTTGTGCTCGGTGGCCCAGGCGTCCATCGCGAAGCCGCCGAACATCTCGAGGCCGAGCGCGCCGCCGAGGTAGACGCCCGCCGCGACGAGCAGACGCGTGCGCAGCACGCGCGGCAGCGCGATCACGAAGCGGACGTAGAACGGGACGATCGCGGCGAGCACGAGCATCGCGGGCAGCACCCAGGCGTACTTGAGGACGCCCTCGTGCCAGGCGGCCGGGACCAGGATCGCGAGCCGCTCGTGGATCACGGCGGCCTCGTCCATCGACATGAAGAGCAGGCCGCACGCGAGCAGCCGCCACCCGAGGCGGAAGCGCTCGCCGTGGCCGGGGATCCGCTCGCCGGCGTAGTAGACGAGCGCCGCGCAACCGACCAACAACATCGACTGGTACCAGGCGCCGATGCTCTTCTCGCGGTCCGGATGGAAGAGGTCCATGAACTGCGCGCCGACGAGACCGTGACTGTCGGCGCTCTCGATCCAGACGGCGGCGAGGTACGCGGCGACGAGTCCCGCGCCGAGCACGGACGGCAGGCCGTAGAGCCGCTCGCTCACGAAGGCGGGCGCAGGCTGACGGCGGGGCGCGCGTCGCGCGCGCGTGGCAGGAGCCGCGGGGGTCGCCGTGTCGCGCAAGAGGAACGGGGCCGACTGCTCGCTCTCGGCGCTCGCGGATGCGCGCCTGCCGGCGTCACCTCCCGAAAGTCCCAGGCCGTCGAATCCACCGATCCAGCCGCTGACGCCGCGCATGCCTCATCCGCCGTTCCCACGTCCTGTAGGGGTAGTGGCGGTCCACGGCGCATGGTGGCAGCCACTTCGGAGCCTCTCGCTACGGCGGCTCGCAGAACGCCGGCGCCGGCGCGGCGCGGCCGAGGAAGGCGCCGGGCGCCGTGCCGATCGCCGGCACGTCGCGCCGCACGTACGGCGACGCGAACGCGGCGCACATCGGATGTGCGTCGCCGACGCCGAACGTCGCCGTGAGGGCGCTCTGCGCGGGTTCGTCGAGCGTGAAGCCGAGCCGCTCGCCCGAGCAGAACGCGCGGATCCAGCGGCCCGCGCGCGCGTCGGCGAGCTCGCACGGGCCTGCGTCGCGAGCGGGATCCCGATAGCGGTAGCCGCGACTGCCCGCCGGGATGCCGAGCGCGCTCCAGCCCTTCGCGGGCAGCGCGACGCGCGCCTCCTCGCCCGTCCCCGGATTGCGCAGCACGAGCAGCGCGCCGACCTGCGTCGGGTCGCCGTCGCCGTGCGCCGGCAGCTCCACCGCGGCGTCGCGCAGCACGAGCGAGACGCGCCGCCGCGACGGCGCGTCCGCCTCGTCGAAGACCGAGAGGTGCGAGCCGAACAGCCCGCCGGTGCGGCAGCGCGCAGAGCAGGCGTCGCCGTCGCGGACGTTGCCGTCGTCGCACGACTCGCCGCGCTCGACGACGCCGTCGCCGCAGACGGGCGGACGCGGCGCGGCGCCCGTGCAGTCGGATGCGCCGCGCTCCCACGCGCCCGCGTCGAGCGCGCCGCTCGCCGCGGCCTCGCGGCAGAAGCGGCCGAAGTCGCGCGAGAGCGCCGTCGGGCGCGCGACGTCGGCCAGTCGGTCGCGCGCCGGCGACGCATCGGCGAGTCGGAAGTCGGCGGCCTGCGTGCGTCCCTGCGCGGGCGGCGGCGCCGCGAACGGATTCGACTCCGCGAACACGTTGCCGCCCGCGGTCCAGCTTCCCGCGCCGACCTCCGTGCGCTCGCCGGCGTCGTTCGGCAGCCACGCGAGGTTGAGCTGGCAGACGTGGTCCGCGCCGCCCGCGAGCGACTCGCACAGGCGCAGCCCGCGCCGCGAGCGCTCGTTCCAGTACACCGTGTTGCCCTGCACCACGATCTCGTCGTCGACGCAGTCGGGGCAGCGCGACTGGTTCGGGAAGTGGATCACGAGCGCGTTGGCGGCGCCGTCCGCGGAGTCCATGCCCTGGAGGTCGATCACGTTGTTGCGCACCGTGATGCGGCCGCCCTGGAGATAGAAGACGCCCGCGCTCGCGTTCGCCCACGTCGACGTCGCGCGGATCGCGTTGCGCTCGAACAGCACGTCCACCATGTCGACGCCTTCGCCGGGCGACTCGTTGCAGCCGTTCTCCTGGCAGGTGCGGACCACGGTGCCCGTCTCGGTCCCGGTGAGCGGCGTCTCCATGTGGTTGTCCGACACGACGACGTACTGCGTCGGCGCGCGCGGCAGGCCCGTGCCGCTCGCGTCCGCGAAGGCGCGGAGCTGGAGCGGATTGCGCACGTTGTCGACGTCGTCCTGCGGGTCGAGCAGCTCGTTGTGCTGGATCGCGGAGAGCGGCGTGTGGACCGAGCGGACGTTGAACTCGCCCTCGCCGTTGGCGTCGAAGACGTTGCCGAGCAGGAGCTGCCGGCGCGCGCGCAGGAAGTGCTGCGAGAAGCGGTCGGCACTCGTGCGCAGAATGGTGTGCACGTCGCCCACGATCGCGACGAGGTCGGGGTGGCGGTCGCCCGCCAGCTGGTGCGTGACGTTCGGCGCGCCGCGCGTCGTGATGGCGACGTCGTGGAGCGTGACGTTGCCGTTCACCGGGGAGAGGTCGAAGCCGCCCGAGCCCGCGGTCGCGTTGCTCCACGCGATGCGGTCGATCGTCCAGCCGCGCTCGACGACGCCGAGCTCGGTCACGCTCGCCACCTCGGCGCGGCCGCTCGCGGCGCCGAAGCAGGAGAGCAGGGCGGGCGTCGCGCCCGGCGCGAGCAGGACCGCCGCGTCCTGCTCGAAGCGCTCGCCGCAGCGCAGCAGGCAGCGCTTGTGCTCGGCGTCGGCGTTGCAGCCGGCGTCGTCGGTGAGCGCGGCGTCGAAGTCGCCGCTCGTCACGCGCTGCGCGCCTGCGGGACAGCCGGCGAACTCGCCCGCCGCCGAGATGCAGACCGTGCGCGCGCCGGAGAAGCGCGCGTCGGGATCGACGACGGCGACGGTCGTCTCCGCGCTCGCCGCATCGCCGTCGCGTTCGCGCACCGCGAGCCGGATCGTCTTCTCGCCGGGCGTCGCGTACACGCAGCCCGTCACCGGGCCGCGCGGGCGGTTCTTGTCGCCGCCCGTGCGATTGCTCCAGGCGCCGGCGCCCGGCTCGCCGCAGTCCCAGGCGTAGTCGAGCTCCGAGAACGGGCGCGGGTGCTCGCTGCTCGTCGTCGCGGTGGCGTCGAGGTGCACGACGCAGGGCGCGACGCAGACCGCTCCTTGGACCGGCGTCGCGACGAAGCGCGCCGCCGGCGCTGCGTGCACGGCGCTCGCCGCGAACGCCGCCCACACGGCGAGCGCGGCGACGGGCGCGCGAGCGGCGCGTCCTACCAGGCGAGGAACTGCGCGACGAAGTCCTGCTGCGCGACCCAGCCGAGGGCGCCCATCGCCACGAGCCACCAGAAGGTGCCCGTCGCGACGGCGCGCAGCACCGGGTGCTCGTGGCGCTGGCGCGGCTCGCGCGGCTGCGTGCCCGCGATCGTGCGCCGGATGCGATCGGTGGTTTCGGCGTAGGCGACGGACGTCATATCCCCTCCAGCACGCAGGCGGGGGCCTGCGCTCCCAAGAGAGAGGTGGCCGCGCAGGCAATTTGGTGGCAACTGCTGCGCGTGTCCGCGAGCGGACGGGCGAGCGCGGTGGGCGGGGACCTCAGACCGCCAGCGCGCGGAAGCGCGACTCGGCGTACATCAGGATCGCGACCGACGTGGCGTCCGAGAGGTGGTCGAACTGGACGCCCATCCCGAAGGGCAGCCCGCGCCGCATCACGTTGCCGGGCACGTTGGTCATGATGACCCGCCCGGTCGCAGCACCTTTGGGGAGCGCCGGCGACTGGATCCGCAGCTCGACCTTGGAGCGCACCATCCAGGGCTGCGCGAGCGCGACGAACGCGCCGGTCGCCGAGATCGAGTAGATGCGGCCTTCCTTCTCGCGCAGGCCCGAGCGCACGACGACCGGCCAATCGGCGGGCGCGCGCAGCGTGCGGCGGCGGTGGCGCGCCGCGGGCTGGCCGGCGCACGCGCGATTGATCTGGAAGCGCAGCGTGTGGAGGTCGATCGGGTCGAAGAGCGCGAGCTGCACGCCCGCGTCGCGCAGGGCGCGGCGGCGCTCGTCGCCGGGATCGCGGCCCGCGCCGAGGAAGACGAGCTCGTTGCCCGGCGTCGCGCGGCGCATCGCGTCGAGCGCGCCGCGCAGGTTCACGACGGGCAGCTCGGACGGCACGATCACCGCGCCGAGGCGGGCGCCCGCCACGCGCAGGAACGAGTGCGCCTGATCGGGCGTCTTGGCGGGCACGACGCGATAGCCGATGCGCACGAGACGCGCGCGCAACAGGTCCATCTCCGGCGCATTGGCGCCGAGCAGCAACAGGTCCTTGCTCATGGTCCCCTCCGGCGGCCCCCCACGGCCTCCTCGCTGGATCGGCCGGGAGCCGGGGCGAGTCGGTGCGCGCGCGCACACAGCGCGGCCGAGATTGCAGGCGTTCACGCGGCGGGGACGCCGGCGCTACGAGCGCCGTGGCTGCGGCGGACGGCGCATCGCCCACACGCGCGGCCCGGCGCCGATCCGGCACTCGCCGCTCGGCGCGAAGCCGAAGCGCGCGTAGAAGGCGAGGTTCGCCTCGCGCGCCGTCTCGAGGCGCACCGGCAACGCGTCGGCGTCGGCGCGCGCGAGCAGCGGCGCGAGCGCGCTCGACGCGAGGCCGCGACCGCGCAGCGCGGGATCGGTCGCGAGGATCGCGAGGTACCAGTGCGGCTCGCGGCCGCGCAGCGACTCGAGCGCCGCGCCCGCGCGCAGGCCGCGTCCGACGCGGCGCCCGAGCGAAGCGAACAGGCGGAGCGTCAGCGCGAGGCGCGCTCGCGCCGGCGCGCCGCCGTGCACCTCGGGCGCCATCCAGAGCGCGACCGCGCCGCGCTCGCGCGACGCCGCGCCGCCGCCGTGGCGGGCGAAGTACTCGACGAGCGCCCCGAAGAAGCGCGCGCCCGCCCGTTCCCACTCGCGCTCGCCGGGATGGATCCAGCGGTGCACGGGGTCGTCCGCGAAGGCGCGCGTCAGCAGCGGCGCGAGCGCCGCGCGTTCGGCGCTCGCGAGCGAGCGCACGGGATCGGTCGGCGGGGGCGGCGACGGCATCGCGTCGCGGGACGCTAGCTTGGCGGCATGGACGGCGGGGCGTCGCGGCGACCGATGGGAGCGCTGCTGGATGCGGGCTGGCGGCTCGGGCTGCGCGTCGCGTATCGCGGGCTGCTCGCGTACAGCTTCGTCTTCCGCCCGCGCCGGCGCGCGGTGTTCGTGGCGGTCTGGCGCGACGGCCGGGTGCTCGCGATCCGCAACTCGTACCGGAGCTGGCTCACGCTGCCCGCCGGCGGGGTGCACCGGCGCGAGTCGCCGCTCGAGGCCGCGCAGCGCGAGCTGCACGAGGAGGTCGGCATCGCCGCGCCGCGCGGCGCGCTGCGCTTCGTCGGCGAGGTCGCCACGACCTGCGAGTACGCGCGCGACGCCTGCGCCTTCTACGAGCTGCACCTCGACGCGCCGGCGGAGCCGTGCGTGGACCGGCGCGAGGTCGTGTGGGCCGGCTTCATGTCGCCGCGCGACGTGCTGCGCGACGACGTCGCGCCGCCCGTGCGCGACTATCTCGAGCAGCGCGCGCGCGCCGCGCTCGCGTCCTGACGGCGCGCCGAACGTCGCGGGCTACGCGCCTTCGCGATCGCGCGGAACGTCGCCGCCGAAGATCGGCGGCAGGTTCAGGATCTCGCGCGGGAAGCGCTCGACGAGCAGCTCGACCACGTCGCGCACCGACACGACGAAGACGGGCCGTCCGTCGCGGTCCACCACCGGCACGTGACGGAAGCCGCCGATCGACATCTTGTTCAGCACCCACGCGACGCTGGCCTCGACCGGAACGCACTCGGGATCGCGCGTCATCACCTCGGCGAGCACGAGCGTCATCGGGTTGCGGCCGCGGTCGACGACGCGGAACAGGACGTCGCGCTCGGTGAAGACGCCGAGCACGCGCGTGTCGGGGGTGCCGTCCTCGGTCACCAGCACGACGCCGCGATGCTCCTTCTGCATCGCGCGCATCGCCGCGGTGACGGTGTGGTGCGGCGCGAACACCAGCGGGTGACGGGCCGGCAGCGCGCGCACCGACTCGCGCAGCAGCGACGCGTCGAACGCGCCCGTCTCGGGCAGCCGTTGGGCGTCCGCGTCGGAGTCGCCGTCGTCGAGGTAGGGGTCGTCGAAGAGGTCGTCTTCGGGGCGCTCGGCCGACATCGCGGTCCTCCGGCTGGGGGTGCTCGCATCATACCTCCGGCGGCCCGCGATCCGGCGCGCGCGCGATGACGGAACGCCATGCCGCCGCGTCGCGCCTCGACGCACCGAAGCGGCGTGGCCCTTCGGTGTCGCAGCGCGCCCCGCCGGGGTGCGCGGTACCTTGCGCGCCCGAGGGAGGGGAGGCGTGGAGGCGACGATCGAGGAGCTGCTCGCGCGGCAGGCGCGGCGCTGGCAGATCGAGCAGGGCGCGGGCATGCCGCGCCCGCGCGGGCCGCTGGTCGCACTCTCCCGCTGGGCCGGCGCGCTCGGCGACGAGGTGGGCCGCGCCGTCGCGGAATGGCTCGACTACGGCCTCTTCGGCGCGGAGGCCGTCGACCGGCTCGCGCACGAGCCCGCGCTGCTCGGACGCCTCGCGGCCGGCCTCGACGACGGCGAGCGCGCGTCGATCGCCGCACAGGTGAACGCGTTCGTCGCGCGCGCCCCCGGCGCACCGCGCGGGCTCGTCGAGGTCGTCGCGACGCTCGGCGTGCGCGGCATGGCGGTCGTGCTCGGGCGCGGCGCCGCCGCGATCCTGCCGCCGGAGC
>QEVM01000143.1 GCA_003576805.1 Pseudomonadota bacterium | reverse complement strand
TCGCCGCCCGCGAGCGCGGCGCGCAGCGCCGCGTCGCGCGCCTCGATCGCGCCGGCGAGCTCGTCGAGGAGGAGCGCCTCGGCGGCGCGCGCGCCGTGCGCGCACGCGAGGCTCGGCTGCATCCCGCTCGTGCGATCCACGCCGCGCATTCTACGGGCGGCGCGTGGCGGATGCGGTCACACCGCGACGGGCAGTGCCGTGAGCCCGCGCAGCAGCCAGCCGGGCCGCCAGGCGAGATCGCCGTCGGCGACCGCGAGCCGGAGGCGCGGCGCGCGCGCGACGAGCGAGCCGATCGCGAGCTGGCCTTCGAGCCGCGCGAGGCCCGCGCCGAGACAGAAGTGGATACCGAAGCCGAACGACACGTGGCGGTTGTCGCGGCGGCCGAGATCGAAGCGGTCCGGCTCGGCGAAGACGTCCGGGTCGCGGTTGGCGGCGCCGATCAGGAGGCCGACCTCGCGGCCCTTCTCGAAGCGCGCGCCGCACAGCTCGACGTCCTCGAGCGGGACGCGGCTCGTCGCCTGCGGGTCGCGGCGCTTCGCCTCGAGATGGCCGCGCAGGTACTCGATCACCTCGCCCGCGGCCTGCACGGCGGGCGCGAGGTGCTGCATCGCGATCGAGCCGTCGAGCATCGCGGCGAGCGGATCGGACCAGCGCTTCAGGTCCGCGCAGTCGGAGAGCGGCAGCCCGAGCAGCTCGGCGATCACGAGGATCGGGAGCGGCTCGGCGAGATCGCGCACGACGTCGAGCTCGCCGGCCGCGAGGCGCGCGGCGAGCAGCTCGTCGACGCGCGCCGCGACGCGCGGCCGCAGCGACTCGACCATGCGCGGCGTGAACGCCTTGTTCACGAGCCCGCGCAGCCGCGTGTGATCGGGCGGGTCGCGAAACAGCATGATGCGCGAGAGCGCGCGCAGCGCGCGCGCCAGCGGGTGCAGCGTCGCGGGATCGACGGCGTCGCCGTCGCCCGGCGGACGCGGCTGGAAGGGACGGTCCACCGACATGCGCGGATCGCGCAGCACCGCGACGACGTCGGCGTGGCGCGTCAGGATCGAGAAGCGGAACGCGCCGCGCTCGCCGCGCAGCACCGGCGTGCGCTCGCGCATGGCGCGATACGTCGGATACGGATCGCGCCGGAAGTCCGGGTGCGCGAAGTCCGGCAGCGGATCGGTCGCCGTCGGGATCGGAGCGGAGGGACGCATCGGAGCTCCGTGGGGCGCGCAGGCGCCGCGCAGCATACCCGACGCCGGCGATTTCCCCGGGCGGCCTGCGCAGGTAGCCTGTCGCCATGATGCTCCTCCGCTCGCGACGTCCGTTCGCCGTACTCGCGCTCGCGCTCTGCGCGCCGCTCGCCGCATCCGCCGCGGGCACCGTCGGCGTCGGGACGCCGGAGAGCTGCACCGAGGCCGCGCTCGACGCCGCGCTCGCGGGCGGCGGCGTCGTGGACTTCGACTGCGGCGCGCTGCCCGTCGTGATCGAGATCACCGCCGCGAAGACGATCGCCGACGTCGAGACGACGCTCGACGGCGACGGCGTCGTCACGCTTGCCGCGGTGGCCGACGTGGGACTCTTCACGGTCGCGTCGACCGGCACGCTCACGCTGCGCGACCTCACGCTGCAGGACGGCCGCGGGGCACAGGGCGGCGCGATCGCGAACGCCGGCGGGCTCGCGATCTTCGACTGCGTGCTGCGCGACAACGCCGCGTTCCCGGCCGGCGACGGCGGCGCGATCCACAACACCGGCACGCTCGTCGTGTCGAGAACGGTGCTCGACGACAACGCGGCGACGCGCGGGGGCGCGATCGCGAACGCCGGCGTCGGGCCGCTGCTCGTCGAGGACTCGCACTTCGTGGGCAACGCGGCCAGCGATCGGGGCGGCGCGCTCTTCACCAACGCGAACAACCTCGCGACGGCGTCGCGCTCGCTCTTCGAGGGCAACTCCGCGACCGACGGCGGCGCGATCGCGGTGGGCAGCGCCAGCCTCGCCGTCACCGTCCGCAACTCGACCTTCACGCAGAACGCCGCGGACGATCGCGGCGCGGCGCTCTACGCCGAAGGCCCGCTCACCGTGCGCAACGCGACGCTCGCGTCGAACCGCGTCGGCGGCGACGGCGACGGCGGCGCGCTCTGGCGGAGCGGCGGCGCCGTGCGCATCGGGAACTCGATCCTCGCGGGCACGACGGCGATCTTCGCGTCCGACCCGTTCGCCGAGTGCGGCGGATCCGGGATCACCTCCGACGGCCACAACGTCGTCGAGGACGCGAGCTGCGGCTTCGCGGCCGCGGGCGACCTCGCGGACACCGATCCCGCGCTCTTGCTGCTCGCCGACAACGGCGGTCCCACCCGCACGCTGCTGCCCGTCGTGAACGAGGTGTCGGTGAGTCCCGCCGTGGACGCGGGCGATCCCGCGCTCTGCGACGCGCTCGACCAGCGCGGCGCGCCGCGGCCGCGGGACGGCGACGGCGACGGCGAGGCCATCTGCGACGTCGGCGCCGTCGAGGTGCCCGAGCCGGCCGCGGCGGCGGGCGCGCTCGCCGCGATCGCCGCGCTCGCCGCGCGCGCGCGTCACGGATGCGTGTAGGGCGGCCGAGACCGGAAGAGCTGGAGGAACGATGCCCGCTTCGCGACCCGTCCGCTTCGGCGCCACCCTGCCGCAGATCAAGCGCACCTGGCAGGAGGCGCGCGACGCCGCGGTCCTGCTCGACCGCCTCGGCTTCGACCACCTGTGGGTGTGCGATCACGTGTACGGCGTGCCGCTGCCGCAGCTCCCGATCTTCGAGGCGTGGACGGAGCTGGCGGCGGTCGCCGCGATCACCGAGCGCGCGGCGCTCGGCACGCTGGTGACGCCGCCCTTCTTCCGCAATCCCGCGGTCCTCGCCAAGCAGGTCGCGACGCTCGACGCGATCGCCGGCCCCGGGCGCGCGATCGTGGGCCTCGGCGCGGGCTGGTTCGAGCCCGAGTTCACCAACACCGGCTGCGCGTATCCGCCGCTGCGCGAGCGGCTGCGCGCGCTCGCGGAGACCGCGCAGATCCTGAAGTCGCTCTGGACGCAGGAGCGCACGAGCTTCTCGGGCAAGCACTTCTCGGTGCACGACGCGATCTCGGAGCCGAAGCCGCCGGTGCGGCCGCGCATCCTGGTCGGCGGCGGCGGCGAGCGGGTGCTGATGGGCATCGCGGCGCGGCACGCGGACGTCTGGAACAACATGGCCGTGTTCCAGGCGCAGCTCGCGCAGAAGGTCGAGGCGCTGCGGCGCCGCTGCGGCGAGGTGGGCCGCGACTTCGACTCGCTCGAGGTGTCGCAGCAGTGCGTCGTCGTGATCGCGGCGGACGAGCCCGGCGCGAAGGCCGCGCTCGAGAAGGCGACCAAGATCTACGGCGGCCACATGGGCGGCGCGCTCGCCGAGCACGGCATCTGGGGCACGCCGGCGCGCGTCGTCGAGTGCATCGAGCGCCACGTCGCGCTCGGCTGCACGACCTTCGTGATCGAGTTCTTCGGCCGCGACGTGCGCGAGCCGGCGCGGCTGTTCGCGGAGCAGGTGATGCCCGCGTTCCGGGCGTAGCCGCAGGGGCCCGCGCGTGAGCGAACGACCCTGGCGCGACCGCTACCTCGTGTTCGGCGCCCCGAGCTTCGGGCCCGAGGAGCGCGCGGCCGTGCTCGAATGCCTCGACTCCGGCTGGGTCGGCAGCGGCCCGCGCGTGGCGGAGTTCGAGGAGCGCTTCCGGCGCTACGTCGACGCGCCCGCTGCGGTCGCGGTGAGCAGCTGCACGGCCGCGCTCCACCTCGCGCTGCTGGCGCTCGACCTCGAGCCGGGCAGCGAGGTGGTGACGTCGCCGATGACCTTCGCGGCGACCGCGACGGCGATCGTGCACGCCGGCCACGTGCCGGTGTTCGCCGACTGCGACCTCGCCACCGGCTGCCTCGACCCCGCCGCGCTCGAGCGCGCGATCGGACCGCGCACGCGCGCCGTCGTGCCGGTGCACTTCGCGGGGCGGCCGTGCGACATGGCGGCGATCGGGCGCATCGCGGCCGAGCGCGGGCTCCACGTCGTCGAGGACTGCGCGCACGCGATCGAGGCGGCGGTCGACGGCCGCCACTGCGGCACCTTCGGCGAGCTCGGCTGCTTCTCGTTCTACGTCACCAAGAACGTGACGAGCGTCGAGGGCGGCATGCTGGTCGCGCGCTCGCGCGAGACGGCGGCGCGCCTCAAGACGCTCGCGCTGCACGGCCTCTCGGCCGACGCCTGGCGCCGCTACGGCGACGAGGGCTTCGTGCACTACCAGGTCGAGCAGCCCGGCTTCAAGTACAACATGACCGACCTCGCCGCGGCGATCGCGCTCGTGCAGCTCGGCAAGGTCGAGGCGCACTGGCAGCGGCGGCGCGCGCTCTGGGACTTCTACCTGCGCGAGCTCGCGGAGCTGCCGCTCGAGCTGCCCGCGCCGTTCGCGCCCGGCACGCGCCACGCGCTGCACCTGTTCACCTGCCGCGTGGACCCGGCGCGCACGGCGCGCACGCGCGACGAGGTCGTGCAGGCGCTCCACGGCCTGCGCATCGGCAGCGGCGTGCACTACACCGCGCTGCACCTGCACCCGTGGTACCGCAAGCGCTTCGGGCACGAGCCCGGCGACTTCCCGAGCGCCGAGTCGATCGGCGCGCGCACCTTCTCGATCCCGCTCTCGCCCGCCGTCTCCGACGCCGACGCCGCCGACGTCGTGCGCGCGCTGCGGATCGCGCTCGCCTAGGACTTGGCGTCTTTCGCGAGCAGCACGCGCACGTCGCGCTGCGGGTAGGGGATCGCGATGTCGGCCTTCTTCAGCGCCTGGAAGATCGCGATGCCGAGCTCGGTCTTCACGCGCGCGATGCGGTCCACGCTGATCGTCCACACGCGCAGCTCGAAGTTCAACGAGCTGTCGCCGAAGCCCTGGAAGGCGGCGACCGGCGGCGGCTCCGAGAGCACGTCCGGGTGCTGCGCGGCGATCTGCTGCAGCAGCGAGAGCACCTGCTCCGGATCGGCGTCGTAGGACACGCCGATCGGGAGATCGATGCGCCGCTGCAGGTCCGAGAGCGTCCAGTTCACGACCTGCTCGGAGATCAGGTTGCCGTTCGGGACGATCACCTCGGCGCCCTGCCAGGTGCGCACCGTGCTCGAGCGGATGCCGATGCGGCGCACCTCGCCCATCAAGCTGCCGACTTCGACGGTGTCGCCCACCTGGATCGGGCGCTCGTAGAGCAGGATCAGGCCCGACACGAAGTTGTTCACGATGTTCTGCAGGCCGAAGCCGATGCCGACGCCGAACGCGCCCGCGAGCAGCGTGACCTTGCTCCACTCGAAGCCGGCGGCGGCGGCGGCGAGCAGGAAGCCGGCGAACAGGATGCCGTAACGGATCGTCGCGGAGATGGCGTGCGGGACGCCGCGCTTGAGCGCGGTGCGCGGGAAGACGTCCTCCTCGAGCGCGACGCGCACGAGGCGCGAGATGCCGACGGCGGCCGCCACCGTGACCGCGAACAGCAGCACGTCGCCGAGCGAGAAGGCGGCGTCGCCGAAGCCGATCGGCTCCCGCACCCACGACGCGACCGCCTCCGACACCGGCGCGCGCAGCGAGAAGAACTCGAGCGTCGAGAGCGCCCACCAAAGGCCCGCGCCCCAGGCGACGAGCCGGGTCACGAATCGCTCGACGGCGTCGCGGCGGCCGTGCAGCAGGTTCAAGTGGCGCGCGAGCCGCGAGCGCAGCAGCGCCGCCACGATCGGGCGCACCACGTTGACGGCCGCGTACAGGACGATCGCCACGTAGCTCGAGCCGAGCACGCCGTCGCCGAGCAGCTTCGCGATCGCGTCGAAGCCCGCCAGCTCCGCCACCAGCGACGCCGCCATCACCGCGATCACGCCGCGCAGCACCAGCGTGAAGGCGCGCGCCCAGCGCGGGTTCACCAGCTCCGCGTGGCGGTCGCCGCGCAGCAGACCGACCACGAGCGCGATCGCGAGGATCAGCTCGATCGCGAAGATCGAGCGTTCGAGCAGCTCCACCGGCTGGAGCGCATACCGGATCCGGCCGACCACGTAGAGGGCGGCGATCGTGTACCAGACGCGCTTGTGCGAAGGCGCCAGCACGGTCGGCAGGAGCACCACGATCGGCAGCACCATCAGCAGGCCGAGCAGCCCGTCGAAGGCGCGCGGCGTGTAGTCGTAGATCCACGGCGCCACGATCAGCGCCGCGAGCAGGGCGGCCGAGATCGGGTGGTCGAAGACGGCCTCGGAGGCGCCGAGGTGCTTGCCCTCGCGCCGCCGCTTCGCGACCCACGAGCGCATGCGCCACGAGATCAGCAGGAACGCGACGAGCACGAGGCCGTGCTGGATCAGCCGCTCCTGCTGCAGCTTGGCGAAGTTGCGGACGTTCTCGGCGTCGCGGCGCAGGCCGTCGCCGACGCGGCGCAGGATCGGCTGCGGCGACTCCACGGCGGCGAAGGCGGCCGGCAGCGAGGCGCGATTGCGGACCAGCAGCCGGCCGCTCACCTCGTAGCGCGCCCGGCGCAGGTCCTGCGCGAGCACCGACACCGCGAGCGACTCCTCGCCGATCCGGCTCTGCAGCTTCAGCACGGCGTCGAAGCGTTCGTCGAGCTGCTTGTCGAGGGCGCCGAGCTGGGTGCGGACCGACTTGATGCTGTCGATCAGCTCGGCCGGCGCGCCGTCGTTGCGCGCGCTCTTCAGCGTCAGCGTCCACACCTCGCGCATCGCCGCGAGCTCGGCGCGCTGCCGCTCGATCTCCTGCGAGCGCGCCGTCAAAATGGTTTGGCTCTCGTCGAGCTTGCGGGCGGCGACGGTCACCCGTTCGGCGAGCTCGTCGATCTGGTCGAGGCTCGCCCCCTCCTCGATCCGCTCCGCCGCCGAGCGCAGCTCGAGATCGAGCGTGGCGCCCTTCTCGCGCACCATGGTCTCGAGCGCTGCGATTTCGGGCGTGGGCTGGAGCGTCGCCGCGATCGCGCCGAACGACTGGCTCACCTGCTCGACGCGCGACGCGATCTCGGTGAGCGGGATCGCGGCCGGGCCCGGCGGCGGAGCCGGCGGCGGCGGCGGCGCGGGCGCCGCGGGCGCGGACGGCTCCGGCGGCCCCATCGGTTGCTGCTGCGCCGCGGCCGGCGCCGCGCCGAGCCACGCGAGCGCCGCACCGAGTACGAGCGCGCGCAACGCCCGCGGCGCGGGCCTCACTCGAAGCTCACCACCGTTCGGATCGACTCGCCGCGGTGCATCAGGTCGAACGCCTCGTTGATCTCCGCGAGCTTCCTGCGGTGCGTGATCATCGGCTCGATCTCGATCTTGCCGTCCATGTACCAGTCCACGAGCCGGGGCACGTCGGTGCGGCCGCGCGCGCCGCCGAAGGCGCTGCCCCGCCACACGCGGCCCGTCACGAGCTGGAACGGCCGCGTCGCGATCTCCTGCCCCGAGCCGGCGACGCCGATGATGACGCTCTGCCCCCAGCCCTTGTGACAGCACTCGAGCGCCTGCCGCATCGTGTTCACGTTGCCGATGCACTCGAAGCTGAAGTCGGCGCCGCCGCCCGTCAGATCGACCAGGTACGCGACGAGATCGCCGCCGACCTCGGCCGGGTTCACGAAGTGCGTCATGCCCAGCCGCTCGGCGAGCGCCTGCTTCTTCGGGTTCAGGTCGACGCCGACGATCTTGTCCGCGCCCGCGATGCGCGCGCCCTGGATCGCGGAGAGCCCGACGCCGCCGAGGCCGAAGACGACGACGTTGTCGCCCGGCCGCACCTTGGCGGTGAAGAGCACCGCTCCGATGCCGGTCGTGACGCCGCAGCCGAGCAGGCAGGCGGCCTCGAAGGGGGCGTCCTCGCGGATCTTCGCGACGGCGATCTCGGGAAGCACCGTGTAGTTCGCGAAGGTCGAGGTGCCCATGTAGTGGCGCAGCTCGCCGCCCTGCGCGTCGCGGAAGCGGCTGGTGCCGTCCGGCATCAGTCCCTGGCCCTGGGTCGCGCGGATCGCCTGGCACAGGTTCGTCTTGCCCGACAGGCAGAACTTGCAGGCGCGGCACTCCGGCGTGTAGAGCGGGATCACGTGGTCGCCGGGCGCGACGGACGTCACGCCAGCGCCCACCTCGACCACGACGCCCGCGCCCTCGTGGCCGAGCACGGTCGGGAAGATGCCTTCGGGATCCGCGCCGGAGAGCGTGTAGGCGTCGGTGTGGCAGACGCCGGTCGCCTTGATCTCGACGAGCACCTCGCCCGCGCGCGGCCCGTCGAGCCGGACGGTCTCGATCGTGAGCGGCGTTCCGGCGGCGCGTGCGACGGCGGCGCGGACCTCCATGCGGCGGCTCCCTCCCGTTGGAGGCCGCAAGGTAGCCCGGCGCCCGGGCGAGCGTGAGGCCGCTCAGCGGCCGCGCGTGAGCCGGCCGACGTCGATGTAGCGGCGGATGTGCGCCTTGTTGCCGACGCGCTTGCCGCTCGCGTCCCAGAACTCGATGCGGTTGCCGGTGCCGGTCTGCACGTTGATGATCGTGTCGCACACGACCACGCTGACGCGCGGCTCGGCGACCTCCTCCCACGGCTCGTACCACGCGCCGGTCAGCGAGTCGTCTCCGCTCCAGCGGTGATTGTGGTAGAGGATCTTCCACAGCTCCTGCTTCTGGTCGTACGCGAACGAGTAGAGCGGCTGGAGCGTTTCCTTGTCGATGTAGATGTCCTTGTGCGCGTACGGGTGGTCCTGGTTGCGCGGGTCCATCCGCACCACGACGGCCTTGCGCAGGTCCCAGCGGTCGTTGGCGAACGAGAGTCCGTACGGACCGAAGTTCTGGTCCTTCACGTACGGATAGCCCTTCACCTTGGTGTTCATCGGCGCCAGGATCTCCTGCTCGCCGAGGCACTTCCATTCGTACTGCGGGACGATGCCGTTGAACGAGAACAGGTCGTCGAGCGTGAAGTCGGTGCCCGAGATGGCGTCGGTGCGCTGCGCGGTCGAGATGCGGCGCACGCGGCGCAGCGTCGGCACGTAGACCCAGGTGTCGTCGTTGCGCGCCTGCGCGAGCGGTTTGTCCGACTCCTTGTAGCGGTAGGTGAGCAGCATGATGCCGCGCGCGTCGAAGGGCGCGGTCACCTCGGCGCCGCCCGCGTTCTTGCGCGTCTCGCCGCGGAACATGTCGCCGCCCTCGGCGAGCATGGCGGGCTCGGGGCGCCGCGAGAGCTGCACGCCGCCGCCGGTGCCCTCGTAGTAGAGCGGCAGCTCCTCGCCGCGGTCCCAGTACGAGTAGTAGAAGCTCGACATGCCGCTGGTGGGGCCCCAGCGGTAGTGGAAGTTCCAGATGATCTTGGTGCCGGCGTCGGGGTCGCCCTTGCAGTCGATCTGGTCCATCGGGAAGGGCTGTCCCGCGGTGTAGTTCTCGAGGCTGCCGTCGGGCCCGAGCTTCGGCTGGCCGGCGAACTTCTGCGTCGCTTCGGCGTACACGGGCGCGGGCGCGTAGTCGGCCTGGAACGGGCCGATCTCCATCGTCATGCCCTCGAAGAAGAAGAAGTCGCGGTTGGCCCACACCTCCTTCGGGAGGTACGGCTTCAGCGACTCGAGCTTGTCGAAGGTGACGACGTCGCCGGTCTTGAACGGCGGCGCGCCCGTCGCGCTGTCCTCGGCCGCGCGCGCGGTCGGCGCGTGCGCCGCGGCGAGTGCGCAGCCGAACGCGAGAGCGGGGAGCAGGAACCGTCGCATGGCCGAGGCCTCCGCGGATGGGCGGGCGAGCGTATAACGGAACGGTGCGTTCCGCTATCGCGGAAGCCCGCGTTCAGCGCCGTCCGCAGCCTCGAATCGCATCCGCGAAGCGTGCGCCGCGGGCCGATGCACTGCGTCATCGCCCGCGGCGCGCGTTCAGCTGCAGCCGCACGCGGCTCGCGCTTCGACGACGGGAGCGGGCTCCGGCTTCGGCGCCTCGCCGAACGACTCACTGTCCGTCAGAACGCGATAGAACTCCCAGCGCGCGCCCTGCGGATCGCTCGACCACACCTTGTTCTGGCGCGCGTAGCAGCAGGTGCGGTCGACCTCGATCTCGCCCGCGATGCCGGCGGCGCCGAGCCGCTCGATCGCGGCGTCGACGTCGCGCTGCTCGAAGACCTCGACGCCGAGGTGGTTGAGCCGCTCGGGGGCGTCCGGCACCTCGAGCAGGACCAGCTTCAGCGGCGGCTCGTCGAGCGCGAAGTTGGCGTAGCCGGGCTTGCGCTTGTTCACCTTCGCTCCGAACAGCTTCGCGTAGTAGTCCACCGCCTCGTCGAGATTGCGGACGTTGAGAGCGAGCTGGATACGCATGGGGACGGGCATCTCGCGACCTCCGATCCGCCCGGCGGCGCCGGGCGATCCATTGATGGTTTTCGATTCGATCTTATCTACGAATAGACCGATGTCAATACGATTCGCTCGGGTAGACTCGGAGGCGATGGCGACCCGCGAGCGACCCGAAGGCTGCTGCCCCGTGCGGGGCGTGCGCCCGCTGCCGGCGCGCGAGCAGGAGCGGCTCGTCACGGCGTTCAAGGCGCTCGCCGATCCCACCCGCCTCGAGATCGTGCGGCTGGTCGGCGCGCAGGCCGGTCCCGTCTGCGTGTGCGACATCGTCGACCGTTTCGAGCTGTCGCAGCCGACCATCTCGCACCACCTGAAGGTGCTGCGCGAGGCCGGGATCCTGCGCACGTCGAAGGTCGGGATCTGGGCCTTCTACGAGCTGGAGCAGGGCGCGCTCGCGCTCTTCGACGAGGCCTCCGCCCTGCTCGCGCCCGCGCCGGCCCGCGCGGCGCGCGCTTGAGCGACGCGGACCGCGCGCGCTTCGCGCCGCTGCTGCCGCGCGAGCCGATCCGCTTCGCGCCGGACTTCGCGTGGGGCGTGGCGTCGTCGGCGTTCCAGGCGGAGGGCGGCGACGTCGCGAACGACTGGGTCGCGGCCGCACGCGCGGGCCGCGTCCCGCCGAACCCGGGGAACGGCTTCTGGACGCGCGCCGAGCAGGATCTCGCGCTCGCCGCGTCGCTCGGCCTGCGCCACTACCGGCTCTCGGTCGAGTGGAGCCGCGTCGAGCCCGCGCGCGGCCGCTTCGACGAGGCCGCCTTCGACCGCTACCGCGCGATCTGCGACGCCGCCGTCGCGGCCGGCGTGGCGCCGTGGGTGAACCTCTTCCACTTCACGCACCCGACCTGGTTCGCGGAGCGCGGCGGCTTCCTCGAGCCGGCGAACCACGCCGACTTCCTGCGCTACGTCGAGCGCGCCGGCCGCGCGCTGGCGCCGCACGCGCGCCACTTCCACGTGTCGAACGAGTCGATGGTGTACGTGCTCACCGGCTATCTGATGGGGACGAATCCCCCGTTCGTGCGGGACGCCGCGAGCGCGTTCGCGATGACGCGCCACGTGCTCGCGCTCCACGCCGACGCCTTCCGCATCCTGAAGGCGCTCGAGCCGCAGCCCACCGTCGCGACGATCGAGGTCTACCTCGACCCGCGCCCCGAGCAGCCGGACGACGCGCTGCAACGCCAGGCCGCCGAGCGCTTCGACGCCTGGTACCACGGCGTGCTGCTCGAAGCGCTCGCGACCGGCTGGGTGCGCGTGCCGGCGCGCGCGCCCGAAGAGATCGGGCACCTGCGCGGCGCGCTCGACTGCTACGGCTTCAACTACTACAACGCGACGAGCTTCGGCGCCGACGGCCCCGGCTCGTGGTCCGATCGCGGCGATCCGCCCGTCGACGCGATGGGCCGCAAGGTCTTCCCGGGCGGGCTCGAGGACGGGCTGGTGCGCGTCGCGCGGGCGCTGCCGGGCGTGCCGCTGCTCGTCACCGAGAACGGCGTCCCGACGACCGACGAGGCGTTCCGCATCCGCTACGTCGCGGCGCACCTCGCCGCGCTCGAGCGCGCGCGCCAGCGCGGCGCCGACGTGCGCGGCTACTTCCACTGGACGCTGGTCGACAACTACGAGTGGCACTTCGGCTTCGGACCGGAGCGCTTCGGCCTGGTCGGCTTCGATCCCGCGACCGGCGCGCGACACGCAAGGGCGTCGGCGCGCTGGCTCGCCGAGGTGATCCGGACCGGCGTCCTCGATCCCGCCCGCATTCCATGAGGAGCGTTCCATGAGCGTCGAGATGAACGGCATCGCGCACATCCAGCTGACCGTGAACGACCCCGACCGGTGCATCCCGTTCTGGGAGAAGCTCTGCCACTTCCTCGAGATGAAGACGCTGATCAAGGGCGACGGCATCGTCTACTGCATCGGAGCCGCACCGGCGTCCTCGTGCGCGGCGCGCCGCCGGGCAAGCGCGGCCCGCGCTTCGACCAGGACCGCGCGGGCCTGCATCACTTCTGCTTCCGCGCGCGCGAGCGCGCGCACGTCGACGCGGTCCACCGCTTCGTCGTCGACGAGCTGGGCGCGACGATCGTGCACGCGCCCGAGGAGGGCGACTTCGCGCCCGGCTACTACTCGCTGCTGTTCGAGGATCCGGACGGGATCCGCGTCGAGGTGAACCACGTGCCCGGCAAGGGGCACTTCGGCGCGGGCGGGCGCCTCGGGCCGGGCGGGCCGGGACCGGCCAGCCGCTACCCGTGAGCGCGACGGACGCGCGCCCGCCGCGCGCGCGCTTCGACCCGCCGCTGCTGCGCGCGCGTTGGACGACCGCCGCCGCGCAGACGCGCG
>QEVM01000142.1 GCA_003576805.1 Pseudomonadota bacterium | reverse complement strand
CGCGCGCGGCGCGGGCGCGGCGTTCGCGTCCGCGCCTTCCGCCGCCGGCGCCTTCGCGCCGCGCGGCGGGAACTCGAAGCCGTGCCGGCCGTTGTCGCGCAGCACGAGCGTCGCGGAGAACGGCCGCCCGTAGCGCGACGTGAAATCGGTGAGCAGCTCGGTGCGCTTGTTCGCGACGTAGTGGAGCGCCTCGTCGCGCGTGATCTCGCGCTTGCACACCGTGCGCGGCAGCGTGAAGCCGCAGCTCTTGGGCCGCTCGACGCCTTCGCCGAGATCGGCCTCCTTCAGCTTTCGCTCGCAGAGGAAGTGCGTCGGCGACTCGACGACGTGACACTCCTCCTCGAACGGACACGCGCCGAGCGGATCGGGATTGACCTCGTACTCGGGGTTCTCGATGACGACGCCCTCTTCCCAGGCGACGGGCTTGACGCGCACGTTCCACGCTTCGCGGTCGATCTCGAGCTGGCCCTGGTAGGTGCGGCCGTTGCGCGCGGTGAAGCCCTCGAGCACGCCGGTCTTGCCCTCGCGCACGAGCACGCCGGCGGTGCTGCGATCGATGTAGCGGCCCGAGGTGTCCTTCCAGATGCGCAGCGGGCAGTCGGGATCGCGCTCGGGCTTCTCCTGGCAGCGGTAGAACCACGGCGCCTCGACCACCGGGCGGCCGCAGTTCGGACACGGACCGAGGTCGGGATCCTTCGCGTACAGATCCTCGTACTCGAAGCTCTTGGCGTGCTCCACGATCTCGCGCGTGTAGGAACGCATCTCGTTCATGAAGTCGTCGGCGGGGCGCTGGCCGTGCTCCACCTGGTTCAGGTGGAACTCCATCTCGCCGGTGAGCTCGGCCGACGTGAGGCCGTCGATGTGCACGCGGCGCAGGATGTCGATCAGGCGGATGCCCTTGGCGGTCGGGCGGATCGCGCGGCCGAGCCGCACGGCATAGCCCTTGGCGATCAGGTTCTCGATGATCTCGGCGCGCGTCGCGGGCGTGCCGAGGCCGCGCTCGTGCATCGCGGCGGCGAAGTTGTCGTCCTCGAGATCGCGGCCGGCGTTCTCCATCAGCGAGAGCAGACGCGCCTCGGTGATGCGCGGCAGCGGCTTGGTCTGCTCCGCCACGATCTCGATCTGCGTCGCCGCGACGTCGACGCCCGACGCCTCGCTGCGGCCCGGCACGAGCGGCGGCAGCGACGAGACGCCCTCCTCGTCCGCGCCGCCCGCGTCTCCGATCGCGCGCCAGCCCGGCTCCATCAGCGTGCGCGCGCGGCTGCGGAAGCGCTCGCCGGCGACCGCGGTGGTGCGCTCGACGCGCTCCCACAGCGCGGGCGGATGGAAGTTCCCGAGGAAGCGGCGCACGACGAGGTCGAAGAGGCGGCGGTCGTCGCCCGACACGCCGGCGTCGGGCAGGCGGCCGGTCGGGATGATCGCGAAGTGGTCCGACACCTTGGAGTCGTCGAAGGTGCGCGCCTCGTTCTCGAGACCGCTCGCGAGCAGCCGCTCCGACGCGGACGCGTAGTCGGCGACCGGATCGGCGTCCTTCGACGGCCGCAGGCCGCGCCCCGCCGACGCGAACGTCTCCAGCACCTCGCGCACCTTCGTGCGGTAGTCGTTCGGCAGGCAGCGCGAGTCGGTGCGCGGATAGGTGAGGATCTTGTGCGCTTCGTAGCAGCGCTGCGCCGCGGAGAGCGTGCGCCGCGCGGTCCAGCCGAAGCGGCGGATCGCCTCGCGCTGCAAGCTGGTCAGGTCGAAGAGCGGCGGCGCCGCCTCGCGCGAGGGCTTGCGCGTCTCCTCGGCGCTGCCGCGCTGCCCGGACGTCGCCGCCGCGACCGCCTGGGCGCGCGCCTCGTCGAAGAGCCGGTCGTCGCGCGACTCGTCGTCGTTCGGGTCCTCGAGGGCCGGGTCGAACCAGTTGCCGGTGTAGGTCTGCCCGTCGTGCTCGAACGTCCCGACGATGCGCCAATAGGGCTTGGGATTGTGGGCGAGGACCTGGAGCTCGCGCTCGACGAGCAGCGCCAGCGTCGGCGTCTGCACGCGCCCGGCCGACCAGGCCCCCTTCTCGCGCCGCCCCTTGAGGCGCTTGGTGAGCGCCCGCGTCGCGTTCATCCCGATCAGCCAGTCGGTGAACGCGCGCGCCTCGGCCGCCCGCGCGAGGTTGTCGAGCTCTTCGCCCGGCCGCAGGTTCGCGAAGCCCTCGCGGATCGCGTCCTCGGTCATCGACTGGAGCCAGAGCCGGCGGATCGGCTTCTCGCTGCCGAAGTGCTGGACGATCTCGCGGAAGATCAGCTCGCCCTCGCGGCCCGCGTCGCAGGCGTTCACGACCGAGTCCACGTCCGGGCGCTCGAGCAGCTTCTTGATGGTGCGGACCCGCTCGCTCTGCCCCTGCTTGGCCTTGGTCCGGAACGTGTCCGGGATGATCGGGAGGTTCGCGAGCGTCCAGCGCTTGTACTCGGGGTCGATCTCCTCGGGCTCGAGCAGCTCGAAGAGGTGTCCGACGGCCCAGGTCAGGACCCAGGCGTCGCTCTCGAAGTACCCGGACTCCTCGCGAAAGCCGCCGAGGGCGCCCGCGATGTCCCGAGCGACGCTCGGCTTCTCGGTGATGATGAGGGCCTTGGCCACGTTGTTCCCTGCGGGGGCTGGAAATGGGATGTCGAGCATCCTTAGCCCGCGCCCCCCGTGGTGACAACTGGAAGCTCCGCGCTGCGTCGGGCGCCCGCGTGCGAACGCGAGTCGTTCCGCGCCCGCAGCGCTGCTCCTGCCTTCCGCCGGCAGCTCCCTTGCGGCACCGTGGCTGCGTGTCCGCCCAACCCGTGACGGGTCTGCGCCCCGGCGACGTCGCCGAGGCGGTGTTCCTGTGCGGCGACCCGGCCCGGGTCGCCCGCATCGCGTCCGGCTGGAGCGAGGTCCGCGAGGTCGCGTGCGTGCGCGAGTTCCGCGTCGCGACCGGCGTCCACCGCGGCCTGCGGCTCAGCGCCGCTTCGACCGGGGTCGGCGCGCCGGGCACCGCGATCGTCGTGGAGGAGCTGGCCAAGCTCGGCGCGCGCACCCTGCTGCGCATCGGCAACAGCGGCGGGCTCGCGCCTTCGCTCGCGCTCGGCGACCTGGTCGTCACCACCGGCGCGGTGCGCGACGACGGCACCTCGCGCAGCTACGTGCGGCCCGAGTATCCGGCGGTCGCCGACTGGCGCGTCGTCGGCGCGCTCGCCGCCGCGGCGCGCGCGCGCGGCGTCGCCTGGCACGCGGGCGTCACGTGGTCGCTCGACGCCTTCTACGTGCGCAACGCCGTGCTCGCGCCGGACGGCTCGCTCGCGTCGATGAGCGCGGGCGGCTACTGGACGCGCGCGCACGCCGACGCGATCCGCGACATGCAGGCCGCCGGCGTGCTCAACTGCGAGATGGAGGCGGGCGCCCTGCTCACGCTCGCGGGACTCTTCGGCCTGCGCGCCGGCTGTCTCTGCGTGGTGTCGGATCGCACGCCGTGGGCGGGACCGTCGGCGCTCGACCTGGATCGCAACATGGAGTCCGCGATCGCCGTCGCGCACGACGCGATGCACTCGCTGGCGTCGGAGGCAGCATGAGCGACACCATTTTCGGCAAGATCGCGCGCGGCGAGCTGCCGGCGCGCAAGGTCCACGAGGACGATCTGTGCGTGGCGTTCCACGACGTCGCGCCGCAGGCGCCGACGCACCTCCTCGTGATCCCGCGCCAGCCGATCCCGCGCCTCTCGCAGGCGCAGGACGGCGACGAGCCGCTGCTCGGCCACCTGCTGCGCGTCGCGGCGCGCGTCGCCAAGCAGGCCGGCCTCGCCGACTACCGGCTCGTCGTGAACGACGGCGCCGGCGCCGGCCAGACGGTGTTCCATCTGCACGTGCACGTGCTCGGCGGCCGGCCGATGGGGTGGCCGCCGGGCTGAGCATTGCCGCCGAGGTGCTCGGAGATCCGCGACCGCGAGCCTCATGGGCTCGGCCCGCTCGCCTTTGGCTCGCTACGGCGGAAACGGGCGCTTTGGCTTCGGTCGTTTGCGCGGAGCTTCGTGTACGACCGCGAGCCTCATGGGGTCGGCCCGCTCGCCTTCGGCTCGCTACGGCGGAAACGGGCGCTTTGGCTTCGGTCGTTGCAGCGAGCTCCGTGTGCGAGGTTTCCGCTTCGTTACTTCACCAGCTCCACGGGGACGGGCATCAGGTTCCAGGTGAAGGCGGAGCCGGCGGGCTTGCGGGTGTGGATGACTTCCTTGGCCCAGCGGCCGTCCTGGAAGACGTAGCGGCGCACCTCGCCCTGGTCGTCGCTCGCGACGTAGAGCTCGTCGACCTGATCGCCGTCGAGGTCGGTGAGCAGCGACGCGTGCTCGAAGCCCGACGAGCTGGCGTCGATCTGCTCGACCTTCCAGCCCGTCTTCGGATCCGCGCCCGGACGCAGCAGCCACAGGCCGCTCTTGAAGCCGGCGGCGACCATCTCCTTCTTGCCGTCGCCGTCGACGTCGCCGGCGGTGAGGAAGCGGCACAGGCGGTCGTCGATCTTCGCGACGACGTTGCGCGCGCTCGGCTCGGTGCCGGCGTCGTAGCGGCGGATCTCGACCGGCTCGACGATGCGCGCCTGCGCGCCGCTGCCCTCGGTGTGCGCCTCGACCGCGACGTACAGCTCGTCGCGCCCGTCGCCGTCGACGTCGCGCACCAGGATCTCCTTGGCGTGGCGGTTGCCGAGATCGGCGACGACGACGCTCCCTTCGCCCTTCGCCGGCACGTAGCGCGTCACGTGGCCGCTCTGCTCGGTGCCGTCGAGCTTGTTCGGCTCGCTGGGCGTCGCGTACACCTCGACGACGCCGTCGCCGTCGAGGTCGCCGACCTCGATCTCGTGCACGAAGGTGTCCTTTTCGGCGTCGATCTCGGTCACTTCGAAGCTGCCGCTCTTCGGGTCGGGCAGGACCGTCGCGACGACGCCCTGGTCGTGCGTCGCGACCGCGAGCCCGTTGCGGCCGTCGTTTCGCACGTCCGCGATCTCGGCGTCGCGCATGCGGCTGAACTTGCCGCCGAAGTCCTTGCTCCAGAGCGTCGCGACGGGGGCCATGCCCGCGTCGCCCTTGCGCCACAGCCGCAGCACGGCCTTGCTGCCGCCGAGCGTCAGGATCGCGGGCCCGTCGGGCGCGCCGTACACCATCACCTTGTGGAAGACGTTGGACTCAGGGTCCTCGAACGACGTCACCTTCCACGCGCCGCCTTCGCGCACGAGAATCTCCGCCTTCGCCGCGCCCGGCTTCGGCAGCACCTTGCCCTCCGGCGACACCTCGAACTGGGAGAGCGCGAGCAGCAGGCCGCGCGGCAGCGAGTCGGGCGTCTTCGGCGCGGCGGCCGGCGCGGCCGCGGGCGCCGCCGGCGTCGCGGCGGGCGCCTGCGGCGCGGCGGCGGTCGTCGTCCGTTCGCTCTCGCCTCCGCACGCGAGAGCGGCGGCGACGAGCAGGCAGGCGGGAACGGTGCGTCGGTGCATGGGTCACTCCTCGTTTGGCGAGCGCACGGTTTAGCGTGCCTGCGGACGGCAGTCCCAGGCGCGTCGGAGATGCGCTTTTGGTAACGGTTCGCCATGGCACGCCCCTCCGACCTCCAGGCGCCGCGCGGCACCCGCGACTTCTACCCGGAGGACCTGCGCCTGCGGAGCTGGCTCTTCGCCCACTTCCGCGAGGTGTCGCGCCGCTTCGGCTTCGAAGAGGTCGACGCGCCGGTGGTCGAGCACGCGGAGCTGTTCACGCGCAAGGCCGGCGAGGAGATCGTCGAGCAGCTCTACCACTGGGAGATGCACGACCGGCACCTCGCGCTGCGGCCCGAGATGACGCCGTCGATCGCGCGCATGGTGATGGCGCGGGCGGGCGCGCTGCGGCTGCCGCTGCGCTGGTTCACGGTCACGCAGAACTGGCGCTACGAGCGCATGACGCGCGGCCGCAAGCGCGAGCACTTCCAGTGGAACATGGACGTGTGGGGCGAGCCGGGCGTCGGCGCGGAGGCGGAGCTGCTCGCCGCGATCTTCGCGCTGCTCGAGCGGGTCGGGCTCGGCGGCGGGCAGGTGCGCATCCAGCTCAACAGCCGCGCGCTGCTCGAGGAGACGCTGCGCGCGGGCGTGCTGCGCGAGCGCCCCGAGGCCTTCGAGCCGCTCTGCGTGATCGTCGACAAGCTCGCGAAGATCGGCGCGGACGCGGTGGTCGAGCAGCTCCGCGACCCGGCGGGCGCGGTGCGGCTCTCGGCGGACGAGGCGCGCGACGTCGTCGGGCTGCTCGGCGTCACCGGCCTCGACGACGCGGCCGCGGCCGCGCCGCCCGGCTCGCACGCGGTCGCGGAGCTGCGGCGCCTGTTCGAGCTGCTCGCCGCGTACGGAGTCGCCGACCGCGTCGACTTCGACGCCTCGGTCGTGCGCGGGCTCGCGTACTACACGGGCGTCGTGTTCGAGGCGTACGACGCCGACCGCAAGCTGCGCGCCGTCTGCGGCGGCGGCCGCTACGACCGCCTGCTCGAGACGCTCGGCGGGCCGCGCATCCCGGCCGTCGGCTTCGGCTTCGGCGACGTCGTGATCGCCGAGCTGCTCGCCGACCACGGCCTGCTGCCCGCGCTCGCACGCGGCCTCGACGACGTGGTGTGTGCGCTCGGCGAGGCGCAGCGGCCCGCGGCGATCGCGCTCGCGCAGCGGCTGCGGGCGAGCGGTCGCTCCGTCGAGCTGGTGCTCGGCGACACCCGGCCCAAGCGCGTGCTCGCCGATGCCGACAAGGCCGGCGCCGCGCGCGTGTGGCTGCTCGGTCCCGACGAAGCCGCGCGCGGCGTCGTCCGCGTGCGCGAGCTCGCGACCGGAGCGGAGCGCGACGAAGCGCTTTCTTGACGCGCTCCCTTTTGCAGCGCGAAGAAAACGCTATCCAGTCGCCGCGGCGTCCGGACGCCGAGCACTCCGAGTCCCGATCGCACCGTCGTGCGAAGCCCGTGCGAACCGACTGCGCCGAGCCACCGCTCCGCACGCCCCACTCTTCCTCTCCCGCACTTCCGATCGCGAATCGATCCCGCCTCTCCCCACCGCGTTCCGACAGGGAGCCACTGCCGATGCGCAACTGGTCGATCAAGGACAGCGCCGAGCTCTACCAGGTCGCCAACTGGGGCGCCGGCTTCTTCGGCATCAACGAACGCGGACACGTCCAGGTGACGCCGCGCGGTCCCGAAGGCCCGGCGATCGACCTGTACGAGCTGATCCCGGTGCTCCAGGACCGCGGGCTTCGCATGCCGCTGCTCGCGCGCTTCTCGGACATCGTGGCGAGCCGCGTGCGCGGGCTCTCCAAGGTCTTCGCCAAGGCGATCGGCGACTACGCCTACGAGGGTCGCTTCCGCGGCGTCTACCCGATCAAGGTGAACCAGCAGCGCCACGTCGTGGAGGAGATCGTCCGCTTCGGCGCGCCGCACCGGATCGGCCTGGAGGTCGGCAGCAAGCCCGAGCTGATCACGGCGCTCGCCCTGCTCGACACGCCCGGCGCGCTGCTCGTGTGCAACGGCTACAAGGACCGCGCCTACATCGAGACCGCACTGCTGGCGCAGCGCCTCGGGCGCACCCCGATCCTGGTGATCGACCGCTTCCCCGAGCTCGACCTCGTGATCCGCGTCTCGCGCGAGCTCGGCGTGCGCCCGCACATCGGGGTGCGCGCGCGGCTCACCACCAAGAGCATCGGCAAGTGGGCCGACTCGAGCGGCGAGCGCTCGAAGTTCGGGCTCTCGGCGGCCGAGATCGTGGAGGCCGTGGACCGGCTGCGCGCCGACAAGATGCTCGACTGCCTCGAGCTGCTGCACTTCCACATCGGCTCGCAGATCACCGCGATTCGCGCCCACAAGGACGCCCTGCGCGAGGCGTGCCGGATCTTCGTCGGCTTGCACGCGATGGGCGCGCGCCCGCACCTGCTCGACGTCGGCGGCGGGCTCGGCGTCGACTACGACGGCTCGCAGACCAACTTCCACTCGTCGATGAACTACTCGATGCAGGAGTACGCCAACGACGTGGTGTCCTCGGTCCAGGAGGCCTGCGACGAGACCGGCGTCCCGCACCCGGACATCGTCACCGAGGCGGGGCGCGCGATGGTCGCCCACCACTCGGTGTTGATCTTCGACGTGCTCGGCGTGTCGGAGCTGCGCCTGGCGGAGACGCCGGAGGCCGCCACTGCCGACGACCCGCGCGTCGTGCAGGACCTGTACGAGATCTGGAGCACGCTATCGCGCAAGAACCCGCTCGAGGGCTGGCACGACCTGCTCCAGCTCAAGGAGGAGGCGGGCACGCTGTTCGCGCTCGGCTACCTGGACCTGCGCGCGCGCGCGCGCGTCGAGAAGCTGTTCCAGGCGTCCTGCGAGAAGCTGCTGCGCATCGTGCGCGAGCTGCCGCAGGTGCCCGAGGAGTTCGCGGACCTCGAGAAGACGCTCTCCGACACCTACTACTGCAACTTCTCGATGTTCCAGTCGCTGCCGGACCACTGGGGCTTCAAGCAGCTCTTCCCGGTGATGCCGATCCACCGGCTCGAGCACGAGCCGACGCGGCGCGGCATCCTCGCCGACCTGACCTGCGACAGCGACGGCAAGATCGGCGAGTTCATCGACCAGCACGACGTGCGCACCACGCTCGAGCTGCACGCGCTCAACGGCGCGCCCTACTACATCGGCGTCTTCCTGGTCGGCGCCTACCAGGAGATCCTCGGCGACCTGCACAACCTGTTCGGCGACACGCACGCCGTCCACGTGCGCGTCGACGACGAGGGCAAGACGCTGATCGAGCACGTCGTGCAGGGCGACAAGGTGCGCGAGGTGCTCGACTACGTGGAGTACGAGGGCGCCGAGCTGGTGGCGAAGGTCGAGCAGACGGCCAACGCGCTCGTCGAACGCGGCGAGCTCTCGCACGAAGAGGCGCAGCTCCTGCTCAAGCGCTACGAGCAGGCCCTCGAGGAGACCACCTACCTCTCGCGCGAGTAGTCCGCGCGATCGACTCAAGCATTGCGGGGGTTTCGCCGATCCCCGCGGGCGTGAAGCTCGTCGCCTGCTCCTCGTGCCACGCGCAATTCGACGTGACCGACGTCGGAACGCCCACGTTCGACTGCCGCTGCGGCGCGAGCGTGCGCAACGAGACGCACGCCGCCGTGGACGCGACTGTCGAGCGCTGCAGCGCGTGCGGCGCGCTGGTGCGGCCCGACGCCTCCGACTGCGACTACTGCCGGGCCGCCATCGTGCGCGGCCGCGACGCGCACTGGTCGCTGCTCTGTCCCGAGTGCTACGCCCGCAATGCCGACACCGCGAAGTTCTGCGGCGCTTGCGGCGTCGAGTTCCGCCCCGAGCCGCTGCCGCACGAGCAGGAGGCGCCGCTGCGCTGTCCCGCGTGCGGCGGCGACGACGCGCTGGCGGTGCGCGGCGTGGGCGGCGTGTGGGTGCGCGAGTGCGGCAAGTGCAACGGCCTGTGGGTGCCGGGCGAGCGCTTCGACTCGCTGATCGCGCGCGCGCTCGAGGCGGCGCGCCAGCGCGCCGCACAGGGCATTCCGATCGCCGCCGCGAAGCCGCGCTCGGTCGTGCGCGAGTTCCAGTACCGCGACTGCCCGGCGTGCGGCGAGCGCATGCACCGCAAGAACTACGGCCGGCGCTCCGGCGTGATCGTCGACTGGTGCGGCCCGCACGGAACCTGGCTCGACGCCGACGAGCTCGAGCAGATCGCCGGGTTCATCGCGGGCGGCGGCCTGCGCGAGGCGCCGGTCGGCTCCGAGACGCCGGGCCTGTCGAGCGGGCGCAAGATCAACGTCGAGCAGTTCAAGGCGATGGTGGTCGGCGAGCGGCTCCTCGAGGAGGAGCGCGAGCGCTCGGAGCGCCGCACGCGCTGGGGCGCGTCCAGCGTCGGCAGTCGATCGCTGCTGGGCCTGCTCACCGATCTCTTGAAGTAGGAGGCAACCGCCATGGGTCTCTTCGAGAAGCTGCGCGCAGAGCTCGTCGACATCGTCGAGTGGGTGGACGACACCCGCTCGACGCTGGTGTGGCGCTTCCCGCGCTACCACAACCAGATCAAGCAGGGCGCGCAGCTCATCGTGCGCCCCGGCCAGACCGCGATCTTCGTGCACCAGGGCAAGATCGCCGACGTCTTCGAGCCGGGCCGTTACTCGCTCGAGACCAAGAACCTGCCCGTGCTCGCCACGCTGGCCGGCTGGAAGTTCGGCTTCGACAGCCCGATCAAGGCCGAGGTCTACTTCGTCGCGACGCGGCAGATCACCGACCTGAAGTGGGGCACGCCCAACCCGGTGCTGATCCGCGATCCGGACTTCGGTCCGATCCGCGTGCGCGCCTTCGGCACCTTCACGCTGAAGGCGGTGGACGCCAAGGCGCTGCTGCAGGAGCTGGTCGGCACCGACTCGATCTTCGACGCCGAAGAGGTCGCGGTGCTGCTGCGCTCGATCGTCGCGCAGGCGTTCGCCGATCTCGTCGCGACGGCGGAGATGTCGGTCGTCGACATCGCCGGCAACCAGGCCGAGCTGGCGGAGCGGCTGCGCCGGCTCGTCGTCGAGCGCGTCGACGACGAGTACGGACTCGACGTGCCGCAGCTCTTCGTCGTGAACGTGTCGGTGCCCGAGGAGGTCGAGAAGGCGCTCGACGCGCGCTCGTCGATGAAGGTGATCGACGACCTCGCGGCGTACCAGCAGTACCAGATCGGCGCCGCGACGAAGGTCGCCGCCGCGAACCCGGCCGGCGGCATCGCCGCGGGCGGGATCGGCATGGGCATGGGCCTCGCGATGGCGAACCGCATCACGCCGCAGGGCCCCGCGATGCAGCCGACGCCGCCGCCGCCGCCGCCGCCGCCCGCGTGGCACGTCGTGCAAGGCGGTCAGGCGACGGGCCCGTTCACGCTCGACGAGCTGGCGCGTGCGGCCGGCGCCGGCACGCTGCGCTCCGACACACTCGTGTGGACGGCCGGAATGGCGTCGTGGTCGCCGGCCGGCCAGGTGCCGCAGCTCGCGGGCATCTTCGCGCGCTGACGCGTCTTCGCTTCAGCCGGGCGGGACGCGGTACACGCGGAGGTCGCCGCGCTCGAGCACGGGCACGAGCGGCAGCGCCGGATCGAGCGGGCCGAGCTTGCGCTCGGCGGGGCCGTAGATCAGGTAGCGGATGCCGTTCTCGGCGAGGAACGCGCGGCGCCACGCCGTCGGCGTGTCCTCGGCGAAGAAGCGCTTCACGCGCCGCCACTTCGCCTCGGGCTCGAGCGACAGGAACCACTGGCCCAGGTAGACGGGGTGCTCGGCGAGCCACGGCACGTAGGCGCCCGTCACGGGCGACGCGAACACGTTGCCGGGCGGCAGCTCGCGCATCGCGACGAGCGCCTCGTGGTGCGCGCGCGGCAGGTAGAAGATCGGCGACGGCTCGGCGACCTCGTCCAGCGAGTCGCGGAGCACGTTCACGTTCGTCGCGCCGAGCACGAGCGCGAGCGCGGCGACCGCGAGCGGCGACGGCCGCCGCCACGCGGCGAGCGCCGCCGCCGCAGCGATGCACAGCGGCACGTGCAGCACGAACAGGAACTTGTAGGCCGAGAAGAACGGCAGGTGCCCGAGCAGCACGCCGGCGCCGAGCCAGCCCGCCAGCAGCGCGAACGGGAACGCGCCCGCGTCGGCGCGGCGGGCGAGCAGCCACGCGCCGCGGACGCCGAGCACGAGCAGCGCGCCGAAGGTGAGCGGCCACCACCAGAACGCGTACACCTGGCTCGCGCCGACCATCGCCTGCGACGTGCCGCGAAACACCGCGTCCTGGCTCTGCCACTGGCTGATCGCGAGCGGGACGAGGAACGCCGAGCCGGCGATCCCGAGCGTCAGCAGCTCCGCGAAGCGCGTGCGATCGCCGCGCGCGATGCGCAGCGCGACCAGCGCGAACGCGCACGCCAGCACCGCGCCGCACGCGATCGCCGTGTAGCCGTGCACCGAGTACATCGCCGGCACGACCGCGAACGCGAGGAGCGCGCGCAGCGGGCGGCGCGCGCGCGCCGCCGCCTCGAGCCACACGAGCAGCCAGATCATCGCGGCGTAGGCGGTGGTCTGGAGCGGGTTGAAGAGGCCCTCGAAGGTGTTCCACGAGAGCAGCGGCCAGCACGCGAGCACCGCGGCGTCGCGCGCCTGCGGCGGGAGCAAATCTCCGAGCTGCCAGACGACCCACTCGAGGCCGCCGGCGAAGCCGACCAGCGCGAAGGCCAGCAGCCGCACGCGCGGCTCGGGGAAGTAGACGCGCAGCAGGCGCCAGACGCCGAGCAGCAGCGCGCTCCCCGCGAGCGCCTGCAGCACCGGCCAGACGGCGATCACCTCGGCGTCGAGCCACGCCGCGATCCGGCCGACCAGCCAGTGGAAGAGCAGCACGTAGCGCCCTTCCTGCGGCTCCAGCGTGAAGTCGTTGGTGAGCAGGAAGCGGCCGCTGCGCCGGGCCTGGGCCATGAACGCGGCGTACGAGACGAAGTCCTTCGGGATGAACGCGAGCCCGAGGAAGACGTGCTCGTCGTCGCTGCGCAGGCGGCCCGACCAGAGCGGCGCGAGGCGCAGCGGCGGCAGCACGATCGCGAGCGCGAACGCGATCCAGCGTGCGCGCCGCTCGCTCAAGGCGCGGCTCGCGGCGCGCCGCCGGCGCCTTCGTTCACCGCGATCGCGGCGCCGCGCTCGACGTCGGCGTCGGCGACGTGCACGCGCCAGACCGCGTCGCCGGCGCGCACGCGCCAGGCCGCCGTCGG
>QEVM01000005.1 GCA_003576805.1 Pseudomonadota bacterium | reverse complement strand
CGCGCTGCTGCCCGAGCCCGGCGCGCAGCCCGCCGAGCGCGTGGCGCGGCTGGCGCGCGCGATCGCGGAGAGCGCGGCCAAGGAAGACGGCGAGGCGCACGCCGACCTCGTGTTCGGGCACGCGCACCATCCCGACGACGACGGCGGCGGACCGGCCGCCCTGCTGGCGCGCGCGTCGGCGCCGCGCCTGCGCATGCTCTGACTACGCGCCCAGCACCTCGCCGAGCGCGCGCAGCGGCAGGCCGTGCGCCTCGGCGACGCCGTCGCACACCACCTCGCCGCGCCAGACGTTGGCGCCGAGCGCGAGCGCGGGGTCGCTGCGGAGCGCGGCCGCCACGCCCTGTTCCGCCATGTGCTCGAGATAGGGCAGCGTCGTGTTGGTGAGCGCGAACGTCGACGTGCGCGGCACCGCCGCGGGCATGTTGGCGACGCCGTAGTGGATCACGTCGTGCACGAGATAGGTCGGGTTCGAGTGCGTGGTCGGATGGATCGTCTCGATGCAGCCGCCCTGGTCCACCGCGACGTCGGCGATCACGCTGCCCGGCTGCATGGTCCGCACCATCGCCTCGGTCACCAGCTGCGGCGCGCGCCGGCCGCGCAGGTAGACGGCGCCGACGAGGAGGTCGCTCTCGGCGACCGAGCGCTCGATGTTCGAGCGGTTGCTGTAGAGCGTCCCGATCTCGCCGTGGAAGAGGTCGTAGAGGTAGGTGAGCCGCCGCATGTCGACGTCGAGCACCGTCACCTCGGCGCCGAGCGCGTGCGCGACGCGCACCGCGTTGATGCCGACGATGCCCGCGCCGACCACCGTCACGCGGCCGCGCGGCACGCCCGGGACGCCGCCGATCAGCAGCCCCTTCCCGCCCCGGTCCTTCTGCAGAAACCCGACGCCGATCTGGATCGCGAGCCGCCCGGCCACCTCGCTCATCGGCGCCAGCACGGGGAAGGTGCCGTCGGCGAGCTGGATGGTCTCGTACGCGATGCCGATCACGCCGGCGCCGAGCAGCCCGCGCGTCAGCGCCTCGTCGGGCGCGAGATGCAGATACGCGTAGAGCGTCTGGCCGGCGCGCAGGCGCTTCACCTCCTGCGCGTTCGGCTCCTTCACCTTCACCACGATCTCGGGCGCGCTCCAGACCTCCTCGACGTCCGCGATCCGCGCGCCCGCCTGCGTGTACTGCTCGTCGGCGAAGCCGCTGCCCACGCCCGCGCTCCGCTCGATCAGGACGTCGTGTCCGCGCCCGGCGAGCTGGCGCGCGCCGTCGGGCGTCAGCCCGACGCGGTACTCGTTGTCCTTGGTCTCCCTCGGGACGCCGATGCGCATGCGCTGCCCTCATGCCCGATAGGCTTCGATCAGGATCTCGGAGATCTCCGGGCGGATGATCCGGGGATCCGGGCGCTCGCCCTTCTGGAGCTGCTCGCGCACCTTCGTGCCGCTGATCGCGAACGGCTTCTCGTTCGGGTGGTCGTCGGTGAGGTCGACCCGCCCGATCGACTCGTAGAACGCGGCGAAGCCGATCTTGCAGGGCGCGAGGTGCAGCTCTCCGGGCAGCGAGTCGAACACCTGCTGCGCATCGAAGTCGCCCCAGATCGGCGAGCCGTCCGCGAAGGGCGCGTCGGCGTGCTTGCGGCCGATCACCAGATGGCTGAAGCCGTGGTTCTGCCGGTAGACCGCGTGCATGACCGCTTCCTTCGGCCCGCCGTAGAACATCTTGATGTCGAGCGGCAGCACCTCGAAGACCTCGGTCAGGTCGTAGCCGACCGACTTCCACAGCGACTCGTCCTTGTCGCCGACGCCGAGCAGCTTGCCGTCGTGCAGCGCGCGGTAGCAGCGCATGCGCGTCGCGGCCGGCACGTCGTCGCCCTTCAGCTCGCCGACGAGCGGATTCAGCACGACGCCCGTGAAGAAGCCTTCGCGCGTGAGCCGCTCGACGCCGGCCACGAGCGCGTACTCGTGCGCGCGGTGCAGCGGATTGCGCGTCTGGAACGCCAGCGCGCGCTGCCACTTCTTGTCGCGGATGAAGGCGCGCGTCAGGCGCGGCGAGAAGATCGTCCACTCGGGGCGCTGCTCCTGCGGCAGCGCGCGCAGCCGGCCGCCGACGAGCTTCGTGCGCGCGTCGTCCATCGCCATGCGGCCGCCGGGGTGATCGACGCGCTCCGTCAGGTACACGCCTCGCACGTACTTCGGCTTGTCCCACTCGAACAGCTCGACCTCGTCGAGCACGGCGACGACGTCGCCCGACTCCGCGCGCATCGCCGCGGAGCCGCCGGCCGCGAGCGCGCGCGCCTCGGCGTCGGTCACGGGGAGCGCGAGCGGGATGCCCCACGCGTAGCGCTTGCCGCCGCACAGCACGACGCCCTCGTCGAGCACGCGGTGCCAGGCGTCGCGGCCCATCGGGCCCTCGAGCGGCGAGAGCGTGCCGTCCGCGATGCGGTGCACCGTCGAGAGATCCGCCTTCGTCACCGCGATCGACGGCAGCTTCGCCGCCTCCGCGAGCAGCTTCGCGCGCTGCGAGAGCGGCACCACGCGGTCCACGGGCTCCGCGAGCCCGCCGTGCACCGGAACCAGATCCACCCTGCCCTGCACCGTCATTCCTCCTCCTCTACCAGACCGGGACGGACGCGTCGCCGTCCGTCACCAGCGGCCGGTCTCCGCTGCCGTCGAGACGCCGCACGCGCAGGCGCTCGCGATCGTTGTCGTCGCTCACCACGTACGCCACGTAGCTGCCGTCGGGCGACACCGCGGGGTGACTCTCGTCGTCGGGCGAGAGTCCGACCGCGGTGCGGCCGGCGCCGTCCGGGCGGATGCGGAAGAGCCGCATGCCGTGCGCCGTGCGCGACGCGTACACGATCCACTCCCCGTCCGGCGTGAACGCGGGATCGGTGCCGCGTGCGATCACGCGCGGCTTGGCGTCCGGCGCGTCGAGCTCGAGCACGGCGATCGCGGTCGCGCCGTCGCTGCTCGCGGTCACGTACGCGACGTGCGTGTCCTTGGGCGAGCACGTCGGCAGGATGTCGGACGGGCCGGGCGTCAGCGGCCGCAGCCCGCCTCCGTTGGGCGGCGTCGCGAGCAGGCGGCCGGCGACCGACGCCCCGACGCGCCACACCTCGACGGCCACCAGCCGCCCGTGCGGGCCCAGGCAGCCCATCGGATGCTCGCGCGGTCCCGACGTCGCGATCTCGGCGGTCTCGGTGGCGCGCGTCCACACGAAGAGCTGCACCTGCTCGCGCCAGCGGCCCGCCAGCAGCAGCCGCGTGCGATCGGGCGACCACGCGAGCGGGCGCGCGCCGGGCGGCAGCCCCGTGATGACGGTCGCGTCGCCGGTGTGCGGATCGACCAGCGCGGCGCGGCCCTCGAGGTCGCGCAGCCGCCGCTGCGCCTCCGGCGTGCCGCCGAACATCGCGTCGAGCGTCTCGAGCCGGATCACGCCCTCCGCCGGCGACGGCGTGCGGCGCTTGCGCAGGTCGCGGATCGCGTCGACGCGGTCGAGCGCCATGCGCTCCTCGCGGTAGAGCACCGCGAGCGGCGAGTCGGGCAGCCGCTTCAAGTCGACGGTGCCGGGCCCCGCGCAGGCGCTGGCGGCCGCGGCCGCGACGGCGAGGAGCGCGGCGCGGCGCATCACGAGCGGCCGTGCGCGACGAGGCGCCCGACGAAGCGCCCGCTCTGCTCGTCGCGCCGGAAGATCGCCTGGTCCACGACCTTGCCGCCCACCACCGACACCACCAGGTGATGGGCGTCGGGAAACGGGAAGAGCGGCTGGCCCGCGAAGTCCTGGTCCATCTCCGAGAAGTACGCGCCGGCCTCGACGTGCGAGTGGTAGACGCAGGTGACGCGCTCGCCGCGCGCGGCGGCCTCGTCCTCGGCGCGCAGATAGTCGAGCTCGTTCATGTAGAAGCCGTCCCTGCCGTCGCGCGGATGGGCGGCCGGGTCGCGCTGGTGCCAGAGCGTCATGTCGTTGCGGCAGCGCACGACGTGCCGGTACGGCGCGTCGTCCGCGCCGGTGATGAGCCCGCAGCACTCCTCGGGCTCCGCCTCGCGCGCGTGTGCGAACACCTCGTTCAGCACCGCGGTCGGCACCGGGATCGGAGGCTGCTGCGCATCGACTTCGATGCGGCCGCGCACCTACCACCCACCGCCGATGGCCGGCACGATCGTGACGCGGTCGCCGTCGCGGACCGGCGTGTCGAGCAGCTCGCGAAATCTCACGTCCTCGTCGTTCACGAAGACGTTGACGTGGCGCCGCAGCGCGCCCGCGTCGACGACGCGCTCGAGCAGCGCCGGCGACTCGCGGCCGACCGCGTCGAGCACGTCGCGCAGCCGGCCCGCCGGCGCCGCGAGCTCCGAGCGGCCGCCCGCGAGCGCGCGCAGCGCGGCCGGCACGCGCACCGTCACCGTCATCGAGGTCCTCCGCGTGGAGGGCGCAGTCTAGGCGAGGCGCGCTGGCCCCGCAGCGCGCGCGGACGGCTAGCCTGCGCGCGAGCAGGAGAAACGCCGCATGACCTCCGAAGACGACCGCCTCGTGCGCCCGGACGGCCTCGCGATCCGCGGTCTGCGCCACGCGCGCGGCTGGTCGCCGCGCGAGCTCGCACGGCGCATCGACGAAGCGAACGAGGCCGCGACCGGGCTTCCGGCGCGCGTCGCGCCGCGCGTGTTGAGCGCCGTCGAAGAGCGCAATGCGCCGGTCTCGTACGGCACGCTCTGCTGGATCGCGGCGGGGCTCGACTGCAATCCCGTCGAGATCCTGCTCGAGGATCCCGCGCGCATCGCGCCGGCGCGCTGAGCGCCGCGCGACTCAGATGTAGTACATGCCGCCGTCGGCGTCGTCGCGCGCGACCGCCGCACGGGCCGCGTCGCGGCACAGCGCGTCGACCGTGGTCTCGGCCAGCGCCGCCGCGAAGCGCTCGGCGAGCAGCGGCCACAAGAAGTCGGGCCGGTGCGGCGCGGGCGCGTCGCCCGGCGCGCGCGCGATCCAGTCGGGCGCCGGCCCTTCGACGGCCTCGACGACGTCGCGCAGCGTGATCGCCGACGCCGCGCGCGCGAGCACGTAGCCGCCGCCGGGACCGCGCTTGCCCGTCACGACGCGCGCGCGGCGCAGGCGCTGGAAGATCTGCTCGAGATAGCGGGTCGGAATGCGCTGTCGCTCGCCGATCACGCGCACCTGCACCGGCTCGCCGCGCCCGTTGTAGGCGAGGTCGAAGACGCCGCAGATCGCGTACTGCGCCTGAAGTGAGACGCGCATCGCGCGCGCAGCATGCGCGACGCCGCTCGCGGCCGCCATCGGAGCCCGGTACGATGCCGCCACCTCCCCCGTTCGAGCGCGAGGCGGTCCTCCCCGCCTCCACCGACTCTCGAGGCACGGCCGGCTCCCGCTCACGGCGGCGAACCGCGTCGCGGCCTCGCGGGCGAGGCGACCCCCCTTGTCGATCTCCCTGCCGGATCCGCTGCGCGGCGCACGCACTGCGATCGCCGAGCTGTTGCACGCGCTGCGCCACCAGGAAGGCCTGCGCGAAGGCTTCCGCCACCACGAAGTGCTGCCCGAGCGCCCGCCCGCCTTCGGCGCGCTGCCGCCGGGCTACGAGCGCCTGGCGCCCGCGCTCGCGCGCCGCGGCGTCGACGCGCTCTACCTGCACCAGGCGCGCGCGCTCGCGCACCTCGCCGCCGGCGAGGACGTCGTGCTCGCCACGCCGACCGCGAGCGGCAAGACGCTCGTCTACAACCTCCCGGTGCTGCGCTCGCTCGCCGCGGGCGAGCACGCGCACGCGCTCTACCTGTTCCCGCTGAAGGCGCTCGAGCGCGATCAGCGCGACCGGCTCGAGGCCGACGTGCGCGCGCTCGGCTGGTCGCCCGAGGGCGTCGTCGAGATCTACGACGGCGACACGCCGACCAGTCGCCGCAAGAAGATCCGCGAACACCCGCCGCGCGTGCTGGTGACGACGCCCGACATGCTGCACATGGGCATCCTGCCGCAGCACGCGAGCTGGCGTCGCTTCTTCGAGTCGCTCGCGCTGGTCGTCGTGGACGAGCTGCACACCTATCGCGGCGTCTTCGGCGCGCACGTCGCGCAGGTGCTGCGGCGCCTGCTGCGCGCGGCTGCGCACCACGGCGCGCGCCCGCAGATCGTCGCGGCGTCGGCCACGATCGCGAACCCGGGCGAGCTCGCCCAGGCGCTCACGGGGCGGTCCTTCGCGGTGATCGAGGCCGACGGCGCGCCGCGCCCGCGCCGCCACGTGGTGCTCGTGAATCCCGACGGTTCGCCCTACACCGCGGCCGCCAAGCTGTTCCGCGCCGCGATCTCGCTCGGCCTGCGCACGATCGCCTTCACCAAGGCGCGCCGCATCACCGAGCTGATCCACACCTGGGTCGTCGAGGCGGAGCCGCAGCTTCGCGAGCGCGTGTCGTCCTACCGCGCCGGCTTCCTCGCGGAGGAGCGGCGCGAGATCGAGGCGAAGCTCTTCTCCGGCAAGCTCGACGGCGTGATCTCGACGTCGGCGCTCGAGATGGGCATCGACGTCGGCGGCCTCGACGTGTGCATCCTGGTCGGATATCCGGGCAGCCAGATGGCGACCTGGCAGCGCGCCGGCCGCGTCGGGCGCGCGCAGGAAGGCCTCGTCGTGCTGATCGCGCAGCCCGACGCGCTCGACCAGTACCTGGTGTCGCATCCGCGCATGCTGTTCGAGCGCGAGTTCGAGCACGCGGTGGTGGACCCGAACAACGTCGAGATCGCCGCCGCGCACCTGCCCTGCGCGGCCGACGAGATCCCGCTGCGCGCCGGCGAGGCGTGGCTGGCCGAGCCCGGCGTGCGCGCGAGCGTCGAGGCGGTCGAGGAGCGCGGGCGCCTGCTGCGCAGCGAGGCGGGCACCGAGTGGTTCGCGTCGCGGCGGCGCCCGCACCGCGACGTCGACCTGCGCCAGGCGGGATCGAGCTACGCCATCGAGCTCGACCTCGAGCAGGAGCGCCCCGTCGAGATCGGCACGATCGGCGGCGGCCGCGTGCTCGCCGAGTGCCACGAAGGCGCGATCTACCTGCACCGCGGCCGGCAGTACCTCGTCACCGAGCTCGACCTCGACGAGAAGCGCGTGCGCGTGCGCGCCGTCGACGCGCCGTGGTTCACGCGCGCGGTCTCGGAGAAGGAGACCGAGATTCTCTCGCGCGACGCCGCGCGGCCCGCGGGCCACTTCCGCCTCGCGCGCGGGCGGCTCCGCGTCACGACCCGCATCACCGGCTTCGAGCGCCGGCGCGTGCACGGGCAGGAGCTGATCGGCAGCGAGCCGCTCGAGCTGCCGCCGAGCTCGATCGAGACGACCGGCATCTGGCTCGAGATCCCCGACGAGATCCCGGCCGCGCTGCGCGCGGCGGGCCTGCACCCGATGGGCGGCCTGCACGCGGTCGAGCACGCGGCGCTCTCGCTGTTCCCGCTCTTCGCGCTCTGCGACCGCCACGACGTGGGCGGCATCACGACGCTCGGGCACGCGCAGGTCGGGCGCGCCGCGATCTTTTTGTACGACGGCGCGCCGGGCGGCATGGGCCTCGCGACGAGCCTGTGGGAGCGCGTCGAGACGCTGCTCGAGGCGACGCTCGAGCGCGTGCGCGACTGCCCGTGCGAGGAAGGCTGCCCCGCGTGCGTCCACTCGCCGAAGTGCGGCAGCGGCAATCGCCCGATCGACAAGGCCGCCGCGATCCGCGCGCTCGGCCTGCTGCTCGCGCACGAGCCGCTGCCGCAGCTCGCGCGCGCCGAGGCGTCGCCGCCGGCCGCTGCCGCCGCGGAGCCTGCGCCCGCGGCCCGGCCCGCGCGGCTCGTGTTCGTGGACGTCGAGACGCAGCGCAGCGCCGAGGAGGTCGGCGGCTGGCACAACGCCCAGCTGATGCGCGTCGCGCTCGCCGTCACGTGGGACGCCGCGGACGGCCGCTTCGAGAGCTGGCGCGAGCGCGAGGTGCAGGGCCTCCTCGCGCGGCTCGCGGAGGCGGACCTCGTGGTCGGCTTCAACGTGCGCCGCTTCGACTACGAGGTGCTGCGCGGCTACACCGATCGGGATCTCGCGCGCCTGCCGACCTTCGACGTGCTCGACGCGATCCGCGACCGCATCGGCTTCCGGCTCCCGCTCGGCCATCTCGCCGAGGAGAACCTCGGCGTGCCGAAGGGCGCCGACGGCCTGCAGTCGCTCGCCTGGTGGAAGGAGGGCCGCGTCGACGAGATCGAGCGCTACTGCCGGCGCGACGTCGAGCTGCTGCGCGACCTGTTCGACCGCGCGGTCGAGCAGCGCTTCCTGCTCTTCCGCACGCGCGACGGCGAGCGCGTCCGCATCCCGACGCCCTGGACGATCGCCGCGCTGGTCGAGCGCGCGGCGCAGGCCGCTACTGCAGCGGCACCCCGCGGCCGCGAATCCGCCCGTCGAGGATCTCGAAGTAGAGATGCACGAGCACGTGTCGAAGCTCGCGCGGAAGCGCCGCGATGAGGCTGCGCGCGGTGGCGGCGTCGGCGATTTCGAGGATCTCGCCGAGCACGGTCTCGAGCTCGGCGCGGTGCGCCACGACCAGCTCGCGCAGGGCCGCCGGATCGCGGCCGAGCGCCGTCTCGATCGTGTCGGCGTCGAAGAGCAGGTGCAGCCCCTGCTCGCCCAACATGAAGATCCCGTCGCCCAGCAAGCGAATCGCTCCTGCGGGGCCTCGGCGGTCTGCGTGTGGGTATCGGCACCCGGCCGTGAGCCCTTGAAAGCGGTTGCTACGTTGGCCCCGTGCTCCTGCGCGCCGAGTCCATCGCGGTTCGAGTTGCCGGTCGGCTGCTGTTCGACGGCGTGACGCTCGAGATCCGCGCGGGCGACCGGATCGGGCTGGTGGGCCCGAACGGCGCGGGCAAGAGCACGCTGCTGCGCGTGCTCGCCGGCGACGACGAGCCCGACGCGGGCCGCGTGGTGCTGGCGCGCCGGACGCGCGTCGGGCGACTGCGCCAGGAGATCGAGCCCGACGCGGAGGGCACGGTCGGCGACGCGGTCGCCGCCGCGCTCGGGCACCTGGACGCCGTCGAGCGCGAGCTGGCCGAGGTCTCGCGCGAGATCGAAGCGGCCGGGCGGGCCGGCGCGGAGCCGGCCGCGGACGTCGCGCACCGCTGGGACGAGCTGCGCGCGCGCTTCGCCGCCGCCGGCGGCTTCGAGCGCGACGCCCGCATCGGGCGCGTGTTGGCCGGTCTCGGCTTCGCGCCCGCGGACCGCGACCGACCGCTCGCGGCGCTCTCGGGCGGCTGGAGGATGCGGGTCGAGCTCGCGAAGCTGCTGCTCTCCGAGCCCGAGGTGCTGCTCCTCGACGAGCCGACCAACCACCTCGACCTGCCCGCGATCGAATGGCTCGAGAGCTTCCTCGACGCCTACGGCGGCGCGGTCGTCGCGGTGTCGCACGACCGCACCTTCCTGCGCCGGCACGTGCGCCGCGTCGCCGAGCTGGCCGCGGGCGCGCTGACCGACTACGGCGTCGGCTACGACGCTTACCTCGCGGCGCGCGCCGAGCGCATCGTGCGCGCCCAGGAGGCCGCCGAGGAGCAGGCGCGCAAGCGCGCCGAGATCGAGCGCTTCGTCGAGCGCTTCCGCTACAAGGCGAGCAAGGCGCGCCAGGCGCAGAGCCGCATCAAGATGTTGGAGCGCATGGACCGGGAGAGCGCCCCGCCCGTGCCGGTGCGCAGCAAGCGCATGCGCCTGCACGTGCCCGAGCCCGACCGCGCGGGCGAGACGGTGCTCGCGCTCGAGAAGGTGGTGCAGCGCTACGGCGAGCGGACCGTCTACGACGGGCTCGACTTCGAGATCCGCCGCGGCGAGCGCGTCGCGCTGGTCGGCCCCAACGGCGCCGGCAAGTCGACGCTGCTGCGGATCGCAGCCGGGCGGCTCCCGATCGAGCGCGGCGTCCGGCGCCTCGGCCACAACGTCCGCGCGGTGTTCTACGCGCAGCACCAGCTCGAGGCGCTCGATCCCGAGCGCACGGTGCTCGGCGAGCTCGAGAGCATCGCGTCGCTCGCCGACGCGGCGCGCGCGCGCGACCACCTCGGCTCGTTCCTGTTCTCCGGCGACGACGTCTCCAAACGCGTGGGCGTGCTCTCCGGCGGCGAGAAGGCGCGGCTCGCGCTCGCGAAGCTGTTCCTGCGGCCCGCGAACTTCCTGGTGCTGGACGAGCCCACCAACCACCTCGACGTGGACGCCTGCGAAGTCCTGGAGGACGCGCTCGCCGCGTACGCGGGCACCGTGCTGCTCGTGTCGCACGACCGCGCGCTGCTCAACGCCGTCGCGACCCGCATCGTCGACGTCCGCGCCGGGCGCGTGCGCGACTTCCGCGGCAACTACGACGACTCGCTGCGCGCGCTCGAGGCCGAGTCGGCGGCGCGCGCCGCGGCGGCCGAGCCGCGTTCCGCGAGCGAGCCGGCCGCGCCGGCCAAGGCCCATCGGCTCTCGCGCGAGCGGCGCCGCGCAGCCGAGCGCAACGCGCGCGAGCTCGGCAAGGTCGAGGCCGCGATCGCCGAGCACGAACGGCGCCTCGGCGCCGCCGAAGCGCGCCTCGGCGACCCCGACGTCTACCGCGACGGCGAGCGCATGCGCGAAGCCGAGGCCGAGCGTGCCGCGCTGCGCAGCGCGCTCGACGCTCTCTACGAGCGCTGGAGCGAGCTCGCCGAAGAGAACGAAGCGGCGGCCGCCGCCGAGGCGTCGTAGTGCGCGTCGCGCTCGTCCACGACTGGCTGACCGGCCTGCGCGGCGGCGAGCGCGTGCTCGACGAGCTCGCGGTGCTGTTTCCGTCCGCGGACCTCTACACGCTGGTGCACGTGCCGGGCTCCACCACGCCGCGCATCGACGCGCTGAACGTGCGTACGAGCCCGCTGCAGCGCTGGTCGGGCTCCGCGCGCCACTACCGCGAGCTGCTGCCGCTGCTGCCGTGGGCGGTGCGCCAGCTCCGCATCGACGGCTACGACCTCGTCGTGTCGGTGCACCACGCGATGGCGAAGGCGGCTCGCATCGCGCCCGGCACGCCGCACCTCTGCTACTGCCTGACGCCGATGCGCTACGCGTGGGACGCGGTGGAGGCGTACCTCGGCCGCGGCCTGCGCCGCGCCGCCGCCGAGCCGCTGCTCGCGGCGCTGCGCCACTTCGACCGCGCGACGGCGAGCCCGGCGCGCGTGACGCGCATCGTCGCGATCTCGGAGTACGTGCGCGAGCGCGTGCGGCGCCACTGGCGGCGCGACGCCTCGGTGGTGTACCCGCCGGTCGACGTCGAGGCGTTCCGGCCGGACGGCCGGCCGCCCGACGACTTCTACCTGCTCGTCGGCGCGTTCGTCCCGTACAAGCGGGCGGACCTCGCGATCGAGACGTTCGGCAAGCTGGGACGCCGGCTCGTCGTGGTGGGCGACGGTCCGCTGCGCGCGGCGCTCGCGCGGCGCGCGCCGCGCGGCGTCGAGCTGCTCGGTCGCGTCCCCGAGGCGGAGCTGGCGCGGCTCTACGCGCGCTGCCGCGCGCTCGTGTATCCGCAGGAAGAAGACTTCGGGATCGCGGCGCTCGAGGCGCAGGCGTCGGGCCGCCCGGTGATCGCCTTCGCGCGCGGCGGCGCCACCGAGACGGTGCGCCCGCTGGTCGGGCCCGCCGACGGCGCCGCGCACGCGACGGGCGTGTGGTTCGACGCGCAGACGCCCGCCGCGCTCGCCGACGCCGTGCGCCGCTTCGAGGAGGCCGAGCCCCATTTCGACGCGAAGCTGATCCGCAGCCACGCGGAGCGCTTCTCCACCGCGCGCTTCCGCGACGAGTTCGCGCGCGAGGTCCAGACGCTGCTGGCGGGCGGCTGAGCCGATGCGCGTTCCCGTCCTCGACCTGCGCGCGCAGTACGCCGAGATCCGCGACGACGTACGCGCCGCGGTGGACCGCGTCTTCGAGAGCCAGGGCTTCATCCTCGGGCCCGAGGTCGACGCGCTCGAGCGCGAGCTCGCCGCGTACTGCGAGAGCCGCTTCGCGGTCGGCTGCTCCTCGGGCTCGGACGCGCTGCTGCTCGCGCTGCAGGCGCTCGGCGTCGGACCCGGCGACGAGGTGATCTGCCCGTCGTTCACGTTCTTCGCGACCGCCGGCTCGATCGCCCGCTGCGGCGCGACGCCCGTGTTCGTGGACATCGACCCGGAGAGCTACGCGCTCGACCCGGCGGCGACGCGGGCCGCCGCAGCGCGCTGCCGGCGCCTGCGCGCGATCCTGCCCGTCCATCTGTACGGGCGCGCCGCGGACCTCGCCGCGCTCGAGGCGGTCGCGCGCGAGGCCGGCGTCCCGCTCGTCGAGGACGGGGCGCAGGCGATCGGCGCGCGCGACGCCGAGGGCCGGCGCATCGGCGGCCGCGGGCGCGTCGCGTGCTTCTCGTTCTATCCCTCCAAGAACCTGGGTGGCGCCGGCGAGGGCGGGCTGCTCACCACCGACGACGCCGAGCTCGCCGCGCATCTCGTGCGCCTGCGCGTCCACGGCTCGAGCCGCCGCTACGTCCACGAGGAGCTCGGCATGAACGCGCGGCTCGACGCGCTGCAGGCGGCCGTGCTGCGCGTGAAGCTGCCGCATCTGGAGCGCTGGAACGCCGCGCGGCGCCGACACGCGGAGGCGTACGACGCGGCGTTCGCACGCGCCGGCGCGCTGCCCGCGCCCGCGCCGTTCGCGGCGGGCGGCCTGCCGCTGCGGACGCCCGCGCCGCCGCCCGCGCCGGCGCTGCACGTCTACCACCAGTACGTGGTGCGGGTGCCGGGCGAGCGCCGCGACGCGCTGCGCAAGGACCTCGAGGCGCGCGGCGTCGGCACCGACGTCTACTACCCGCTCGGGCTGCACGAGCAGCGCTGCTTCGCGCCGCTCGGCTACGCGAGCGGCGATCTCCCGGAGACCGAGCGCGCCGCGCGCGAGGTGCTCGCGCTGCCGGTCTACCCGGAGCTGCGCGACGAGCAGCGCGAATGGGTCGTCGCCTCGCTCGTGTCGCTGCTCGACGCGTAGAGCGTCAGCGGGAGCCGGCGGCGGCGATCACGGGGATGCGGCTCCAGTCCGGATGGTCGCCGGCGTGGCGGAACTCGTGCGACCAGAGCACCTCGGCGCCGCGCACCAGGAACACGCCGGGCATGCGCCAGATGTCGCCGCTTCGCTCGCCGCTCTCGAGGCCCTTGGCGCGCGCGCGCCGCTCGGCCTGCCAGAGCGACGGCCGCAGCAGCCCCAGCGGGCTCATGCGATCGATGCCGAAGGCGGCGTAGAAGCGGCGGTCCACGTCCGCGATCGCGCGCGCGTTCGGCCAGTCGCGCCGCAGGAAGGCGCGCAGCTCCACGCCGCTCGACTGCGTGAAGAACAGCACCGGCGGGAACCACGGATCGCGCTCGGAGATCGCGCGCAGGTCCGTCACCGTCTCGCGACAGAAGATGCAGCCGAGATGGCGCAGGAACACCAGCAGCGTCGGCGTCGCGCCGAGCTGGTCGCGTAGCCGGCCCGGCACGAGATTGATGCCGGTCACGGGCGCGTCGACCACGTCGGCGGGGATCGCGTTCAGGTGCGCTCCTTCCGGCTGCGCCGCCGCGGCCGCGGCGGCTCGCTCTCGAGCGCGAAGTCGATCCAGCCGCGCACCAGGTCGACCTGCGCGACGCGCACCTGGACGCGGTCGCCCAGCGTGAAGCGCGCCGTGCCGCGCGCGACCAGCGCGACGCCGCGCTCGTCCAACTCGAAGCGCCCGTGCAGCGTGCGCACCGGCACCAGGCCCTCGACGAAGAAGTCGTCGGGCGTCGCGTAGAAGCCGTGGCGCGCGACGCGCGTGATCGTCGCCTCGTACGACTCGCCGACGCGCGGCTTCATGAACACGCACTTGGCGAGATCGACGGCTTCGCGCTCCGCCTCCATCGCGTTGCGCTCGCACGACGACGTGCGCTCGGCGAATGCCGGCATGCGCTCCGCCCGCGCGCGCGCGCGCTCGAGGTCGCCCGCGAGCACGTCGCGCAGCGCGCGGTGGACGACGAGGTCCGCGTAGCGGCGGATCGGCGACGTGAAGTGAAGGTACGCCGCGAACGCGAGCGCGAAGTGGCCGAGGCAGCGGGCGTCGTAGCGCGCCGGCCGCATCGAGCGCAGCGCGGTCGTGTGCACGAGGCGTTCCTCGGGCCGGCCGCGCGCGCGCTGCATCGCCTCCGCGATGTCGCCGGCCGCGACGGCGGCGCCGCGCGGCAGCTCGAGCAAACCAAACGACTCGAGCAGCGCGCGCAGCTCCGCGAGCGCGGTCGGCGTCGGCGGCTCGTGCACGCGATAGAGCGCGGGCACCTCGCGCGCGAGCAGCTGCTCGGCGACGGCGCGGTTCGCGGCGAGCATCGCCTCCTCGATCGCGCGGTGCGCGACGGTGCGCGGCGCCTCGATGATGTCCGTCGGATGCCCCTCGTCGCCGAGCACGATCTCGGCGCTCGGCAGGTCGAAGTCGATCGCGCCCGCCGCGCTGCGCGCGGCGCCGAGCCGGCGCGCGACCTCCGCGAGCCCGCGCAGCTGCTCGGTGACGGCGCCGCCGGCCACGTGCGGGTGCACGCCGCCGCCCATCACGATGGCGGCGTCGTCGTACACGAGCCGCGCGCGGCTGCGGATCACGGCCTCGGAGAAGCGCGCCGCGCGCACCGCGCCGCGCGCGCCGATCTCGAGCTCGACCGCGAGCGCCAGGCGGTCGACGTCGGGACGCAGCGAGCAGAGCTCGCCCGAGAGGCGCTCGGGGAGCATCGGGATCGCGCGGTCCGGGAAGTAGACGCTGTTGCCGCGCAGCCGCGCTTCGCGGTCGAGCGCGCCGTCCTCCGCGACGAAGTGCGAGACGTCCGCGATCGCGACCCAAAGGCGCGTGCGTCCGCCGCCGAGCGGCTCGACGCAGACGGCGTCGTCGTGATCGCGCGCGGTCGCGGGATCGATCGTGACGAAGGGCAGCGCGCGCAGATCGAGGCGCCGCGCGGTCTCCGCCGCTTCGAGCGCGGCGTCGCAGGCGTCGGCCTCGGCGAGCACCTCGGGCGGGAAGTCGCGCCGCAGCCGGTGCCGCCACGCGATGGCGCGGAAGTCGGCTTCGGGCGTGCCGGGCGGTCCGAGGACCTCGACCACCTTCGCGAGCGGCGCGGCGCGCGGCCGCCGCCCGCGCGCGCCGCGCTCGCGCGGCTCGCCTCCCGCCGCGACCGCGACGACCACGTCGCCGGCGCGCCCGCCCCTCCAGCTCGCGCGCGGGATGCGCAGCTCCCACTTCGCGTCGTCACGGTACGGTGTCAGCCGGCCCTCGCGGCCGCGCCGCGACAAGATCCCGACCCACTCGCGGCGCGCCCCTCCGATCGAGCGCGCCACCTCCGCGGCGCCCGTGCCCGCGAGCGGCTCGACGAGCACGCGCTCGCCTTCGAGCGCGGCTCCGCTCTCGAGCCGATGGCGGCGGCCGACCTCGTCGATCGCCACCAGCGTGCCGTCGCGATCGACGTGTGCCGTCGCGGGCGCGAGCCCGCTCGCGCGCGCGAGTCGCCAGCCTCCCGCGGCGCGCTCGATGCGGCCCTCGCGCTCGAGCTCGCGGAGCGCCGCCTGCAGTGCGCGCGGGCCGCCCGCGCCGCGGATCGCGCGCGTCATGTCGTGCAGCGCGACCACGGGGCGGTCGGCGCGGTCGAGCAGGCGCAGCACTCGCTCCGCAGGGACGCGCATCGAAGCGATCGTAGCGGCGCGCGCGTCGTCGCCATCGCCGCGCGGCGCGTTGACGGCCGTCGGGACGCGACCTAGCTTCGCGCGCCGCTCCCACGCCCGGGTGGCGGAATTGGTAGACGCGCTAGCCTCAGGAGCTAGTGAGGGCAACCTCGTGCTGGTTCGAATCCAGTCCCGGGCACCAGGCGCCTAGCCTTCGCTTCCTCGCCGGATCCTTCTTCTTCACGTCTTGCGTCATGGCCGCCGAGCACCGCGCGCTCGCTGCGACTTGACCGCCTCCGCAGTGCGCTTACGGTTGCGCGATCCCGTGTCCGCTCCGATCCCCGGAGCCGCCGCGCGGATCGAGGGAGCCCGGTGGCGGACGGCGAGCACAACGTGGTGATCGGAGCGGCGGGCGAGCGGATCGAAGTTCCGGACGTCCTGCCGCTGCTGCCGGTGCGCGACGCGGTCGTGTTCCCGGGCGTCACGCGGCCGCTCGCGATCGGGCGCGCCAAGTCGCTGGCGGCGCTGGCGCGCGCCGGCCAGGGCGGGCTGCTCGTCATCGCGAGCCAGCGCGAGGCCGAGACCGAGGATCCCGAGCTCGCGGACCTCTACCCGACCGCGTGCATCGTTCGCGTGGCCCGCATCGTGGACGCGCGCGGCGAGGGCAAGCAGGCGATCGTGGTCGGCGTCGCGCGCACGACGCTCGCGCAGGCCGTCGCCAACGAGCCGTGTCTGCTGGTGCGCGTGACGCCGCTCTCGGAGGTCGACGAGCCGTCGCCCGATCGCGACGCCGCGTGGAAGCAGGTGATCGCCAAGGCGCAGCGCATCATCGACCTGCGCGAGGATCTCCCCGACGAGTGGAAGACCTTCGTCGCGGGCCTGCCGAGCCCCGGCCTGCTCACGGATCTGGTGGCGTCGACGCTGCCGCTCGCGCCCGAGGAGCAGATCGCGCTGCTCGCGGAGCCGAACGTCGCGCGCCGACTCGCGCGCGTGACGGCGCACCTCGACCGCGAGGTCACGATCGCCGAGACGCAGCGGCGTCTCACCGAGCAGTCGGGCGGTGGCGAGCAGGACCCGAAGCGGCGCGAGAAGCTGCTGCGCCGGCGCATGCGCGACATCCAGACCGAGATCGGCGAGAGCGACGGCGGCTCGCAGGAGGTCGACGACCTGCGCGAGCGGATCGAGGCCGCGCAGCTGCCTCCCGACGCGGCGGCGCAGGCCGAGCGCGAGCTGAAGCGGCTCGCCGCCCTGCCCCAGCACGCGCCCGACCGCCATCTGATCCGCACCTATCTCGAGTGGCTCGCCGACCTGCCGTGGGCGATCGAGACCGAGGACAAGCTCGACCTGCGCGAGGCGCGCCGCATCCTCGACGCCGACCACTACGATCTCGAAAAGGTGAAGGACCGCATCCTCGAGTACCTCGCGGTGCGCAAGCTCGCGCCCGAGGCGAAGGGCCCGATCCTCTGCTTCGTGGGCCCGCCGGGCGTCGGCAAGACCTCGCTCGGCCGCTCGATCTCGCACGCGATGGGCCGCAATTTCGTGCGCGCCTCGCTCGGCGGCGTGCGCGACGAGGCGGAGATCCGCGGCCACCGCCGCACCTACGTCGGCGCGATGCCGGGGCGCGTCGTGCAGAGCCTGCGCCGCGCCGGCTCGCGCAATCCGGTGTTCCTGCTCGACGAGATCGACAAGCTCGGCGCCGACTTCCGCGGCGATCCGTCGTCCGCGCTGCTCGAAGTGCTCGACCCGGAGCAGAACTCCACCTTCAGCGATCACTACCTCGAGGTGGCGTTCGACCTCTCGCGCATCTTCTTCATCGCGACCGCCAACACGCTCTCGACGATCCCGCCCGCGCTGCTCGACCGCATGGAGGTGATCGAGCTGCCCGGCTACACCGATCGCGAGAAGCTGAAGATCGCGCGCGACCACCTCGTGCCGAAGCAGCGCGACGCGCACGGGCTGCGCGAGGACCAGATCGCGGTGCAGGACGGCGCGATCGAACGCGTCGTCCACGAGTACACGCGCGAAGCGGGCGTGCGCAATCTCGATCGCCACATCGCCAAGCTGATGCGCAAGGCCGCGCGCCGCGTCGCCGAGGAGAAGCCGACCGAGACGCTGCCGATCGACGCCGCCTTCGTCGGCGAGGCGCTCGGTGCGCCGCCGCACCTGCCCGAGACCGCCGAGCGCACGGTGCAGCCGGGCGTGGTCGTCGGGCTCGCGCGCACTGCGCACGGCGGCGACATCCTGTTCATCGAGGCGACGGCGATGCCGGGCGGCAAGGACGTGCGGCTGCGCCTCACCGGCCAGCTCGGCGAGGTGATGAAGGAGTCGGCCGGGGCGGCGCTCTCCTGGGTGCGCGCCAACGCCGAGGCGCTCGGCCTGCGCGCCAAGGTCCTCACAGGCGGCGAGCTACACCTGCACGTGCCGGCGGGCGCGGTCCCGAAGGACGGGCCCTCGGCCGGCATCGCGCTCGTGACGGCAATCGTATCCGTGCTCTCGGGCCGGCGCGCGCGCGGCGACGTCGCGATGACCGGCGAGATCTCGCTGCGCGGCCGCGTGCTGCCCGTCGGCGGTATCAAGGACAAGGTGCTCGCCGCGGCGCGCGCCGGCATCAAGACCGTGATCCTGCCGCGCCGCAACGAGAAGGATCTCGTCGACGTGCCGGACGAGGTGAAGGCGGAGATCGAGATCCGCCTGGCGGACGCGATCGAGGAGGTGCTCGACGCCGCCCTCGAGCCGGCCGCTCGATGACGCGGCGGACCCGGCCCGCGCGCGCGTGAGCGAGCGGCACGGCACGCCGCCGCCGCCCGGCGATCCGGCGCGGCCGCGCTACGACTACGCGCCCGACCCCTCGGGCGCTCCGCCGCGGCCCGTGGTGTCCGTCGTGACGCCCGTCTTCGATCCGGACGTCGCCGCGCTGCGCGCGACGGCCGCCAGCGTGTTCGGGCAGTCGCTCCAGCACTTCGAGTGGATCCTGGTCGACGACGCCTCGACCGATCCCGCCACGGCGGCGCTGCTCGCGGAGCTCGCCGCCGACGCGCGCGTCCGCGTGCTGCGCATGTTCGAGAACCGCGGCCGCAGCGCGGCGCGCAACGCCGGCTTCCGCGCCGCCGCGAGCGAGCTCGTCTACGTGCTCGATCAGGACGACCTGCTCGAGCCGACCGCGCTCGAGAAGTGCTGCGCGGCGCTCCACGCGCATCCCGGCTGGGGCTTCGTCAACGGCTGGTGTCAGGGCTTCGGCGCGCAGTCGTATCGCTGGGAGCGCGGCTTCGAGGGCGGCGCGGACTTCTTGCGCGAGAACGCGGCGTCGGGACGCGCGCTGGTGCGGCGCGCGGTGTTCGAGGCCGCGGGCGGCTACGACGAGAGCCTGCGCGACGGCTTCGAGGACTGGGACTTCTGGCTGCGTTGCGCCGCACGCGGCTCCTGGGGCGCCACGCTGCCCGAGCGGCTCGACTGGTTCCGGCGCAAGGACCCGCCGGCCGGCTGGGAGTCGCCTGAGCGCGTCGACGCGATGCGCCGCGCGCTGGCGGAGCGCCACGGCGCGCTCGCGGGGCGTTTTCCGTCCCTCGCGCCCGACGCGGATCCGCCCTTCGCGGACGTGCCCGACGCGCCCGCCTTCGCGAACCCGCTGCGCAAGCAGCGGCCGCGCCTGCTGCTGATCGTTCCGTGGCTGGCGCTGGGCGGCGCGGACCGCTTCAACCTGAGCCTGGTGCGCGGTCTCGCGGCGCGCGGCGTCGAGGTGACCGTCGCGACGACGCAGGCCGGCGACCACGGCTGGGAGGACGCCTTCGCGCGCGCGACGCCCGACTGCTTCGCGCTGGCGCGCTTGCTGCCGCTGCGCGAGCAGCCCCGCTTCCTCCGACACTTGATCGAGTCGCGCCGGCCGGACGCGGTGCTCGTCAGCAACAGCGAGCTCGGATACCTGCTGCTGCCCTTCCTGCGCGCGCATTGTCCGGGCCCCGTGTACGCCGACTTCTGCCACATGGAGCAGCCCGAGTGGAAGAGCGGCGGCTATCCGCGGCTGTCCCGGCTCGTCCGCCGCGCGCTCGATGCGACGATCACGTCGTCGGCGCACCTGCGCGATTGGATGATCGAGCGCGGGGCCGACGCGGAGCGGGTCGGCGTCGCGTACACCGGCATCGACGCCGCCGCGTGGCGCCGCGACCACGACGCGCGCAAGCGGCTGCGCGAAGCCTGGCAGGTCGCGGACGAAGAGGCCGTCCTGGTCTACGCCGCGCGGCTCTGCGAGCAGAAACAGCCCGCCGTGTTCGCGGCGACCGTGGCGCAGCTCGCGCGGCGCGGCGTCCCGTTCCGGGCCGTGGTGGCGGGCGACGGACCGCTCCGGCCCGCGCTCGAGGGCGCGCTCTCCGACCCGCTGCTCGCGGGCCGCGTGCGCCTCCTCGGCGGCGTCGGACCCGACGCGATGCGCGAGGTGCTGTCGGCGGGCGACGTCTTCTTCCTGCCGTCGCGCATGGAGGGCATCGCGCTCTCGCTCTTCGAGGCGATGGCGCTGGAGCTGCCCGTCGTGTCCGCCGACGTCGGCGGCCAGCGCGAGCTCGTGACGCCCGCCTGCGGGCTGCTGCTGCCACCCGCGGAGCCGGTGCGCGAGGCGGCCGCCTACGCCGACGCGCTCGAGCCGCTGCTGCGCGACGTCGATCTGCGGCGCACGCTCGGGCGGCGCGGGCGGGCGCGCGTCGAGGCGTCGTTCTCGCTGGAGCGGATGCTGGACGCCATCGAGGCGATCCTGCGCACGGCGCGCGAGGCGCCGCGGCCCGAGCCGCTGCTCTCGCCCGCGGCGGCCAATGCGTGGGCCACGCAGGCGATCGAGTTCGTGCGCATGCAGAACGAGAGCGGACGACTCGCCGGCGAGCGCGACGCGCTCGCGGCCGCGCTGCACGCCGAACACGCGCGGCGCGGCGAGGCCGAGTCGCGACTGCACCGCATCGAGGCGAGCCGCGCGCTGCGCGCGCTGCGCGGGATGAAGCGCAACGCCCTCTACCGGGCGTGGGCGCGCTGGCGCTACGGCGCAGACTGGGAGCGCTCGGCGCCCTGACGCGCGCGCAGGCGCTCGGCCAGCGCCGCCGCGACGAGATCGTTGCCGAGCGCGTTCGGATGTCCGCCCTCGTAGAAGGAGTGCGCGGGCACGCCGCGGCGCGAGGCCTCCGCGAGCAACACCTGCTTGGTGTCGAGCGTCTCGACCGCGAGGCGTGCGGCCGCCTCGCGCAGGAAGCGCTCGCGCCATCCGACGAAGTCCAGCTCGTAACGCGGATAGAAGAACACGAACAGCAGCGGGAGATCGCGATCGCGCGCCTCGCGGACGACTGCTTCCAGGAGCCGGTCGGCCAGCCGGCGCTTGCGCTCCTGCCCGTACGCCGACTCGCTCGGGCGCCCCGCCGCGCGCAGCAGGCGCAGCTTGCGCGTCACCAGCGCGCCGAAGTAGCTCGCGATCGACGGCGGATTGCGCTCGAGCCAGGCGCGCGGATCGGGGTCGACCGGGGTGCCGCGCAGCACGAGCGCGTCGCCGTCGAGCTCGAAGTACGGCTTCGGGCCCGAACGCACGCGCAGCACGCAGCGGTCGATGTCGTCGGTCATGACGCCGAACAGGACGAACGGGCGCTCGAAGCTCGCGTGCGACGCGCGGAAGCGGAGATAGATCTGGTCGAGCCCGTAGCCGCCGATCCCGTAGTTGTAGACGGCGGGTCCGCCGAGGCGCGCTTCCAGCCGCTGGGGGATCCGCTCCGGCATCGGCGTCATGCCGCGCACGAACGAGTCGCCGTAGAAGAGGATCGCGGGCGCGCGCGGATCGACTCGGTACGGCTCGTCGCGCAGCACGCCGAGCGGATTGCTCGGCGTGCGCGGCAGGCTCCAGCCGAGCAGCGGATCGACCTGCCGCGCGCTCGGCAGCTCGAAGCGGCCGCCCCAGCGGTGGTGGAGCTTCCACCAGTCGTCGTCGGTCGAAGCGTCGGCGTAGAGATCGGGGTCGCGGAGCGCGGGCACGCCGAGCCGGATCCCCGCGCGCAGGCCGAGCTCGACCGCCGCGAGCGAGATCGCCAGCGACGCGAGCGCGAGGGCGAGCGAGCCGAGCCGGGCGCGACCGCTCAACTGGACGGCGACACGAGCTCGCGCAGCCGCGCGAACAGACCGCGCGGCGCGCTCGCCGGCCCGCGTGCGACGGGCCGCGGCGCGGGATCGCGGCGCAGCGGGATGGCTCCGTCGAGTCCGTAGGTGCGCGCCAGCTCGAGCGCGCGCGCGGCTTCGTCCATGAAGCGCGGGTTCTCGAAGCGCTGGTAGGAACGCTCGTACACCGATCCGCGCACGGTGAAGGTCGAGAAGCAATCGTTCAGCACGTCGCCGCCCCACGCGACGAGCTCCTGCGAAAGGCACACGAGTCCGGCGACCTCGCAGTAGCGCACGACGTCCGCCGCCGCGGTGCTCTCGGCGCGCCAGTGCGGGTTGGCGACCGTGAGCGCGCCGCTCGCCGCGTCGCGAAAGCTGCCGAGGTTTCCGTGGTGGAAGAAGCCGGCGCCGTCCGGGCGCAGCTTGCGCCCGAGCTGCGCGAGGTACGCCTCGATCACGTCGGTCTCGGCGTGCACGAGCGAGTCGTAGCTGAAGACGAAGTCGATCGACCCGTCCGCGATCGCGTCGAGCGAGCGGCCGTCGTTGACGTGATACGAGATGTGGCTCTCGCCCGCGAACCGCTCCCGGCACGCCGCGATGCAGCGCTCGGTCAGGTCGACGACGATCAGCTCGTCGCACAGGCCCTTCAGGTACTGCGTGATGCGGCCGAAGCCCGGCGCGATCTCGAGGATGCGCGGCGCGGGCACGAAGCGGCGGACGCGCGGGAACAGCGTCGTCCACCAGAGCGACTCGGTGCCGCCCCAGCAGTGCGACCACTCGTCGCCGCCCTTGCTCCAGTCGTAGTGGCCCCAGGCGTCCTGATTCTCGGCGATCGTTCCCACCGCGTGTCCCTCCGGATGCGTCGCGTCGCCTCAGCGCGTGCGCAGGACCACGTAATCCTGCCAGGCGTCGGGCGCCGGGATGCAGGCCACCACCTCGAACAGCTCGGCCCAGCGCGCGCGGACGAACGCCTCGAGCACGAACGTGTCGCCGTAGCGCTCGAGATCCCACGATTCGAAGAAGCCCAGGTTGCCGGCCTGGCGGAGATCGAGCGCGCCGTACGGCAGGAACGCGAAGCCGCGGTCGCGCAGGGCGGCTTCGCGGGCGGCGAGCGGCCCGCGCAAGTGAGGCAGCGCGCGGCCGGCGAGCACCTCGTCCACGACGTGCTGGCCGTGCACGGTCAGCACGACCACGCCGCCCGGCCGCGTGATGCGCCGCAGCTCCGCGAGCCATTCGAGGTGCAGGTCTTCCGGCAGGTGCGAGAACACCGAGTAGGCGTACACCGCGTCGAACTGCGCGTCGCCGTACGAGGTCGGGGGCGCGGGTGCGATCGCGGCGAAGTCCGCGAAGTCGAGGTGGTCGGTGCACCAGCGGATCGCCTCGGCGTCGACGTCGCAGCCGTGGACGCGGGTGCGTCCCGCGTAGAGCGCGAAGTACTGCGCGACGCGCGCGCACCCGGCTCCGAAGTCGAGCAGCGCGCCGCCCGCCGCCGGGTCGAAGCCGCCCTGCCGCAGGCAGCCGTCGACGCGCCAGCCGTCCACGAGGCCGCTGCGGACGTACTCGATCTCGCTGCCCCCGCCGCGCACCCGCTCGCGCAGGTGCGCGTCCGGGATCGGCAGCCGCACGCGCGCGAGGTCCGGGTTGCCTTCGCGATCCCACAGCAGCCAGTACCAGAAGTCGGCCGCGTGGTCCTGCGGATAGTGGCGCTGGAGGTCCGGGCGCGCGCTCCAGATCCGGTTGCCGAGCGCGAAGATCGCGTCGATCGAGCGGTTCGCGACCTTCGGGAAGATGCCGTGCGTCGCGAGCCGCACGCTGCGGCGACCGCGCACGCGCTGCTCCAGCGCGCGCGCCTCCTCCTCCACCTCGGCGAGGCGCCGCACCCGTTCGGCGAGCTGCTCCGCGAGGTTCTCCGCGTGCGCGCGCGTCCCGGACAACTGGAGCTCGACGTTCTTGGCGTGCTTCTCGAGCTCCTCGACGCGGTGGCGCGCGAGCTCGAGGTCGTGCTCGATGTTGCGGACGTGCGCGCGCAGACCCTCGATCACCCATTCCCGGTGCGCCTGGATCTCGCTGAGGCGATCGAGCTCGGCGTGAATGCGTTCCGGCGCGTCGGGCACGACGACGGGCGGCATCCGGCTCCGCCAGGGGCGATCGTCTGCTTCCTCCGCCACGTACGGACCTCCCGAGGCGCGCACGATAGCGCGGGGCGCCAAGCTCCTCCGCGCCGACGCGGCGCGGCGGGTCGCATCGGCTATCGTCCGCCGTCTCCAGCTCTCTCGAACCCGGGACCTGCGTGAAGCGCTGGATCTCCGCTCTGCTCGCAATGCTCGTGAGCTGCGCGGGCGCCATCGGCACCATCGAGCTCGCGATCCGCGCGTTCGACCTGTTCGCCGCCGCCCGCGCGGACTACGCGGAGCAGCTCGCGCCGTCTTCGCAGGCCGAGCCCGCGGCGCCCGCGATCGCGACGCAGATCCATCCGTATCTCGGCTGGATCCGCCGTCCCGGTACGGTGCTGCGCTATCCGGTGCGGCCGCTGCCGGTCTTCCCCGACGGACCTCCGAGCGAATGGGCGGCCGCGCAGACCCGCGCCAACCGCTTCGGCTACCTGTCGAATCACGACGACTACCGCGACCTACCGGACGAGCGCTTCGTGGTGGGCGTCTTCGGCGGCTCGGTCGCCGGCCAGCTCGTGAACGTCGCCGGCGACACACTGCGCGAGGCGTTGCAGGAGCGCCTTCCCGAGATCACGGCGTCGATCGACGTGCTGACCTTCGGCTCCGGCGGCTTCAAGCAGCCGCAGGCGGCGATCGAGCTGCTGCTCTCGACGGCGCTCGGCGTCCCGCTCGACGTCGTCGTGAACCTCGACGGCTTCAACGAGGTGGTGTTCGGCCGGCTCGACGCGGAGGCGGGACGCCATCCGCTGCTGCCTTCGCAGAGTCACTACCGCGTGACCGTCGAGACGCTGCGCGGCGCGCCGAGCCGCGAGGAGACGGAGCTCGCGGGACGCATCGTGTACGAGCAGCGCATGGCGTCCGAGTCGGTGCGCCGGGTCGACGCGTCGCCGCTGCTGCGCAGCAGCGAGCTCGCGCGCGTCGTCGCCGGAACGCTCGCCCGCCGCCACGCGACGCGGGCGGCGCTGCTCGAAGGCGAGCTGCAACGCCTCGTCGGCGCCCGCGCGCCGGACGCGTTCCTGGCCTCCCTGCCGGAGCCGTGCCTCGGCGCGAACGGCGACTGCCTCGCGTTGATCGCCGACCTCTGGGAACGCACCTCGCGCTCGATGGACGCGATGGCGCGCGCCGCCGGCGCGGTCTACGTCCACGCGTTGCAGCCGAACCAGTACGTGCCCGGCAGCAAGCCGCTCAACGAGACCGAGCGCGCCCGCGCGTTCCGCCAGTACCACGCGAGCGAGTCGGTGCGGAACGCCTACCCGCTGCTGCGCGAGCGCGGCCAGCGGCTACGCGAGGACGGCATCGCCTTCCACGACCTCACCGGGGTCTTCGCGGGCCGCGACGAGACGATCTACCGCGACGACTGCTGCCACGTGAACGCGCACGGCAACGCGCTGCTCGCGCGCGCCGTGGCGGATGCGATCGCGGAGGCGGTGCGCGCCGCGCGCGCGATGCCGACGGCTCAGCGCAGGTAGCCGAGCTCGCGGAGCTGCTGTTCCTGCGTGGGATCGAGCTGCGGCTCCGGCTCGCCGTTCGCCAGGCCCGGCTGAGGCGATCCGCGTGCGGCGGATCGGACCGCGTCCGCTTCGACGGGCGCCGAGTCGTCGAGCGGGAGCGCGGTCCGTTCGCCGGGGTCGCGCACGAGGTCGTAGAGCTGATCGCCCTTGCGGGAGCGCGTGCCGAACTCGGCCGGCGCCAGGCTCTTCATCGGCGCGGCCCCGGCGGCGATCGCCTTCCAGTCGCGCGAGCGCGCATAGCGTTGGCCCGTGTGCGCGGCCTCGCCCTCCGCGATCCGGCGCGGCGGCGCGTCGCCGCGCGCACGCGCGAGCGGGGAGAAGCCGTGGAACGACTCCGGACGCGGCAGGCCGGCGACGTCCAAGATCCACGGCGCGACGTCCGTCAGCTCGACCAGCGCGTCGCTGCGCCCGCGCTCTCCGCCCGGGAGTCGCACCACGAGCGGCACCCGGACCTCTTCGTCGTGCAGCGTGTAGGAGTGGCCGACGTACAGGCCGCGTTCGTAGATCGACTCGCCGTGGTCCGACGTGATCACGATCATGGCGTCGTCGAAGACGCCGACGTCGCGCAGGCGGTCGAACAACACGGCGAGCTGCGCGTCGACGAAACGGATGCCGCGGTCGTAGGCGTCGACGACGTCGTCGATGCCGTCGAAGCGTTCGAAGCGCTGGTAGGCGTGATAATGGTACGAGCGGATGCGCCTCCACTCCTGCTCCGCGTCGCCGCACGCGGGCGCGTCGCAGCGCGAAGCCGTCGCGACCGGCGCGTGGCCCGCGCGCGGCGGGACCTCGATCGCCTCGATGCCCGGCAGATACGCATACGGACCGTGGACGTCGTAGGTGTGCAGCACCAGGAAAATCGGCCGCGTGGGCGCCGTGCCGATCGCATCGAAGACACCCGGAAGTGTCGACGCGAAGTTCGCGCGCGTGCGCTCGGTCCACCACTGGAAGCCGCGGTGCAGTCCGTTGCGCCGGCTCATGATGCCGCCGGCGGTGAACGCGATCGTCCAATAGCCGCCGTCGCGCAGGCTCTCGGCGAGCGTCCGCACGCCGTCCGCGGGGAGCGGAGCGAACGGCGACGCATGTCCGGCGCCGTGCACCGACGGCGCGACCGCAGTGAAGAGCGAGGCGTGCGACGGCAACGTCCAGCTCGCGGGCGAGAATGCGCGGTCGAAGACCCAGGCGTCGGCCGCGAAAGCGTCCAGCACGGGGCTCGTGTCGCGCCCGTAGCCGTACACGCCGAGATGGTCGGCGCGCAGCGTGTCGAGCGAGATCAGGATCACGTGCGGCTTGGCGAGCCGCTGCGAGGGCGCCCGGGGCACGCGGCAGATCACGTGGGGCGCGGACCAGCCGACGCTCGCCGCCGCGCCGCGCAGGGCTTCCACTTCGAGGAGAACGGAGAACTCCGAGCCAGGATCGACGGCCAGCGGCTCGCTGCGATCCAGCCAGCCGCCGCCAGGCGCCTGCGCGAGCTCCACCTCGAAGAGCGGCCGTCCGTCGGCAGCCGGCGGCTGCTCGACGCGCATGCGGACGCGCACGGCGCCGCTCGCGAGGTCGCCCTGGAGCCCGACGCCGAACTCGACCCGGCACTGCTCACCGGCGGGAATCGGCCCGAGCCGCACCGACCCGGGCGGCTGGGCCAGCACCGGGCGGTAGTGCCCGCCGAGGTCCCAGACGTCGCTCCTCGCCCGCCCGCCCGAGACGACGGCCTGCCCGTGCTCTCCGAGCCGCAACAGGTCCGTGAAGCGGTCGATCGTCGGCGGCGGTGAGGCAGCCACCGTCTGCGCCGGCGTGGCCGGGGGCGGCGGCGCAGCCGGCACTTGCTCCTCGGCGCCGCACGCGAGCACCACGAGGAGCGCGGCGCCGGTCGCCACCCGGGTCAGATGGGCGAATCGGGAAATCGGAGCGCCTCCGAACGTCCAAGCTTGCGCAAAAAACAACCGGAGGTGGCACTGCGATCGCGGTGCCACCTCCGGTCCATCGAACGAAGCTGTGAGCTCGGCTAGTTGCCGTCCCAGTCGGACGCCACCGGCGACTCGTCGCCGCCCGCCGGCGTCACGTTGAACTTGAAGTTCCCCGCGTCGGCCGCGCCCGCGCTGTTGGCGTTGCGCAGGTAGTAGCGCTCGATCGCCGGAACGTAGGCGCCGATCGTGCCGGTGCCGTCGTTGTTCCAGTCGCCCGTGAGCGGCAGCTCGTCGCTGGCCGCCGGCGTCACGTTGAACTTGAAGTTCCCCGCGTCGGCCGCACCCGCGCTGTTCGCGTTGCGCAGGAAGAAGCGCTCGATCGCCGGAGCGTACGAGCCGATCGTCGAGCTGCCGTCGCCGTTCCAGTCGCCCACGACCGGCGTCTCGTCGCTACCCGCCGGCGTCACGTTGAACTTGAAGTTCCCCGCGTCGGCCGCGCCCGAGCTGTTCGAGTTGCGCAGGTAGAAGCGCTCGATCGCGGGAACGTACACGCCGATGGTGCAGGTCCCGTCGCCGTTCCAGTCGCCCGCGACCGGAACCTCGTCGCCACCGGCCGGCGTCACGTTGAACTTGAAGTTCCCCGCATCGGCCGCGCCCGCGCTGTTGGCGTTGCGGAGGTAGAAGCGCTCGATGGCCGGAACGTAGACGCCCACCGTCGAGGTGCCGTCGCCGTTCCAGTCGCACATGACGGGCAGCTCGTCGCTCGCCGCCGGCGTCACGTTGAACTTGAAGTTGCCGGCGTCGGCTGCGCCCGAGCTGTTCGCGTTGCGCAGGAAGAAGCGCTCGAGCGCCGGAACGTAGGCGCCGATCGTGTCGGTCCCTCCCGTAGCCGGCGGACCCGCCCAGCTCGGGCCGGCCACCAGAACCGCGGCCGCAGAGAGAAGAAGGCCGTGCAATCGCACTCTCATGTCTTGGCTCCAAGTTAGACGGGGCCCGTTGTTGGGCGGGACTCAGTATATCGGCAGCTGCATCGGACGGGCAACTGTCAACACTGAGTCTCGTAGCGGTCGATTCCCGCGCCCTCGTGACATCGAGTTGCCTGCTCGCTGCCGTCTCGTCGACGACTGAGCGGACGATGCCGGCTCGACGCCACGTCGACTGCGCGACCATGCGCCCGGGCCGACCCTCGACCCTCGATGAGTGCCCCCATGCGGCGGGTTAGGTACGCGATTTTTCCAAATGCCGCGACCCCCGTTCCGCGGAGCTCCGGACCTGGCGCACCTTCAGGCGCGCGCGAGGCCGCGATAGAGGCCCTCCAGCCGGCGTGCGTGCTCGCCCATCTCGACGACCGAGGCGCGGCTCGCGGCGAGCTTCGCGAGCAGTCCCCGATCCGCGATCAATCGCTCGAGCGCCGCCCGCAGGGCACGCGGATCGCCCGCGCGGAACGTCAGGCCGTCGACGCCATGACGCACGAACTCGCGCATCCCCCCGTGGTTGGACGCGACGACCGGAACGGCCGCGAGAAACGCCTCGTGAATCGTGAGCGGCGAGTTCTCGTACCAGATCGAGGGGACGACCAGGACGTCGGCGCGTGCCAGGATGCGGGGCACGTCCTCGGGCTCGTAGGGTCCGTGGAGCCGCACGTGCGGCGCACCCGCGGCGAGCCGTCGCAGGTGGCCCTCGTAGTCCGGGAAGCCGTCGAACGGCGCGGCGTAGCCGTGGACGTCGAGCACGGCGCGATCACCCGGGACGCCCCGAAAGGCCTCCAGGAGCACGTGCACTCCCTTCGAAGGGATCCACGTGCCCAGGTAGACCACGCGGAGCCTCGCGTCGTCGCCCCTCGGCTCGCGCGCGACCGCGGCGGGAGCGACGAAGCCGTTGTCCGCGACCGTGATGCGTGCGGCGTCGAGCCCCCACTCGACGAAGCGGTCGCGCAGGAACGCCGACGGCGAGACGAAGCGGTCCACCTGCGCGCACATCTCGCGCACCTCCTCGGTGCGATCGCGGATCTCGCGCAGCGCGGCGGCCTCGCCGCCGAACGGCCTGCGCGCGAGACGCTGCGCGAGACCGCGCGGGAGCGGCCAGCGGGCCATCCGCGCGGCGCGCGCGTCGAGCTCCGCGACGCGCGCGTGCCCGCCGCGCACCGGGAGCTGGTGCGCCATGCAGCGGGCGCAGTCGCGATCGTCGTGGCGCTCGCAGAGCGAGAGATCGCGGCGCAGCCGCTGCCCGCGCGGGCAGATCAGCCAGAAGTCGTGCAGCGTGAACACGACGCCGACACCGCGCTTCTTCGCCTCGTGCACGCAGCGGGTGGAGAGGCACGTGACGTGATGGAAGTGCACGACGTCGGGCGCGAAGCGGTCGAGGAACGCGCCGAACGCGGCCGCGACGGCGTCGCTGCGATACGTGTCGCGGAACGACACGAGATCGCGGAACGTGCGGTTGATGCGCACGACCGGGATCCCCGCGTGCTCCGCCTCCTCGACCGCGTACTCCGGCCGCTCGGGATGCGCGACGCGGTGGAACACGGCGACCTCGTGCCGCGCCAGCTGCGCGCGCGCGAGCGCCTCGACGTAGTTCTCGGAGCCGGCGCGCGAGTCGGGCGGAAACGCGTGCAGCGCGTGCACGATCCTCAAGGGTCGCTCCGCGCGCGCCGCGCGTCGGCGACGCCGAGGTGTTGGCCGAGCGGCACCGCGAGCGCGAGCCCGGCCATGCGCGCGAGCTGGCGCCAGCGCTCGACGCCGCGCGGCGCGTGCCGCCAGGCGTACGGCACCTCGTTGCGCAGGTGCCAGAGCACGCCGCGCGCGACGTCGCGGCGGCGCGGCACGGCGGCGAGGCCGAACAGCTCGTACAGGACGCGGTGCGAGAGCCGCTCGCGCCGGTACTCCTCGCGGACCGGCCGCCGGTGCGAGTGCACCACGGCCGCGCTCGGCTCGTAGGCGATCGCGAAGCCGGCCTCGAGCACGGCCCTGCCCCACGCGACGTCTTCTCCGAACGCAGCGCGCCGGAACGGGATGCGCTCCCACACCGAGCGGCGCACGGCGGAGCACACGTTGTCGAACACGCAGCGCTCGTAGCGTTCGAACGGGGACAGCGCGTCGAGCGACGTCCCGCCGAGCTCGACGCGCGCCGGCTCGAGCCGTCCGGTCAGCCAGCCCTCGAGCTGGCGCCGCCGCACCACGTCGCAGTCGGGGCGCGGGATCTGGCGGCCGTACACGCCCGCCACGCAAACGTCGTCGAAAGGTCGCGCGATGTTCTCGAGCAGCGACTCGTCCGCGGGGATCGCGTCCTGCGTGAGCAGCACGATCGGGTCGCCGCGCGTCATCGCGATGCCCCGGTTGCGCGTTTCGCCGTGGTCGAACTCGCGCGGCGCAATCCGCTCGAGCCGCAGCGGGTGGCGCGCCGCGATCTCGAGCGTCGCGTCGCGCGAGCCCGAGTCGATCACGACCACGTCGAGGTCGAAGCGCCGCTTCTGCTCGAAGAGCCGCGCGAGCAGCTCGCCGAGCGTGTCGGCGCCGTCCTTCGTCGGGATCACCACCGAGACGCACTCAGGCGTCGGCATGCGCTCGGCCCCGGGCGAAGCGGACCCGGTCGTACAGCTCGACCAGCTCCGCGACGTGCTCCTTCAGCGACTTCACCGGCGGCGCGGCCGCGGCGAGCCCGCGCGCGAGCCCCGCTTCCTCGTACAGGCGCAGCAGCGCCGCGCGCAGCGCGAGCGGGTCGTCGGCGTCGTAGAGGAGGCCGCCTCCCGCTTCGATCAGCTCGCTGCTGCCGCCCATGCGCGACGCGACGACGGGGATGCCGGCGAGGAATCCCTCGTGGATCGTGAGCGGCGAGTTCTCCTGCCAGATCGACGGCACCACGAGGGCGTCCACCCCGGCCAGAAAGCCTGGGACGGCGGCGGGCGGCACGCCGCCGACGAAGCGGACGCCGGGATGGCGCGCGCTCCCCTGGAGCCAGACGGCGTAGCCGGGGTCGTAGGCGGGCGAGCCCGCGACGAGCAGCTCGGCGTCGTGCGGCAGGCCCTCGAACGCCTCGAGCAGCACGTGCATGCCCTTGTGGCGCATCACCGACCCGATGAACGCGAAACGACGCGCGCGTTCGGGCAGGTCGGCGCGACGCGCGAAAGCGTCGGTCGGGAACCCGTAGTCGCAGTGGATCATGCGCTCGCGCGGGAGCCCGAAGCGCGCCATCTCGCCGAGCAGGTAGCGCGAAGGCAGCAGGAACAGGTCGACGCCGCGCGCGGCCGCGCGCACCGCGTCCCAGCGCCGTTCGACGGCGGCCCGCGTCCGCGCGCGCTCGCCGCGACCGAGCCGCTCCGCGAGGCGCGCGCCGGCGCGCGCGGCCCGTTCGCGCAGATTGCGCGGCGCGAGCCGGCCACCGTCCACGCGCGGATCGATCCACCCGCCCGTCGCGAACTCGAGCGCGTCCGGCGGATCGCTCGCGCTGCACAGCTCGAGCCGATGCGCGCCCGGCGCGAGCGGAACCTCGACCGCGCGCGGGAAGCGGTGCTGCGGCTCGCGGCGCGGATCGAGCCTCACCTCCGCACGCGCGGCGCCGTCCACGTGCACCGCGAAGCGGACCGCGCCGCCGTCGGTCTCGAAGGTGCTCGGGTGCATCGCGACGTGTGCGCGGAACGCGGCGCCCTCGCCTGCCTCGACCGCGAACGCGAGCCGTGCGGGCGGGTGCGCCACCCAGGTCGGACGCGCGGCGCCGTGCAGCAGGTACCGGTCGCGGTACACGTAGCGGGCGTCGGGCGTCTCGACGGCGTCCGGCTCCGCGCACGCGAGCGCGAGCGATCCCGCGTCCGCCGCGCCGGGCGCGAGCGCGCGCGCGCCGTGCATCGGCGCCGTGCACGCCGCGCAGCGGCGCGCGTCGAGCACGTCGCAGCGGCCCAGGTCGCGGTGGAAGCGCTGGCCGCCGTTCGCGCAGGTGAACCAGTGCTCGTGCAGAGTCATCACGCTCGGGATGCCGCGCCGGTCGAGCTCGTCCAGCACGCCGAGCGAGAGGTGGATCAGGTGCTGGACGTGGACCACGTCCGGCCGGAACTCGTCGAGGACCTCGCGGACGAGCGCCTCGACGGCCGGATTGCGGTAGCGCTCCTCGAAGTCCGCGTAGAGGTGGTTGTTGGCGATCTCGTAGGTCGCGACGCCCTCGTGACGCCCGCGCCGGAGCGAGTAGTTCGGCTCCTCGGGAAGGCACTCGGTGTAGAGCAGCGCCACGTCGTGGTCGCGCGCCAGCGCGCGGGCGACGTGGTCGGTGTAGACCTCGACGCCGGCCACGTGGCGCGGAAGGAAGTCGTGCACGATCTGCAGGATGCGCATCCGCTGCGCCCTCACTCGGTCAATCCGAGCCGCTTGCCGGCCCGCACCCAGAGCGCCGCGCGGAGCCGCGCCAACGTGTCGCCGAGCTCGCGTGCGCTCGCTTCGGCGCGCGCCAGGCGCGCGGCGAGATCGTCGCTCGCCGCTCGCCGTGCGCGGATCTCCTCCGCGGCGTCGCCCGCGTGCCGCTCCAGCTCGGCGACGCGCGCGTCGCGCTCGCCGATCGCGCGTTCGAGGTTCGCGGCGTGCGCGAGCAGCCCCTCGACGTGGGCGCTCCTCTCGGCCAGCACGCGGTCGAGGTTCGCGGCGTGCGCCTCGAGCCCCTCGCAGCGCGCGCTGCGCTCGGCGACCAGCTTCTCGAGGTTCGCCGCGTGCAGCTCGAGCTTGCGCACGCGCTCCTCGCGCTCCTCGGCGAGCCGCTCCAGGTTCGCGGCGTGGGCCTCGTGGCCCGCCGCGGTCGACTGGAGCTGGGCGACCATCTTCGCGAGGCCCTCGCAGTGGGCCGCGTGCTGCGCCAGCCGCTCCTCCAGGTTCTGCGCGTGCCGCTCGAGCTCGTGGACGCGGGCCTCGCGCGCCGACGCCTGCTGCTCGAGGTTCGCAGCGTGCCGCTCGAGCGACGCGACGCGCGACGCCGCCTCCTCGTGCCGGCTCTCGACGTTGCGCGCGTGCGCGCCGAGCGACGCGACCTCGCGGTCTCGCTCGCCGAGCGCCTCGGCGAGCGCGTACAGCTCGCCGACGACGCGCTGCTCGCGATCGTGGAGGACCTGCTCGTCGCCGAGCCGCGCGCGCACGCGCGCGAGCGCCGCGGCGTCGCGCGCGCACACGGCGACGACGTAGAGCGGCGTCGGAAAGCCGCCGCTCTCGGGATCGGCCCACGGCGCGCGCCGCGCGCGCGCATCGCGCGCGAGCTCGGTCACGCCGACCGCCCGCGCCGGACCGGCCGGCGGTGCGCCGGCCGCGTCGAGCTGCGCGATCCAGGACCCCGCCCACACGCTCTGCCCGTAGAGCGCGACGCACGCGAAGTGGCGCGCGAGCATCGCCGCGAACTCGGCGCGCGTCAGCTCGCGCAGGTGGTAGCGATTGCGATTCCCCGCGCGGTCCGTGTAGATCTCGCGATCCGGCGTCGAGATCAGCGCGACGCCGTCCGCGGCGACGACGCGCGCGATCTCGGCGACCACGCGCTCCGGCTCGGGCACGTGCTCGATCATCTCGAAGCAGACGGCGGCGTCGAAGCGGCCGTCGGCGAACGGCAGCGCCGTCGCGCTGCCGCGCACGCCCGGCTCGGCGCGGCGCACTGCCGCGGCGTCGAGGTCGAGCGGCACGACACGCGCCCCGGCCGCGCGCAGCAGGCGGGTGCCGTAGCCCGCGCCGCTGCCGAGGTCGAGCACGCGCGCGCCGGAGAGCAGCGACGCCGCGAGCGCGTAGCGGTGCACGTGCTCGTGGGTCATCAGGGCGCCGTGCGTCTCCGGCAGGAAGCGCTCGGCGTCGCCCTCGCTGCGCACGCGCTGGGTCACGGCGCCTCCCGCTCGACGCGCGCGCGCACCGCGACGCCGTCGAGCTGGAGCCAGCCGTAGCGGGCGCGCGGATTCACGGCCTCGACGACGACCGCGTTGTCGATCCAGTCGTTCATGTGATGGCGTTCGAGGCCGCCGTTCGCCACCGCGGGCGAGAACGAGAACGGCCCCGCCGCGAACGGCGGCCAGCGCAGCGCGAACTCGACGGTGGCGACGTCCCCCGCGGCGAGCGGCGCGAGCGGGCGCCCCTCGTAGCTCGTGTTGGTCGCGGCGATCACCTCGCCGAGCCGGTTGCGCAGCGTGAAGCCGACGTTCGGCTGCGGCAGCGGCGCGAGCGCGCGCAGCGTGATCACGACGCGCACCAGCTCCCCCGGCGCCACGACGCCGAGCGCGCCGGCGTCGGCGCCGCGCAGCGCGACGCCCTCGATGCGCGCGCGCCCGTCGCCGTAGCGGTGGTCGACGTTCGCGACGCCGGACGCCGGCTCGATCGCGTCGTACGACTCGGCGGCGGGCGCCGCGGCCTCGGCGTCCACGAGGTCGTCGTCGAGCGCGGCGGCGTCGCGGTAGTACGCGCCCATGTACTCGCGCACGACCCGGGCGGGGTCGCCGGACGAGACGATGCGCCCGTGCTCGAGCCAGATCGCCCGGTCGCAGAACCCGAACACCGCCGACGGATCGTGCGTGACGATGAGCACGGTGCAGCCCTTCTGCTGCAGCTCGCGGACGCGCATCAGACAGCGCTGCTGAAAGAACGCGTCGCCGACCGCGAGCACCTCGTCGATCAGTAGCACCTCGGGGTCGGCGTGCGCGGCGGCCGCGAACGCGAGCCGCAGCGTCATGCCCTGCGAGTAGGTGCGGACGGCCTGGTCGAACGCCTTGCCGAGCCCGCTGAACGCGCGCACCGCATCGAGCGAAGCGAGCATCTGGCGGCGCGTCGCGCCGGCCAGCACCCCGAGCAGCAGCGCGTTCTCGCGGCCGGTGAAGTCGGGGTCGATGCCTGCGCCGAGATCGATCAGCGTCGCGATGCGGCCCTCGGTCTCGATCCGCCCGGCGGTCGGGCGCAGCGCGCCGGCGAGGATGCGCAGCAGCGTCGTCTTGCCCGAGCCGTTGCGGCCGACGATCCCGAGCGTCGTGCCCGCCTCCACTTCGAGATCCACGCCGGCGATCGCGGCCTTGCCGCGCGCGGGCCGCCCCAGCAGCGCGCCCCACGCGCGCCGGAAGCCGTCGTCGAGCGCGTACTCCTTGCGAAGCCCGTGCACGCGCACCGCGACGCGCGCCGCCTCGCTCACAGCAGATCTCCGAGCACGGGCCGCACGCGCCGGTGCGCGAAGATGCCCGCGCCGAGCAGCAGCGCGGTCCAGCCGACCGCCGTCGCGACGCCCGCGCCGGACGGCCAGCGCCCGTCGAGGAGGCTCGCCCGCAGCGCGTCGATCGGCGCCGCGAGCGGATTGGCGCCGAGCAGCCAGGGCGCGACGTCGGCGAGCCGCTCCGCCGGGTAGATCACCGGCGACGCGAACAACAGCACCGTCAGCATCGGCCCGACGAGCTCCGCGAGGTCGCGCGCGAGCGCGCCGGCGGCGGCGAGCAGCAGCGCGACGCCGGCCGTCAGCAGCCCGAGCAGCGCGAGCACGAGCGGCGCGGCGAGCGTGCTCGGCGGGATCGAGCCCTCGCGCACGAGGCGCGCCAGCACGAAGACGCCCATCCAGATGAGCGCGTTGTAGAACGCGACGAGCGTCGACGCGGCGGGCAGCGCCGACACCGGGAAGAGCGCCGTGCGGACGAAGTGCACCTGCCCCGCGAACAGGCGCGGCGCGCGCGCCGTGGACTCGGCGAACAGCGTCCAGCCGATCAGCCCCGCGAAGAAGAAGAACGCGTAGTCCTCGCGGTCCGCGTCGGGACGGATCTTCACCGGCATCAGCACCGAGAACACGAACGTGTAGGCGGCGAGGAACAGGACGGGAACGACGACCAGCCCGGCGAGGCCCAGCCAGTTGCCGCGGAAGCGGCTCTGGAAGTCGCGCAGCGCCAGCGTGTAGACGACCTCGGCGTAGCGCCGCGCGTCGGCCCACGCGCGCGGGGCGCTCACCGGGCCGCCCCGGTCGCTCCGAGGCCGGCCGCCGGCGCGGCCGGCGTCCCGGCCTCCGCGCGGTCGAGCGCCGCGAGCCCTTCCCGTACGAAGGGCACGAAGCCGGTGAGGCGCTGCTCCGCGGCGTTGCGGCCGCGCGCGTCGATCGGCGTCGCGAGCCGCACGACGACGGAGCGCTCGTCGCGCCGCCAGCGGCTGCGGTCGATCGCGAACATCTCGCGCAGCGCTTCCTCGCGCACCGGCAGCACGCCGCGCCGCCAGTGGTACACGAGCTGGCGTTCCTTGCCCGAGCGCACCACGAGCCGCTCGACCGTGACCCCGCCGACGTCGACGGCGCCGCCCTGCTCCTCCACGTCGAAGCCCGTGCCCGGCAGCCGCGTCTTCGGCGAGATCAGGCTGCCCGAGCGGCGCCGGTGGTCGTCGACGCCGACGAAGACGTCGACCCATTCCGCCTGCTTGGAGAAGCGGCGGAAGCTGCGCTCCGTGAACGCGACCGAGCCGAGGAAGTCGCGGTCGACGTTGCGCGACTCGGAGCTCCAGCCGTCGTGCGCGAGCGGCAGGTTGGAGAGCGTCCACGCCGGCGACGCGGGCGGCGGCGACCACGGCGGCGTCAGCCACTGCGCGAGCGCGAGCGCCGCGAAGCCGCCGGCGAGGGCGGCGATCCGCGCGACCGGCCACTCGCCGGCCGGCCGGCGCACGCGGCGGACCGGCTCGTCGCGGATCACGCGCGCGAGCACGGCGTCGGCCAGCGCGATCGCGAACACGCCCAGCACGATCATCGCGAGGCCCTGGAGCGTGTGGACCGCGGCGAACTTCGAGTACGGATTGAAGACGATCGAGAGCACGCGCAGGTTGTTGATGAACACGGACAGCAGCGGCGTCACGAGGAAGAGCGCGAGCGCGCGGCGGCGCGAGAGGTGGAACAGCTCCGCGTAGAGCACCACCGTCATCAGCAGCGTCACCTGGATCCGGAAGCCCGCGCAGCTCTCGATCACGTGGAAGAGCCCCTGCGCGGTGCGGATCAGGTCGCCTTCGACCAGCGACGCGACGCCGAGCAGGTCGAGCGACTGCTCGGCGAGCCACACCGTCATCATCTGCATGTCGTAGAGCAGCGCGTTGAGCAGGACCGATGGGATCGGCACGAGCAGCAGCAGGAAGAGCGCCGGCACGACGAGCGCCGAGAGGCTCCGCCAGCCGCCGAGCCAGGCGCCGCCGCCGAGGAAGGCGAACGAGAGCGAGAGCACGACCAGGTCGGTCGCGCCCGTGTAGTGGCCCCAGAGCAGCAGGCCGCTCGCGATCGCGAGGCACGGCACCGCGACCCACCAGAGCGGCCGCTGCCCGAATCCCTCCGCGACGCGCGGAGCGCGCGCCCACACGAGCCAGAGCAGCGCGGCGAACACGATCTCGGGCGAGCTGCCCGTCGGCGAGAACAGCGCGCCCTCGGCGCCGCGCAGCGCGTCCGCGTTCTCCCAGTCCGGGTCGTACCCGATCAGCGAGTGGTAGGCGGCGATCGCGCCGACCGCGAGCGCTCCCATCGCGAGCCCGCGCGGCGATCCGCTGCGGACTCCGCGGACTCCGACCGCCAGCGGTTGTTCTGCATCCGACATGCGGGCCGCGCTGCACCTCCGAAGGCCGCCGGGAGCGTCCCGCGCGCAGCGGGCTCGGGGCGGCGCAGGATAAAGTAGCGGCGGGCGCGTTGCCCGGGCGCTCGCGCGCGTCAGCCGCGCGCCGCGAGCTCGCGCCGCCGCGCCTCGATCGCGCGGCGTTTGGCGAGCGCGCGCGGCGCGCCGCGCCACGCTTCGCGATACGCCGCCAGGATCTCGCGGTCGCGCAACAGCGCGAAGCCGAGCCGCAGGATCTCCCATGCGAGGAGCCACGGAAGGTTGCGCACGAGGTCCGCGCCGCGCTCGTTCTTGAGGATCTGCAGATAGTGGTTCTTGAACGAGTGACGGCGCACCCAGGGCTCGATCTGCATGCGCCGCTCGCGGCGCCAGCGGCGGCCGTGCACGCCGGTGGCGCGCGGCTCGTAGAGCACGCGCCAGCCGAGCCGGTTCGCGCGCCAGCAGAGATCGGTGTCGTCCTGATACGCGAAGAAGTCCTCGTCCACGATCTCGCCCGACACCGCGAGGTCGGCGAGCGCGGCGCGGCGCAGCAGCATCGCGGCGCCGCTCACCCCGAAGACGAGCTCGCGGCGATCGTACTGGCCGCGGTCGAGCTCGTTGCTGCCGCGATCGCGCGGCCGGCGATGGCGCGGCAGGCGAATGCCGGCGCTGTCGATCACCGTGCGGCCGGGCCGCAGCAGCTTGCCCGAGGCGATCGCGACCCGCGGGTCCGCGGAGAGCGCGTCGAGCAGGAGCGCCGCGAAGTCGGCGTCGAGCTCGATGTCGGGATTCAGGACCAGCGCGAACTCCGCGTCGGGATGGCGTTCGGCGATCCGCGCGAGCAAGCGGTTCACGCCCGCGCCCCAGCCGCGGTTGGGCCGCCGCTCGAACGCGACGTCCGGATGCGCCCGCGCGAGCGCGTCGAGGCGCGCCGGGTCGACGCCGGTGTCCACGACCAGGACGGCGACCGGGGCGACGCGCTGCGCCGCGACGCTCGCGAGGCACGCCTCGAGGTCGTCGTAGGAGCCGTGGTTCACGATCGCGGCTGCGTAGCGGGGCGAGCCGGCGCCGGGCATCGGACCTATTGCGGGATCCGCGCGCGCCAGAGCGTCATCAGGAGGATGCGCACGTCGAGCGACAGCGACCAGTTGCGGATGTAGTAGAGGTCGTGCTCGATGCGCTCGTGCACCGAGGTGTCGCCGCGCCAGCGGTGCACCTGCGCCCAGCCGGTGAGACCGGCCTTCACCTTGTGGCGCAGCATGTAGTTCGGCACCTCGTTGCGGAACTGCTCGATGAAGACGGGCCGCTCGGGACGCGGACCGACGAGGCTCATGTCGCCGCGCAGCACGTTCCAGAGCTGCGGCAGCTCGTCGAAGCCGGTGCGGCGGAGGAAGCCGCCGAGCGGCGTCGTGCGCGGGTCCGCGGTGCGCGCCCACACCGGACCTTCGCTCTCGGCGTCGGTCGTCATGGTGCGGAACTTCAACATGCGGAACACGCGCCCGTCGAGCCCCATCCGCTCCTGCACGTAGAGCACGGGCGCGCCGCTCGTCCAGCGCACCGCGAGTGCGATCGCCGCGAGCAGCGGCGAGGTGACCGCCAGCAGCAGCGCCGAGACCGCGATGTCGAACAGGCGCTTCTGGATCGCCGCCCAGCCGAGCAGCGGGCTGTCGCGCAGCGAGATCACCGGAAGGCCGTCGAAGTCCTCGACGCTGCTGCGCAGCGTCGCGACGTGCAGCAGGTCCGGCACGAGGCGCACGTCCACGAGCTCGTCGTCGAGCTCGTCGAGGATCGCTTCGAGCCGATCGCCGTCCTCGCGCGGCAGCGCGAGGACGACCTGCGACGCCGCGCTGCGCGTGAGCGCGGCGCGCAGCTGCTCGTAACCGCCGAGCACGGGCACGCCGCGCACGCGCGGGACGCGCGGATCGCCCGCCAGCACTCCGACGGCGCGCAGCCCCGACTCCGGGTGCTGGTGGATGCGCTCGATCACCTGCTCCGCGAGCGGCCCGGCGCCGACGACGAGCACGGGGCTCAGGTTGCGGCCGCGCCGGTGCAGCGCGAAGAGCAGCTCGCGCGCGACGAGCCGGAAGGCCGAGACGCCGAGCACGGCGAGCACCCAGAAGAGCAGGATCACGCCGCGCGAGAAGAAGTAGGAGCGCACGAAGAAGGTCGCGACGACGAGCAGGACCACCACGGTCGTCGCGCCGGCGAAGACGGCCGCGACCTCGGAGATCCGCGAGTCGGTCCGGCGCGGCGCGTACAGGCCGCGGCTGCGGAACACCCAGATCCACAGCGGCAGCAGCAGGCCGAGCGCGAAGAGATACGGCTCGAGCGGCGGCACGCCGCGCGGGACCGGCAGCCAGTCCTGGAAGCGCAGCGCGTACGCGCCGAGCCAGGCCGCCGTGACCAGGACGGCGTCCGCGACGACCAGCACGCTTCGATAGATTTCGCTCTGGCGGCGCAGCATCGCGGGTCCTAGGGATGCGGTCTGGTCAGGGCGCGACCCGACCCAGTCAGGGCGCGGCCCATCCCACTCGCTCGAACACCCATGCGTCCCGCCCCCCCTCGTGGGCTCGGTGCAACGGTCGGAGCTGATCGCCGGCGACGCGCCGAGCCGCCTCGACGTCGGCCGGATCGTCCAGGAGCAGGTAGCGCGCGCCGCTCTGTTCGAGGAAGGACTGGAACGACGCGTCGTCGACCCGCGTCAAGCGAATGTAGGGCATCCCGGCGTAGTAGCCGAGGCGAAGACGCGAGACGGCGAGCGGTGCGGGCTCGGCGTGTTCGCGCAGCCACTCGGCGGCTGCGCGGGCGGCGCGCTCCTCGGCGCGACGCGGCTCGCGCTGCGTCGCGATCTCGCCGGCTGCCACGAGCGCGACGAGCGCGATCGCCAGCGCGGACGCGAGCGCCGGGCCGCGCCGCGCGACGCGCGCGATCGCGGCGCCCATCGCGATCGCTCCGAGCCCCACGTATCCGAACAGCGGAACCAGCGGGGGGAGCGCGTGACGCCGACTGACGTATCCCATCTGGAACGTCAGCGCGTAGAGGAGGGCCCCATACACCGCGAGCAGCGAGGCGATCCACCAGGCGCGTCGCGTCGGCCGCCCGCGCGCGGCGACGAGACCCATCGCGAGCAGCGCCAGGGGCCCGTAGCGGAACGCGGACTTCGCCGTGCGGGCCAGCATCTTGGCGGAAGCGGCGCTCCGCGCTGCGCCGGAGTCGGCGCGCACCACGGCGAGCCCGTCCTCGCCGCGGTCGAGTCGCCCGCCCGGCTGTGCAGCGGGCGGTGCAGCGAGCGCCGGCGCCCGGGCGGGAGCGGGCGCAGCGGGTGCGGGAGACGCAGCAGGGCGTTGCGCGGGGATCGCGGACGCGGCTCCGAGCAGCGCCGCGACCGACTTCTTGTGCGTCAGCGACCAGGATCCGGCGTGATGCTGCAGGGCGATCACGTAGGGCGCTGCGCACAGCGCAGCGGCGATCGCGAACGTCCCGAGCCAGCGCAGCGCGAACCCCGCCGGCCAGCGATCGCGCAGCCAGCTCGCCGACGCGAGCAGGCCCGCGACGCCAACCAAGGCGACGCCTTCCGGCCGGGCGAGGTAGGCGAGCCCGCTCGCGAGGCCGGCAGCCGCCGCGAAGCCGAGCGAGCGCCGCGACCAGGCTCGCCAGAGCCACCAGGCGGCGGCCAGGAAGCAAGCCAGGTAGATGCCGTCGGTCTGGACGTCGGAGCTGTACTCGACGGCGCGTGCGTGGACCGCGAGGAGCGATGCGCCGAGCCAGGCCGGCGCTTCCCCGAACAGGTCCCGCAGGAGCCAGAACGCGAGCCCGACGGCCGCCGTCCCGCCCGCGATCGAGACGGCCGCGCCCGCCGTCTCCCAGTCGACGCCGAGCCCGTGCACGGCGGCCACGAGAAGCGAGTAGAGCGGGTGGTGGGGCTGACCCAGCACGGCGTCGCCGTCGCCGGCTGCGATCGCCCGTGCGATGTCGAGAAAGAGCGGGCCGTCGTTGAACATCGAGACGGTCCGCGACCACTGGAACGCCCGCCACGCCGCGGCGACGGCGAGCAGCAGCGCGAGCGGCGCAGCGCGCCGCACTGCGCTGCGGTCCGCGCGCGCGAAGCTTCGATCCATGGCGACCGCGCCTCGGGCGCGTGCCGGGAGCTAGCGCCGGCCGAGCGCCCGCTCGACCGTCACGATCTCCGCGAGGAGCCGATCGAGCCCGGCGAAGTCGATCTGCGCGGCGCCGTCGCACGGCGCGTTGCTCGGGTCCGGGTGGACCTCGACGAAGATCGAGTCGATGCCGGCCGCGACCGCGGCGCGCGCGAGCGGCGCCACGTTGCGGCGATCGCCGTCCGACGCGCCGTTGCCGGCGCCCGGGTGCTGCGCCGCGTGCGTCGCGTCGAAGCAGACCGGCACGAAGCTGCGCATCTGCAGGATGCCACGGAAATCGACGACGAGGTCGTTGTAGCCGAACGCGAAGCCGCGCTCGGTGACGAACACGCCCGGCGCCCCGAAGTGCAGCGCCTTCTCGACCGCGTGGCGCATGTCCATCGGGGCCATGAACTGGCCCTTCTTGAAGTTGAGCGGCTTGCCCGTCGCGGCGCAGGCCGCGACCAGGTCCGTCTGGCGGCAGAGGAACGCCGGGATCTGCAGGCAGTCCACGACCTCCGCCACCGGCTTGGCCTGTCCCGGCTCGTGCACGTCTGTGGTGAGCGGGAGACCCGTCTCCTCCTTCACGCGCGCCAGGATCCGCAGCCCCTCGTCGAGACCGGGCCCGCGGTACGAGCGAAAGCTCGAGCGATTCGCCTTGTCGAAGCTGGCCTTGAACACGAGCGGGAGCTCGTAGCGCTCGGCGATCTCGCGCACGAGGCGCGCGACGGCGAGCGTGTCCTTCTCCGTCTCGATGACGTTCAAGCCGGCGATCAGCACGAGCGGAGCGCCGTCCCCCAGCGGGATGCGTTGGATCTTCAAGAAGCACCTCCGGCGACGACGGCGAGCGTACGCCCACGTCGATCCGCCTCGATTGCCGCGCGCAGCTCGTCCAGCAGGTCGGGCAGCGCAGAGGTAACGCGGCTCCAGTTGGGGATCTGGGGGGTGCCCATCGGGTCTCGAACGAACGAGAGCCCGGCGGTTCGCAGAGCACGGGAGAAGGTCTCGACCGCAACCTCTTCTTCATGTCGGTCGAAGACGAGACCGTTCAGCGCAGCGTCGTCACTGTAGCGCGCGATCGCGTCCTGGGCCGTCCGGACGTACGCGATGATCAGGGTATTCAGGAATCCGGCATCGAACTGGACGCCATAGCTCGCCAAGTTGCGGATCAACGAGGCCGCGATGTCCACGACCATGCGGTGCAACCCAGTGGTCGGATCGCTCTCGGAGAGCTGCCGGTGCTTGTGCTCGTAGTTCTCGACCAGTTCGACCTGGCAGATCCGCTTGGCGGAGCAGTTGCGGAACACCTCGGCCAGGACGCCGACCTCGAGCCCCCAGTCGCTCGGGATCCGGTTGATCCGCACCAGGTCGGTGGTCATCGAGCACTCGCCCGCCAGCGGATAGCGGAACGAGTCGAGGTACTCGAGCAGCGGAAGCGACCCCAGCACCGACTTCATGGCGCGCAGGAGCGGGGTCATGAAGAGGCGCGTGACCCGGCCGTAGAGGCGGTCGGTCACGCGACCGTAGTACCCCTTGGCGAACTCGTAGTTCAGGTTCGGGTGGACCGTTGGGAAGCAGAGCCGGGCCAACAGCTCGCGCGGGTAGTCGCGGATGTCGCAGTCGTGCACCGCGACGACGTGCGCTTCCTCGGTCGCGAGGACGTACCCGTAGGCCAGCCAGGTCGCGCGGCCCTTGCCTCGCTCGCCCGGATCGAGCCCCTCCGCGCGCAGGCGGTCGCGGATGCCGCGCAGGCGCGGCCCGTCGCTCCAGATCAGCGTCGCCCCGCGCCCGTCCAGGGTGCGCACGCCTTCGAAAGCGGCGCGCATCTCGTCGAAGTCCTCGCGCCGCTCGGCCCCGTCCACGCAGACCACGATCTGGTGCAGGTAGGGCACACTTCGCAGCGTCTCGATGATGCCTTTCAGCGCGGTGTCGCGGAGCTCGTCGAACAGGCAGGGCAACACCAGCGCGACCGGCCGGGCGTTGGCGTGCACGCGGATCTCCGCCTCGAGGCGCTCCAAGTCGGTGCTGCCGAGCCGGTGCAGGGTCGTGATGGCGCCGGTCTGGTGGAAGTCGGCCACGCGGGGAGGCTGGATTGTGGCGGGGCCAGTGTCAACCGCGTGGACCCCACGGGGAGGCGCACCGGGGGGGGCGCTATTCGCGCCCGTCCCGTTCGATCGCTTCGAGCGCGAAGGGGTCGATCTCCAGGAACTCGAGCCCGACCTCCTGCGTGAAGGCGTCGAGATCGGTGCACCAGGCGACCCGGCCGACTGCCTCGATCGTCTCGTCCTGCACGTTGAAGGTGACGCGCAGCACCTCGCCGAGGTCGATCTCGCAGCCGACGACCTCGAAGCAGATCCCGCCGGCCGAGATGTTCTTGCTGACCGCGAGCCGGTCGTTCGACTGGATCGGCGCGAACGAGATCAGCTGCTCGTTGTCGAGCCGCTGGTACTTGCGGCGGTCGCGCGCGTCCTGGCTCTCCATGACTCCCCCGTGCGGCCGATGGCGGCGACTGTCCGGCGGTCAGTTGCCGGTGTCCTGCCTGTTCGGCCGGCGACGAGGGTGTCTTGAGACGTGCCGCGAGCCGGGCCTACACGTCGAAGAGCGGGAGCTGGCGGTCGTCGCGGCGCGGCGTCTCGAGGCGCGTGGCGGCGAGCCCGAGCAGCCGGATCGGACGCGTGCCGGCATCGGTCCGCATGAGGAGGTCCTGCGCGCCGCCGAGCAGCGCGGCCACGCTCGCGACGCCCGATTCATAGGAATGGCTGCGCGTCGCGCCCTGCCCGTCCGCGTAGCGGACCTTCAGCACGAGCCGGCGCGCCGCGAGACCCTCCAGCGCGAGCGCCCGCTCGAGCCGCTCGACGAGCCCCCGCAGATGCTCGCCGAGCGCGGCGCGGTCGATCTCGCCGTGCGCCAGCGTCGCCTCCTGCGAGAGCGTCTGGGGATGGCGCGACACGCGCACCCGATCGTCGCCGCGGCCGAGCGCGGCGCCGAGCAGCTCGAGACCGCGGTTGCCGAGCGCCGACTCCAGCGCGGCGCGGCCGAGCGCTGCGACGTCGCCCGCGGTGCGGGCGCCCATCTCGAGGAGTCGCGCCTCGGTGTTGGGGCCGACGCCGGGCAGGCGCGTCACGGGAAGCGGGGCGAGGAAGCGCTGCGAGTCGCTCGCGGACACGGCGAGGAAGCCGCCCGGCCCCGCCTCCTCCGCGGCCAGCCGCGCGACGAACTTCGCGGCTCCCGCGCCGATCCGCAGCGGCAGCCGGAGCTCGCGCAGGGCCGCCTCGCGCAGGGACTCCGCGATCTCCGCGTCGGATTGGCGCAGCGCGCGCGCGTCGAGGAAGAAGGCGCCGAGCGCGACGGTCTCGAGCTGGTCGCAGACGCGCCGGACACAGGCGCGCAGGCGCTTGTCCATCTCGCGATAGCGCGGCATGTCGGTGCGGAGCGCCCGCGCGCGGGGACAGCGCGTCAACGCCAGCTCCACCGGCATCTCGAGCGCCACGCCCGCCGCGAGCGCGTCGAGCGTCGCGGCCTGCACGACTCCCTTCTTGCGCGGATCGCCGCCGACGATCACGGGCCGGTCGGCCAGCTCGGGCCGGCTCACGCGCTCGACCTCCGCGTAGAAGCCGGGGACGTCGGCGTAGAAGATGCGCGGGCTCATCGGCGCTCCGGCGCCCCCGTCACGGCGCGGCCGCTTCGACGGGCACGAGCCGCAGCTGCGAGTGCGCGCCGTCCTCCACCAGGAAGCGGTGCGTCGCGAGCACGCCGGGCCGTCCCGCCAGCCAGCGCGCGATGCCCTCGTCGCGCAGCGGGTCGGCGGGATGCTCCGGCGCGCCCGGTACGAGCGCCGACAGCGCGATCTCCGGCGTCGCGAGGTCCACGATCCATCGATACACCGACGCGACGCGCACGGCGTAGGGCTCCGTCGGATCGTACTCGCCGACGGCGATCGTCACGCCGTCGCCGCCGTAGGGCCAGCTCGCGCCGCTGCCGGGACCGTCCCAGGCGGACTCCGGCCATCCGAACGCCGTGAAGCGCAGCGGATGCAGGCGCCCCCACTGCCACTGCTCGGTGCGCGAACCGAGCCGCACGCGCAGCGTGAGACCCGTCCGCCGCAGTCCGTCGCGCACCGCCTGGGCGAGCCGGTCGAGCGACACGAGCGGCTCCGCGGTCGGCTCGGGCACGCGCGCCGCGTCGAGCAGTGCGTCGAGGAGCGCCTCGGGACTCACCCCGCGCAACGAGAGCAGGCGCTCGACGAACTCGGGCCCGAGCGGCTCGGCGAGGCACGACTCGAGGACGGCGCCGAGCAGGACGTGCCAGGCGGCTGCGCCGACGCTGTCCTCGTCCGCCGAGCCGTCCCAGTCCGCGAGCAGCCGCGCGACGGAGCGCGCCTCGGGCGCCAGCGACTCGAGCGGAGCGGCGAGCTCGAGGAGCGCGCGCGCCCGCGCCGGCGCGCGCGGGCTCCGCTGATCCGCCAGCAGCGCGGCGAGCGCGCCCGCGCCGATCGGCCCGCGCCCGCGCGCGGCGCGCAGCAGCGACTCGATGCGCGCGCCGCGCTCGCCCGACCGCCACCACCACTCGATCGACGTCCCGCCCCCGAGCGGGCCGTCGGCCGCGACCAGGAAGCCGTCGCCGCCGAGCGGTGCGTGCGGCAGCGCGTCGAACGCGACGCGGCCGCGCCAGTCGTACCAGGGCGAGCGGCCGGGCACGGGCACCAGCCCCGTCGGCATGTTGCGCGCGGGCAGCCAGCCGGCCACCTGCCGCCCGCCGCGGCCGCGGGCATCGGCGTACGCGACGGCGAGCACCGGCTCGTGATGCGAGGCCAGCGCGTTGCGCAGCTCGTCGGCGTCGCGCGCGCGCAGCATCCGCAGCTGCGACGCCACACCGTCGCCGGGCTGCAGGCCGCCCCACGCCACCGCCAGCGACGGGCGCGCACCGGTGAGCAGGCCGTCGAGCAGCGGTCCGTGGTGCGTCGCGCGCACTTCGAGCACGACGTCGGGCGCGCCGCGGACCGCGATGCGCTCCTCGCGCACCGACAGCGCCTGCATGCCGTTGCCCGCGGCGTAGCGGTCGGGGCGCTTCGGATCGAGCGTCTCGACGTAGAGATCCACCGCGACCGCGCGCGCGTTCGTCGCGGCCCATGCGACGTGCTCGTTGTGCCCGCTCCAGAAGCCGGGGACGCCGACGACGCCGGCGCCCGCCGCTTCGAGGCCGGGCGCCGCGAGGTGCGCTTCGTAGAGCAGGGACGGTGCGGTCGGCGCCAGGTGGAGGTCGCCGGCCACGAGCGGCGCTCCGCTCTCGGTGTCGCCCGCGGCGATCACCCACGCGCTGCTGCCGACGCTGCGGCCCGCGAGCCCGAGCGCGCGCCGCAGCGGGTCGGCCGGCGCCGGCGCGCGCGCCTCGAAGTTGCCGGGCACTGCGTCGAGCCCGGGCGCCGCGTCCGGCGGGAACAGCGGGCGCGCGCCGAACCCGCCCAGCCGCTCGATGCCGTCGGAGAGCAGCAGCGTGGCGTCGATCGTGCCGTCCAGCCCCCACGCGACGAGCTTCGCCACGGCCAGCGAATCGGCGGGCCGCCACGGCTCGGGCTCGACGCCGACGCGAGCGAGCGCGAGCGGCGGGGCGCCGCGCCCGCTGCGGACCTCTTCGATCCACGCGTTGACGCCGGCGGCGTAGGCGGCGAGCGCGTCGCGCGTCGCGCGGTCGACGCGTTCCCACTGCGCGTCCGCGAGCCGGCCGAAGCCGAGCGTGCGGCTCCAACGATCGACCTCGAGTCCGTCGCGGCCGAGCACCTCGGCGGTGCGGCCGCGCGCGGCGCGCACGAGGTAGGTGAGCTGCGCGAGGCGGTCCTGCGCCTGCGCGAAGCCGAGCCCGAACCACGCGTCGCGCTCGCTGCGCGCGATCACGTGCGGCACGCCGTGCCCGTCGCGCAGGATGCGAACGGGGCTGGCGAGCTCCGCCACCCGCAGCTCGCCTTCGACGACGGGCAGCGTGCGGCGCAGCGCGCGCCGCTCGGCGACCTCGCGCGCGAGCCCGATCGCGACGAGCGCGAGCGCCGTGGCGACGGCCGCGATCGCCCGCCACGACGGCCGCCGCGCCGGCCCCGGCGGACCCGGCGGCGTCATCGGCGAGGCCTCGCGCATCGATCGCGTCGGTCGGCGGCGGACACGCTGCTCCCCATCGGCAGTGCGCGCGCAAGGTAGCTGTCGGGCTCGGCTCCCCAAGGGGTCGAGAGGCCTCGCGGAGCGCTCTGTCGTGCCGCGGACGGCAGCGAAACCCGAGGCGCGCGGCTACGTTCGCGCCCCTTTTCACGCGCGGAGGAGATCGACGGCATGGCGGTCAAGGTGGGCATCAACGGCTTCGGACGGATCGGGCGGCTGGCGCTGCGGGCGGCGCGCGGCAAAGACCTCGAGATCGTCGGCATCAACGACCTGACGGACGCCAAGACGTCGGCCCACCTGCTCAAGTGGGACTCGGTGCACGGCCCCTACCCCGGGACCGTCGAGGCCGCCGAGAACGCCATCGTCGTCGACGGCCGGAAGATCCCGATCAGCGCCGAGAAGGACCCCGCGAAGCTGCCCTGGAAGCAGCTCGGCGCGAAGATCGTGATCGAGTCGACGGGCGTCTTCACCGAGCGCGACAAGGCGGCCAAGCACCTCGAGGCCGGCGCGGAGCGCGTGATCATCTCGGCCCCCGCGAAGGGCCCGGACGTCACGATCGTGCTCGGCGTGAACGACGCCGCCTACGACCCGGCCAAGCACCGCGTGGTGTCGAACGCCTCGTGCACCACGAACTGCCTCGCGCCGTTCGTGAAGGTGCTCCAGGACAACTGGGGCGTGGAGTCGGGCTGGATGACGACGATCCACGCCTACACCAACGACCAGGTGACGCTCGACTTCCCGCACAAGGACCTGCGCCGCGCGCGCGCCGCGGCCGTCTCCATGATCCCGACCTCGACCGGCGCGGCCAAGGCGATCGGCGAGGTGCTGCCCGAGCTCAAGGGCAAGCTCGACGGCTTCGCGATGCGCGTGCCGACGTCGGACGTCTCGGTGGTGGACCTGTCGGTGATCCTCTCGCGCGAGGCCTCGGCCGACGCGATCAACGAGGCGATGCGCAAGGCGGCGTCGGGCCCGATGAAGGGCATCCTCCAGGTGTGCGACGAGCCGCTCGTGTCGATCGACTTCCGCGGCAACCCGCACTCGTCGATCGTCGACGCCGAGAGCACCAAGGTGATGGGCGGCAAGTTCGCGAAGCTGCTCTCCTGGTACGACAACGAGTGGGGCTACTCGTGCCGCGTCGTCGACCTCGCGCTGCTGATGGGCCGCTAGTCCGCCGTGGCGGTGCGCACGCTCGACGAGCTGATCCGCCAGGGCGTCGCCGGCCAGCGCGTGTTCGTGCGCGCCGATCTGAACGTACCCACCAAGGACGGCCAGGTCGGCGACGACACGCGCATCCGCGCCACGCTGCCGACGCTGCGCAAGCTCGTCGGCGCGGGCGCGCGCGTGGTGGTCGCGTCGCACCTCGGCCGCCCGAAGGGCAAGGTCGATTCGAAGTACACGCTCGCGCCGGTCGCGGCGCGGCTCGGCGAGCTGCTCGGCGCGCCCGTCGCGTTCGCAAGCGACTGCATCGGCCCGGACGCCGAAGCCGCCGCCGCGAAGCTCGGCGACGGCCAGGTCCTGCTGCTCGAGAACCTCCGCTTCCATCCGGAGGAGGAGAAGAACGAGCCCGGCTTCGCGGCCGCGCTCGCGAAGCTCGCCGACGTGTACGTGAACGACGCCTTCGGGACGGCGCACCGCGCGCACGCCTCGACGGCGGGCATCGTCGCGCACGTGCGGCGCTCGGCGGCGGGCGACCTGCTGCGCGCCGAGCTCGAGCACCTGCGCCGCGTGCTCGAGCCCGAACGCCCGTTCCTGTGCCTGCTCGGCGGCGCGAAGGTCTCCGACAAGCTCGCGGTGCTCGAGGCGATGGTGCGCCGCGCGGACGCGGTCTGCGTCGGCGGCGCGATGGCCTACACCTTCCTGCGTGCGCAGGGCAAGCCGGTCGGCACCTCGCTCGTCGAAGCGGAGCGCGCGGACGACGCGCGCCGCGTGCTCGCGGTCGCGCAGGAGACCGGCCACGCGCTGCTGCTGCCGGTCGACCACGTGGTCGCGCAGAAGATCGAGACGGGCGCCGAGCACCGCACGGTGCGCGAGATCCCCGACGGCTGGATGGGCGTCGACATCGGTCCCGAGACCGCGCGCCTGTACGCGGAGCGCGCGGCCCGCGCCAAGACGATCTTCTGGAACGGCCCGATGGGCGTCTTCGAGATCGAGGCCTTCGCGAAGGGCACCGAAGCGCTGGCGCGCGCCGTGGCGGACTCGCCCGCCGCGTCGGTCGTCGGCGGCGGCGACTCGCTCGCCGCGGTGAACCGCGTCGGCGTCGCCGACCGCATCACGCACTGCTCGACGGGCGGCGGCGCGTCGCTGGAGTTCGTCGAAGGCCGCGCGCTGCCGGGCGTCACCGCGCTGGAGAACGCGCCGTGAGAACGCCGATCCTCGCGGCGAACTGGAAGATGCACAAGACGGTCGGCGAGGCGGTCGCGTTCGCGAAGGCGTTCGTGCCGCTCGTCGCAGGCGTCGCGAACGCGGAGATCGTCGTCGCCCCCCCCTTCACGGCGCTCGCCGCAGTGGGCGCCGCGCTGGCCGGCTCGAACGTGAAGCTGGCCGCGCAGAACGCGCATTTCGAGAAGCAGGGCGCGTTCACCGGCGAGGTGTCGCCGCCGATGCTCGCCGACCTCGGCTGCGCCTACGCGATCGTCGGGCACAGCGAACGGCGCGCGCTCTTCGGCGAGCCGAGCGAGCTCGTCGCGAAGAAGGCGGCCGCGCTGCTCGCGCACGGCATCCGCCCGATCGTGTGCGTGGGCGAGACGCTCGACGAGCGCGAGGCCGGCCGCACCTTCGCGGTGCTCGAGTCGCAGCTCGACGGCAGCCTCGCGAGCGTCGACGGCGGACGCGCCGCCGAGGTGGTGATCGCGTACGAGCCCGTCTGGGCGATCGGCACGGGCAGGACTGCGACGCCCGAGATCGCGCAGGAGGCGCACGCGATGATCCGCAGCTGGCTCGGCAAACGCTTCGGCGGCGCCGCCGCGCAGATGCGGATCCAGTACGGCGGCTCGGTGAAGCCCGACAACACCGCGCAGCTGATGGCGCAGACCGACATCGACGGCGCGCTGGTCGGCGGCGCGAGCCTCGAGGCGGAATCGTTCGCCAAGATCGTGGCCGCGAGCGCCTAGCGCACGCGCGCACGCAACGGAGACCGACTTGACGCTCTTCCTCACCGTCCTCCACGTGATGGTGTCGCTCGTGCTGATCGTGGTCGTGCTGCTGCAGCACGGCAAAGGCGCCGACATCGGCGCCGTCTTCGGCGGCGGCGCCAGCTCCACGGTCTTCGGCAGCCGCGGCGCGGGCAACTTCCTCACCAAGCTCACGACGGGCTCGGCGCTGCTCTTCATGGTGACGAGTCTCTCGCTCGCGTATCTCTCGAACACGGGCTCGGAGGGCTTGTTCGAGGACCAGGCGCCGGCTGCGACGGCGCCCGCGCCCGAGGCGACGGGCGAGACGGCGCCGGCGGCGGAAGCGCCCGCGGACGGCGGCTTCCAGGAAGTGAAGCCCGCCGAGCCGACGGCGCAGCCGCAGGCCGCGGCGCCCGCGGAACAAGCGCAGCCGCCGGCCGACGGCGAAGCGACGCCCTAGCGCCGCTTCCCAACGACGACGGCTTCGTTATCGTTGGCCGCCCACGGCGACCGCGCCGTGGCGAACGCGATCCACGCGGCAGTGGCGGAATTGGTAGACGCACCAGCTTGAGGGGCTGGCGGGGGCAACCCCGTGGAGGTTCGAGTCCTCTCTGCCGCACCACGCGCTCTCTGATTCCGCGCCGAGGCCAGACGGCCGAGTCAAGGGCTGCGAGCGTCCCTTCACCGCGCTCGGTGGTTCGCGCGAAGGCCCAGCGAGACGGAGGGACGGTGAAGGCGGTCGTCTACCACGGTCCCGCCGATTTCCGATTCGAGTCGGTCGCCGACGCGGCGCTGCGCGATCCCTCCGACGTCGTCGTGCGCGTGTCGCGCACCGCGATCTGCGGCTCGGATCTCCATCTCTGGCACGGCGGCGTGCCGGTCCTCGAGCAGGGCTTCGCGGTCGGGCACGAGTTCGTGGGCGTCGTCGAGGACGCCGGCGCCGCAGTGCGAACCGTCCGCCGCGGCGATCGCGTGCTCGTGTCGTGCACGACCGGCTGCGGCACGTGCGCGCCGTGCCGCGACGGCCTCCACAGCGCGTGTCCCGTCACGACGGCCGGCGGCGCGCAGAACGTGTTCGGCTTCTCGTCGGCGCTGCCGGGCGGACAGGCCGAGGCGGTGCGCGTCCCGTTCGCGGACACCAACTGCTTTCGCATCCCGGCGTCGGTCGACGACGAGCATGCCCTCTTCCTCACCGACATCCTGCCGACCGGCTATCTCGGCGCCGAGCTCGCCGAGGTCGGCGCGGGCGACGTCGTCGTCGTGCTCGGCTGCGGGCCCGTCGGCGCGTTCGCGCAGCGCGCGTCGCAGCTGCGGGGCGCCGCCCGCGTGCTCGCGGTCGATCCCGACACCGGGCGGCTGGCGCGCGCCGCCGCGCGCGGCTGCGAGACGATCGATCCCGCGCAGGACGACGTGGCCGCCCGCGTGCTCGCGGCGACCGGCGGCCGCGGCGCCGACGCGGTCATCGAGGCGGTCGGCCGCCCGGAGCTGCTGCAGCAGGCGCTGCTGCTCGCGCGAGCCGGCGGGCGGATCGCGGTGATCGGCCTGTGCGCGGCGCCCGTCGAGATCCAGCCGATCTTGCTGTTCCTCAAGAACCTGACGCTGCGCAGCGGCCTCGTGAATCCGCAGCGCTTCGTGCCGCGCCTGCTCGCCGCGATCGAGGCCGGCCGCCTCGATCCGACCGAGATCATCACGCATCGCCTCGCGTTGGCCGACGCCGCGCGCGGCTACGAGCTGTTCGCGCGCCACGAGGACGGCGCGCTGAAGGTCGTGCTCGCGCCGTGACGAACGCCGGGCCCGCGCTCGAACGGGGAGAATGAGATCGTGCAGCGGCTCGCGGACAAGGTCGCGCTGGTGACCGGCGGCGGCGCGGGGATCGGCGAGGCGATCGCGCGCCGCTTCCGTGCGGAGGGCGCGACGCTCGTCGTCAACGACCTCGATCCGGCACGCGCCGAGCGCGTCGCGCGCGACGTCGAGGGCTCCGCGTTCGCCGCCGACGTCGCCGACTCGGCCGCGGTGCGGCGCATGTTCGAGGCCGTGCGCGAGCGACACGGGCGGCTCGACGTGCTCGTGAACAACGCCGGCATTGCCGGGCACGAGGCGGATCCCGCGCGCGCGGAGCGCTTCGCCGCGGTCGCGCTGGCGCAGCTGCAAGAGCGCATGAGCGGCGGCGCGATCCGCACGCACGCCGACGCGACGCTCGAGCTCTCGGACGAGGACTGGCGCCGTATGCTCGCGGTGCACCTCGACGGCACCTTCTTCTGCACGCGCGAGGCGCTGCGCCTGATGGCGGCGCAAGGCTCCGGCGCGATCGTCAACATGGGCTCGATCATGGGCACGGCGGGCGGCGCGGGCGCGCCCGCCTACTGCGCGGCGAAGGGCGGGATCCTCGCCTTCACGCGCGCGGTGGCGCGCGAGGTCGCGACGCGCGGCATCCGCGTCAACGCGATCGCGCCCGGCTGGATCGAGACCGCCATGACCGCGCCGCTCGCGCCGGTGCGCGCGATGCTCGAGATGCAAACGCCCCTCGGCCGCCTGGGATCGCCCGACGACGTCGCGTGGGCCGCGGTGTACCTGGCCAGCGACGAGGCCGGCTTCGTGACCGGCCAGGTGCTCGCGCCGAACGGCGGCTGGACGATGAACCAGTGAGCGGAACCGGGCGCCGATTGTAGAAGCGCCGGCACGTCCGAGCTCAGATCGCGAGCTCGCGCACCGCGACCGGGCGAATCGGCGCCACTCCGTGGAAGCTCGGAACCGCGCGCGCATCCGTCACGAGCACCGCCGCCGGCTCGCCCGCTTCGATCACCACGAGTCCCGCGATCTCCACCTCGTGCCCCGCGAGATCCGCAACCCGGTCGCGCATCGCGTTGGGCAGCACCAGCAGCGCGGCCTCCAGCGTGTGCACGATCACGATCGGCTCCGCCGAGCTCGCGCCGAGCACGTCGACGCGGCCCGCGATGACGGCGTGCACGACGCGCACGTCCGGCGCGCCGGCGGGGTGCGCCGGCTCGGGCAGATCGCAGGCGAAGAGGCCGCCGAGCAGCAGCGCCAACAGCGGCGCGACGAGCGACGGCGATCGGGTCGGCATCCGAGAACCGACTGCAGCCCGCATGCCAGGCGAGTCGCAGCAGCAGTCGCGTCGTCGCTAGACGCAGGTCCAGCCGCCGTCCACGAGCAGCACGTGGCCGGTCACGTAGCTGGCCGCGTCGGAGGCGAGGAAGAGCAGCGGGCCGACGAGCTCGTCCACGCGGCCCGGCCGACCCATCGGCGTGCGCTGCCGCATCCAGACCTGCGAGCGCTCGTCGGCGAACATGTCCGCCGTCATCTCGCTCGGGAACCACGCCGGCGCGAGCGCGTTCACGCGCACGCCGCGCCGCGCCCACTGCGCCGCCAGCTCGCGCGTCAGGTTCACGAGCCCGCCCTTCGACGCCGCGTAGCTCGCCTGCGGGATCTGGCCGACGCCGACCACGCCGAGGATCGACGCCACGTTGACGATGGAGCCGGCGCCGCGCGCCAGCATCTCGCGCCCGAAGCGCTGCGCGCAGCGGAACGCGCCGACCAGGTTCACGTCGACGATCGACGCGAAGCTCGCGAGCGGCTCGCTCTCGGCGGGCACGATCTCGACGAAGCCGGCGTTGTTGACGAGCACGTCCACCGCGCCGAAGCGGCCGAGCGTTTCCGCGGCGAGTCGCTCGACGTCCTCGCTCGAGGCGACGTCGCACGCGACCGCGAGCGCTTCGCCGCCCCCGTCCGCGATGCGCGCCGCGAGCGCGTCGAGCTTCTCGCGCCGGCGCGCGCACACCACGACGCGCGCGCCGGCCGCGGCGAGGCCGAGCGCCAGCGCCTCGCCGATGCCCGCCGAGGCGCCCGTCACCACCGCGACGCGGCCGTCGAGGCGGAAGGCGCGCGTCGGATCCGCCGCCGTCACGAGCAGGCGCGCACGCTCATGCCGAGCGCGGCGCGAGCTCCGCGTAGCGCGCGTCGTAATAGACCAGCGGCTCGCTCGTCTCGTCGATCTCGGCCGCCAGCACCTCGCCCACGTAGATCACGTGGTCGCCCGCGTCGTGCACGGCGGCGACGCGGCAGTCGAGCACCGCGTGCGCCTCCGGGATCCACGGCGATCCACTGGGGCCGCGCCGGCAGTCGAGGCAGTCGAAGCGCTCGGCCTCGTTGCCGATCTTCGCGAAGCGATTCGACAACGCCTGCTGGCCCTGCGCGAGCACGTTCACGGCGAACGCGCCGCTCTCGGCGATCGCGGGCAGCGTGTTCGCCTTTTTGTCGGCGCACACGAGCACGAGCGGAGGATCGAGCGACACGCTGCTGAAGGACGACACGGTCATGCCGTGATCGCGTCCGCCGGCGCGCGTGGTCACGATCGTGACGCCGCTCGCCCAGCGGCGCAGCACCGACTTGAAGAGATCGCGGTCGATCGCCAAGCGAACCCCCGGCGAAGCGAGCGCCGTGGCCACGGGCGCCACGGCGCTCCAACCCGAACTGGCGGGCCGCTCAGGCGGCCTTCTCCATCGCCTCGCTGTACTTGCCGTAGCGCGCCGCGCCGTTGCACTTGGCGCGGTGGTAGAAGGCCTGCTGGCCTGCGGCGAAGTTCTCCTTCTTGCCGCCCCATGCCTTGAGCGCCGGCGCCTGCAGCGCGCGCCCGTAGGAGAAGCTCATCTCCCAGGGGAAGCCGCCGATGCGGTTCATCTCGTTGAGGTGCGCCGTCGCGGCCTCGTCGCTCTGCCCGCCCGAGAGGTACACGATGCCCGGGACGGCGGCCGGCACGACCTGCTTGAAGCACTGGATCGTGCGCTCGGCGACCTCGCGCACGCTCGCCTGCTGCGGGCACTCGTAGCCCGAGAGCACCATGTTGGGCTTGAGCAGGATCTGCTCGAGCGGCACGCGCTGGTGGAAGAGCGCGTCGAACACGCCGTGCAGCGTGCGGCGCGTCACCTCGAAGGAACGCTCGATCGTGTGCGAGCCGTCCATCAGGATCTCCGGCTCGACGATCGGCACGAGCCCTTCCTCGACGCACAGCGCCGCGTAGCGCGCGAGCGCGTCGGCGTTGGTGCGCAGGCAGTAGTCGCTCGGCAGCGAGTCGGTGATCGAGATCACGGCGCGCCACTTGGCGAAGCGCGCGCCGAGACCGCGGTACTCGACGAGCCGCTCGCGCAGGCCGTCGAGACCCTCGGTGACGACCTCGTCCTTCGCGAAGGGCAGCGGCTTGGTGCCCTTGTCCACCTTGATGCCCGGAATGACGCCCTTGTCGGAGAGCACCTTGGCGAGCGGCGTCCCGTCGCTCGCCTTCTGGCGGATGGTTTCGTCGAACAGGATCACGCCGCTGATGAACTCCTCGCAGCCCTTCGTGGTGAAGAGCATCTCGCGGTAGTCGCGGCGGTTGGTCTCGGTCGACTCGACCTGGATCTTGTCGAAGCGCTTCTTGATCGTGCCGCCGCTCTCGTCGGCGGCGAGGATTCCCTTGCCGGGTGCGACCAGCGCGCGGGCGGTCGCTTCGAGCTCCTTCGCGTAGCTCATCGAGGCAACTCCTTCTCGAGGTTCTTCCGTCCAGATCGGGACGGGTGTTCGTGGTTCGCGGGCGTCGGCTCCGCGGAAACCGCCCGAGAGGTATAGGGAATCACGGCGCGCGCCGGGAGCACCTGGCCGACAGCGAGCGCCGGAAACGAGAGCGGGGGCGGAGCCGTCGCCCCGCCCCCGCCGCATCGGATGCCGCCGCTGCTGCGCGCCCGACTCGGCTCGCTCCGCGGCGTCGACGTCTTCCTGGAACTCGCGCGGAATCTTCGGGACGTCGATCTTGCGCGCGAAGCGCTTGCTCGGGTCCGCCGGGTCCGGCTTCCAGTACACGATCATGATCATGCCGGGCTTCAAGTCGTCGAACTTGGCCGGCTTCGCGTTCATCGTGACGGTCGTCCGGGTCAGCACCGAGCCCTCCGACTTCACGCCGAAGCTCTGCTCCTTGCCCTTCTCCTTGAGGACGATCGTCTGCGCGGCCGCGTCGTACGCGACGAGCTTGCCGTTGCTGCGCTCGGTCTTGACGTCCGACGCGGCGCGCGCCGCCGGCGCCGCGAGCGCCAACGCGCAGAGCAGCAACCACGCCAGCACGGATCTTCGTTCCAGGTTCCGCATCGTTCCCTCCATGGCAGCCGCCGCGCGGCCGCGGGCGCTACTCCATCTTGCAGCCGGCGCTCTCCATGATGTCCTTGTCGAGCTGGTTGGTCTCGGAGTCCATCGGATCGGGCGCGTCCACCTTCGAAGCGAACGGCGATCCGTCCTTGTCCTTCCAGTACACGATCACCGGGCGGTTCGGCTCGAGGTCGGCGAGCACCGCCTTGCGGCCGTTCTTGGTCGCGACGGTGCCTTCCTTGTCGAGCACCGAGCTCGCCTGCTTCACGTCGAAGGTCATCTCCTTCTTCGTCTTCTCGTCCTTCACGACCAACTTCGCGGTGCCGTCGTAGCTGACGAGGCAGCCCTCGGTCTTCTTCTTGCCGGTGGCGGCCTGGGCATGCGCATCCTGCGCGAGCACGCCGCCGGCGAACGCGCAGGCGGCGGCGAAGGCGAGCAAACGAGTGGAGCGGATCGGCATCGATGTTCTCCTCATCGCAGTTTCGCCGAAGCCGTCCGGCCCCACGGTGACGATCCCGGTGACGTCACGGTGACGAGGACGCGCCTCGGGGAGGTCATCCCGGCTTCGGGACGGGCGGAAATCCTACACGCTCTCGGACGCGTTGGGAAACGAGGCATTCGATCGCGCGCCGTCGAGGCCGACGCCGACGAGCACCAGATCCATGACGTTCGTGCCCGTCGGACCGGTGCGCAGCAGGCCGCCCTCGCGCGCGAAGAACGTGTACGCGTCGTTGTCTGCGAGCGCCGCGGCGGCGTCCACGCCGCGCGCGAGCCCGCGCGCCACGGTCTCGGCGTCGGCATAGGCGCCGGCGGCATCCGTCGGTCCGTCCGTGCCGTCGGTGCCGGCCGCGAGCAGCGACAGGCCGGCGGCGTTCCGCCACGCGAGCGCAGCGGCGAGCGCGAGCTCCTGGCTGCGTCCGCCGCGACCTGCGCCGCGCACCGTCACGGTGGTTTCACCTCCGGCGACGAGACAGGTCGGACCCGCATCCGCGCGCAGCGCGCGCGCGAGCGCGGCGAGCCGCCGCCCCGCTACGCGCGCTTCGCCGCGCAGCGCGTCGGCGACGCGCAGCACGCGCGCACCGGAGCGGCGCAGCTCGGCTTCGGCGGCGTCGAGCGCGTCGGCGAGTCGCGCGACCACGGTCGTGCGCACGCGCGCGAACGCGGGATCGCCGGGCTTGGGCGACTCCTCGCGCGCGCCGCGCGCGCCCGCGTGGAGGTGCGCGAGCGCGCGCGCCGGCAGCTTCGCGTGCAGCCCGTGGCGTTCGACGACGCCGAGCGCGTCGCCGAAGGTCGTGGGATCGGGCGCGCACGGCCCCGACGCGATCACGTCGAGCGGATCGCCGAGCACGTCCGACACCACCAGCACTTCGACGCGGTCCGCACCCGACGCGCGCGCGAGACGGCCGCCCGCCACCTCGACCAGGTGCTTGCGCACGGTGTTGAGCTCGACGATGTCCGCGCCGGCAGCGAGCAGCGCCGCCGTCGTACCGGCCACGTCGTCGAGATCCAGCCCGGGCTGCGGGCAAGCGAGCAGCGCCGACGCGCCGCCCGACAGCAACACGACGAGCACGTCGTCGGGCGCGCAGCCGCGCGCGATGGCGAGCATCTCGCGCGCCGCGCGCTCGCAGCGGCGGTCGGGTACGGGATGTGCGGCCTCGCGCACGGCGACGCGGCCGCCGCCCGCGCCGGCGTGTCCGTCCTTGGTGACGGCGAGCCCGGCGGCGATGCGCTCGCCGGCCACCTCTTCCACGGCGCGCGCCATCGAAGCGGCGGCCTTGCCCGCCGCCAGCAC
>QEVM01000141.1 GCA_003576805.1 Pseudomonadota bacterium | reverse complement strand
GCGCGAGCGCCGCCCGCGCCGCGACACGCGCGAGCGTCGCGGGCAGCGCGGGCACGCGCTGCCCGATCGCGCGCGCGAGCCGGTCCGCGCCGAGCGGCAGCACGAAGCGGCCCGCCTCGCCGGCGATCTTGAACTTGAGGCGCGGCAGCAGGCCCTGCGTATCGGGCGATCCGCCGACGAGCAAGCAGGGGCTCTCCTTCATCAGGCGCTGCTGCACGCGCACGCCGAGCCCGGAGTTGCGCAGCTCCGGCAGGCAGTACCAGTCGAAGACCTCGAGGAATTCGACGACCTCGTCGCCGACGCGGTACGGCCGCGCGAACGCGCACTCCATCGCGAGCACCTCGCCGTCGCGCAGCGCGAGCCAGGTGCGGTGGAGCGGCAGCTCCTCGTAGCGCCAGCGGTAGAACGAGTCGCTGCGCGGCCGCGTCCACACCCGCTCGGCGAAGCGGCGCAGCGGGCCGGTCAGCTCGGGCGTGAGCGGGACGATCTCGGTGGCCACGGGCGCGCAGTCTAGATGGCGCCGCCCGGCTGCGGTACCCAGGATCTCCGCGGAAGGGAGGTTCGATGTCGCTCCGCTCGCTCGCGCGCGAGGCGCCCGCGCAGATGCTGCGCTGGTCGGGCGCGCCGTGGCTGCTGCGCCGCGCGACGCGCCGGAACGCGGCGATCCTGCTCTACCACGATCCGTCGCCGGCGGTGATGGACGCGCACCTCGCGTGGCTGCGCGAGCGCTACGCGTTCACGACGCTCGACGCGGTGGTCGACGCGATCGCGCGCGGCGACGCGTCCGCGCTGCCCGAGCGCGCGCTCGTGGTCACGCTCGACGACGGACACCGCGGCAATCACGCGCTGCTGCCGGTCTTCCGCCGCCACGGCGTCGTGCCGACGATCTACCTGTGCACGCAGGTCGTCGGCACGGCGCGGCGCTTCTGGTTCCAGCAGCCGGGGCGCGACGTGCAGCCCTACAAGCGGCTGCGCAACGAGGAGCGGATCGCGGCGCTGGCGCGCGAATGCGGCTTTGCGCCCGAGCGGGCGTATCCGCCGGAGGAGCGGCAGGCGCTCTGCGACGCCGAGATCGCCGAGATGGCGCCGTGGGTGGACTTCCAGCCGCACACGCGCTTCCACCCCGTGCTGACACAGTGCAGCGACGACGAGGCGTGGCGCGAGATCGCGGGCTCGAAGCGAGAGCTCGAGGAGCGGCTCGGCCGCCCGTGCCGCCACTTCTCGTACCCGAACGGCGACTACCGCGAGCGCGAAGTCGAGATGGCGCGGCGCGCCGGCTACGCGTCGGCGCGCACCATCGACCTCGGCTGGGCGCGCGCCGGCGGCGACCTCTTCCGGCTCCCGTGCTTCGGCATCGCCGACGACGCGACGATCCCGATGCTCGTCGCGCAGCTCTCGGGGATCCCGGGCTACGTGCGGCGCCGGCTGCAGGGACAGCGCGGCGGGCGCTGGCCGGTGACGCAGCCGGCGGCGTGAACGTCAGCGGCGCGCGGACGCCGCCACGCGCAGCAGCAACGCCTCGTACTGCTCGAGGCACGCGTCGAGCGAGAGCCAGGTCTCGGCGAACGCGCGCGCGTTCGCGCCGAGCCGCGCGCGACCGTCGGGCCCGAGCGCGACGAGCGCGGCGAGGGCGTCGGCGAGCGACTGCGCGTCGCCCGGCGCGAAGAGCAGCCCGCGCTCGCCCTCGCCGAGCAGTCGCGCGTGATCCGCCGCGTGCGTCGCGACGACCGGCCGGCCGCACGCGAGCGCCTCGCACACCGCGTTCGGAAGACCCTCGCGCGCCGACGGATGGACCAGCGCGTCGCACGCCGCGTACAGCGACGCCATGTCGGACTGCAGCCCGAGCCAGCGCCAGCGCGCCTCGAGCCCGTCGGCGCCGAGCACCTCGGCGACGCGCGCGACGACGCCCTGCGCGGCCGGCGAGTCGAGGATCTTGCCGGCCCAGTCTACGTGGACCGCGGGCCCGCCGCGCCGCGCCAGCGCGGCGACGCCGCGCGCGAGCGTCTCGATGTCCTTGATCGGGACGACGGTGCCGACGCCCAGCAGGCGCACGGGCTCGCCGGGCCGCTGCGGCGCCGGCGCGGGCCGAAACTGGTCGGTGTCGATCCCGTTCCAGATGGTCGAGATGCGGCCCGCGAGCCACGGGAACTCGCGCAGCATGCGCTCGGTGTGGTGGTGCGAGTTGGTCGTGACGTGTGCGGCGAAGCGGTGCGTCACGCGCTGCAAGCGCGCGTAGAGCGGCAGGCGTCCGGCGCGGAAGGAGCCGCGCTCCGACACGATCACGGGCGGTCCGTTCGCCGAGCGCGACGCGGCGACGGCGAACGCCGACGGTCCGGCGAGGAACGCCACGCAGACGTCGTAGCGCCGCGCGCGCACGTGGCCGCGCAGCGCCGCCACCACGCCGAGGTCGAACTTGCGGCGCTTGTGGAAGTCGAGCAACGTCACGCCCGCTTCGGCGACCATGGAGCGGTAGTGATCGAAGTGCGGGTAGTACTGGAAGAGGTGCACCTCGTGGCCGCGCCGCTGCAGTCCGACGGCGAGGTTCGCCATCTGCCGCTGCGACCCGCCCCAGCCGAGGCTGTCGATCACGAGGAGCACGCGCATCCGAGGTTCTCCGCGCACGCTCTCTAGCGAAGCAGCGCGCGGACTTCATCGGCGTCGCGCGGCCGGCGCTTCGAGAAGGAAGAACGATTCGTGGCGGACGCACACCTGCACGCGGTCGTGATGGCGGGCGGTGCGGGTGAGCGCTTCTGGCCGCGCTCGCGCCGCGCGCGTCCGAAGCCGCTGCTGCGCGTCGCGGGCGGCGCGACGCTGCTCGACGCGGCGCTCGCCCACGCGCGCCGCTTCGCGGGCGCGGATCGCGTCTGGCTCGTGTGCACGCAGCCGTGTGCGGCGGCGCTGCGCAAAGCGTCGGGGCTTCCGCGCGCGCGCGTCCTGGTCGAGCCCGAAGGCCGCAACACCGCGATGGCGGTGGCGTTCGCGGCGGCGCACGTCGCGGCGCGCGATCCCGACGCCGTCACCGCGTTCCTGCCCGCCGACCACGCCATTCCGGACGGCGCCGCGCTGCAGCGCGCGCTGCGCAAGGCGGCGCGCGCGGCCGCGCGCGCCGGCGCGCTCGTCACGCTCGGCGTCGCGCCGACGCGCCCGGAGACCGGCTACGGCTACATCCAGGTGGGCCGCGCGGCCGGCCCCGCGTACCCCGGACTGCACCGCGTGCGCCGCTTCGTCGAGAAGCCGGCGCTCGCCGTGGCGCGGCGGCTGCTGCGCAGCGGCGGCCATCTGTGGAACGCCGGGATCTTCGTGTGGCGCGCGGACGCGATCCTCGAGGAGATCGAACGCTGCGAGCCGGCGCTCGCGCGCGCGCTCGCCGCCTATCGCGATCGGCCGACGCGCGCCTCGCTGGCGCGCGCCTACCGCGGCGCGCCCTCGCTCCCGATCGACGTCGCGGTGCTCGAGCGCAGCCGGCGCGTGTGGACGCTGCCGGTCGACTTTCCCTGGAGCGACGTCGGTAGCTGGGCGTCGCTGGCGGCCGAGCTCGGCGTCGACGCGCGACACTCTCGTGTGGTGGACGGCGCGGCGCTGCTGCTCGACGCGCCCGGCAACCTCGTGTGGCCCGACCGGCGCTTCGTCGCGCTGCTGGGCGTCGAGGGGCTCGCCGTGATCGACGCCGGCGACGCGCTGCTCGTCGCGCGCCTCGACCGCAGCGCAGACGTGCGCCGGGTGGTCGCCGCGCTGCGCGAACGCAAACGCGCCGACCTGCTCTAGCAGCGAGCGCGCAAGCGATTCGCACAGGGCCGCGTCGCGCGTGCGCGCGCGGGCGCTCGCTCAAGTCGTGCCCCTGGAGCACCGAACGAAGGGCAATCCCCTCAGTGGACCGCCGAGGAGATCGCTCGAATTTCGTCCTCCCGCTCGCACGCTCGCGCCGACGGCGCCGCGCTGCACGGGTGCGCACTTGGAGGTGGAGCGCGATGAAACGCGTTGCCTTGCTCGTCCTCTCGATCTCCGTCGCGTTCGCGACGACTGCCGCGGCCGCGCCCGACGGGCGGCCGGCGCGCCCGAAGAGCATCGGTCTGTGGTCGTATCACGATCCCGATCCCGTCTACACGAGCAACGGCTACGAGCCCTGGACGCCCTCGGACGTCGTCGGCTTCCTCGGGCGCTATCCCGACGCCTACGTCGACGTCGCGTGGGGCGATGGCAAGGCGCCCGGCCTGCTCAGCACCGTGCGCCTGCGCGAGCTCGTGAACGAAGCGCAGTCCATCGCGAAGCAGCGCGGCGTGAACGTCGACCGGCGCCTGTGCCTCAGCAATCGCCCCGACGTCTTCACGCGGCTCGGCGACACGCTCTCCTCCTGCCACCCGAGCCGCGGCGGAGGCGGCTGCGACTGGGAAGGCAACATGGACGGCCGCTTCGGCGAGTCCGAAACGGTCGTCAAGACGTCGGGCGCGGCGACCGACGGCGACCCGACGCACCTCGTCGACACGTCGGCGTCGTGGGTCCCCGAGCTGTACCGGCACCGGCTCGTCGTGCTGCGTCCGGGCGCCGGCGAGGAGCGGCGGCGCATCACGGCGAACGATGCGTCGATCCTCAGCGTCGACGCGCCCTGGTCGACGCCGCCGTCGCCCGGCGACCGCTACGAGATCCGCGGCTCCTTCGATCCCGCCTGGATCGTGCGGGTGCCGCGCAGCGTCCATCAGTCGACGATGAGCCGCTTCTGGGACGGCGCCCGCCAGACCGCGTGCCGCAACGGCCCCTGCCCGCCGCCGCCGGAGCCGCTCGACCCGTTCGCGTCGGCGAACAAGCGGGGCTGGGAGAACTGGGTGAACCGCACGTTCATCCAGTCGCTCGCGACACCGACGAGCGTTCCCGCGCTCTACGGCTACGCCTACGACGGCACGAAGTCGGTCGATTACTACGATGCCGGTCACGTCTGGACCGATCCGTACTTCCGCGCGACCGCGGTGATCATGGATCTCGCCAATCCCGCGTATCGCGCCTGGCAGCAGCGGTACCTGATGTACAAGATCCAGGAGTTCGGATTCGAGCCGAGCGAGCCGCTCTGCCTGCTCGTCACGTACAAGCCGGGCAGCCACACCTTCCACGACGAGGCGACGTTCGGCCCGTCCAACATTCGCTGCGCCGCGTCCGGCACCAACAACTGGTGGGGCCCGACTCACGTGTGCAGCGACGGCGCGGCGCAGAGCGGCCCGATGCACCCGACCCAGTACCGGCGCGGCGAGTTCGAGAACGCGATCAGCGCCTACTTCCGCGAGCTGTTCAGTGCGCTGTCCGCCGCGCGACGCGGCGACACGCGGGTCATCACGGGCGAAGCGCCTCCGTACGGCGTCCAGAACTGGTCCGTCTTCGCCGAGGACGTGCGCCGGCACCCGATGATGCGCGAGGAGCAAGGCGGGTGGATCGAGCCGAAGCTCGCCGAGCTGCGCGCGAGCGAGCCCGCCGAGGAGCCGCCCTCGACGGGTCCGCCGAGCGAGCCGCCCGCCGAGCCGACGCCGAGCGAGCCGCCCGCCCAGACGCCCCCCGAGACGCCGCCGGCCGAGGCGCCGCCCGCCGAGACGCCGCCGACCGAGACGGGAGGCGGTGGTGGGATGGCTCCGGGCGGCGACGGGCCGGGCGAGAGTCCGGGCACGGGCTGGGAGCCCGCGCCGGTGGACCACGGCACGAGCGGATCGCCCGTGCCGCGCTCTTCGCCGCGTTCGCCGAGCGGCGGCTCGCCGCCTGCGGCGCCCGCACCCTCGTCGGAGCGAGCCGAGCGCCGCGGCTACATGACGTCCGGCGGCAGCGGCGGCGCCAGCGGGACCGTCGAGGCGCCCGGCGCGGAGTAGCCGGCCCGCGCACGCCCGATCCGCCCGCAGCGCCCGGCGCTGCGGGCGGCTCAGGGCGGCCGCAGGGCCATCCGATGGAGCGGGCGTGCCGGTGCACGATCCGGAATACGCCGCGTGGCTGCTCGACTCGATCCGCTCGGGCCTCGTCGCGATCGACGCCGGCGGGACGCTGGTCGCGCTCAACGCGCCGGGCCATCGCGTGCTCGGCTGCGGCGGCGCGGAGCCGGCGTCGCTGCTCGGCCGCGACTGCCGCGAGGCGCTCGCGACGCAGCCGGCGGTCGTGCAGCGGCTCGTCGAGGCGCTCGACGGGAGCGAGCGGCCGAGCCGCGCGGAGCTGGTGCTCGCGTCGGGCGCCGATCGGCCGGGGCCCACCATCGGATACACGGTGTCGCCGGTCCGCGGGCCCGGCGGCGCGGTGGCCGGCGCCGTGCTCCAGTTCCGCGATCTCACGCCGTTCGAGCGCGGCGCCGAGCAGGAGCGCTTGCGCGAGCGGCTGGCGGCGCTCGGCGAGATGGCGGCGGGGCTCGCGCACGAGATCCGCAATCCGCTCGCCGGCATGGAGATCCTGACCGGCCTGTTGCGGCGCCGGCTCGCCGGCCGCGACGAAGAGCTCGCGCTCGTGAACGAGCTCACCAGCGAGCTGCGGCGCGTCGCGCAGACGGTGACCGACAGCCTCGAGTTCGTGCGGCCGGTGGCGCTGCGGCGCGAGCCGGTCGATCCAGTCGAGCTGCTCGAGGAGTCGCTGGCGCGCGCCCGCTCGCGCGTGCCCTTCGACGTCGACGTGCAGCGCGAGTACGCCGAGACCGTTCCCGAGCTACGCGCGGACGGCGAGCGCCTCGAGGGCGTCCTCACCAATCTGATCGTGAACGCGTTCGAGGCGATGCACGGCGCCGGCTCGGATCCCGCGCGCGTGCTGCTCGGCGTGCGGGTGGAGAGCGCCGACGCGCCGTGGGCGGCGGCCGACGCCGGTCCCGAGCTGGTGCTCACCGTCGGCGACACCGGCCCGGGCATTCCGGAGGATCTCCGCGAGCGCGTCTTCTACCCGTTCTTCACGACCAAGCAGCGCGGCTCCGGCGTCGGCCTCGCGCAGGCGCAGAAGATCGTCGCCGGCCACGGCGGGCGCCTCGACCTCGAGAGCGAGAAGGGGCAGGGCGCGACGTTCCGCGTCCGCCTGCCGCTCGCCGCGGAGCCCGCGTGAGCGACGCGACGCCGCGCGCGGTGCGCTTCCTCGTCGTCGAGGACAACGACACGCTGCGGCGCGGCATCGCGCGTGCGCTCGCCGACGGCTTCGGCGCGGTGGAGGAGTGCGCCAGCGGCGACGAGGCGATCGCGCGGCTGCGCGACGCCTCGATCCCCGCCTACGACGTGATCGTGACGGACCTGCGCTTGCCCGGCGCCGGCGGGATCGAGGTGCTCGACGCGGCGCGCGCGCGCGACGAGAAGAGCGCGGTGATCCTGATGACGGCCTACGGCACGATCGAGTCGGCCGTCGAGGCGATGCGGCGCGGCGCCTTCGACTTCGTGCAAAAGCCCTTCGACCTCGAGCAGCTCGAGGTGCGCGTCGCGCGCGCGCTCGAGCACGGGCGGCTCGTCTCCGAGGTGACGAGCCTGCGCGCCGAGCGCGCCGCGCGCTTCGCACCCGAGAACGTCGTCGGCACGAGCGCGGCGATGCGTTCGGCGGTCGCGCTCGCGCGCCGCGTCGCCGACTCGCGCTCGACCGTGCTGATCACCGGCGAGACCGGCACGGGCAAGGAAGTCATCGCGGGCCTGATCCACGGACTGTCGCCGCGCGCCGACGGCCCCTTCGTGAAGATGAACTGCGCGGCGCTGCCCGAGACGCTGCTCGAGTCCGAGCTGTTCGGCCACGAGAAGGGCGCCTTCACCGGCGCCGACCGCATGCGCATCGGGCGCTTCGAGCAGGCCCACGGCGGCACGCTGTTCCTCGACGAGATCGGCGACATGGCGCCCACCACGCAGGCGAAGCTGCTGCGCGTGCTCCAGGACAAGGAGGTGACGCGCATCGGCGGCAGCAAGCCGCTCAAGGTCGACGTGCGGATCGTCGCGGCGACGCACCGCGAGCTCGAGCAGGAGATCCGCGCCGGGCGCTTCCGCGACGACCTCTTCTTCCGCCTGAACGTGATCCGGCTCGCGCTGCCGCCGCTGCGCGAACGGCCCGACGACGTCGAGGCGCTCGCGCTCCACTTCTCGGCGCTGTTCTCGAAGGAGCTCGGGCGCAGCGAGCGCCGGCTCGCTCCGAGCGCGGTCGCGCGACTGCGCGCGCACCGCTGGCCCGGCAACGTGCGCGAGCTGCGCAACGTGATCGAGCGCGCCGTGCTGCTCGCGGACGGCGAACGCATCGAGGCCTCGGACGTGGACGTCGCCGAGGTGCCGGAGCCGGCCGTCCCGCCGGCGACGGCCGCGGCGCGCGGTCACTCGCTGCGCGAAGCCGAGCGCGCGTTGGTGCTGGCGGCGCTCGAGCGCGCGGGCTTCGTGCAGAAGGACGCCGCGCAGCTCCTCGGCGTGAGCCGCCGCAAACTCAACTACATGGTGCAGCGCATGGGCATCACCCACCCGACCTGGCGCCGCAACCGTCCCGTCGCGGCGTGCGAGCCCGACGCAGGCGCCGGCGCCGCTCCGGTTGAAGACGAGGCCCGCATCGGATAACAAGCAGGGCTTCCGTCATCCTGGGAGGCCGCGCGCCCTCCGCGCGCGAATCCACGCGAGGAAGCCATGGAAGCCCGCCCGTCGTCCCACCGCCCGAGGCAATCCCGATCCGCGTCCCGACGCTTCGGCCGCGGTGCGTCGTGGGCCGCGCTGGCCGTGCTCCTCGCCGTCGCCGGCTGTCAGAGCCAGGAGGCGCGGCTCGCCGAGCACGTCTCGCGCGCCGAGGGCTTCATGGAGGAGAAGAAGCCCTCCGAGGCGATCATCGAGTACAAGAACGCGCTCCAGATCGCGCCGAACGACGCCAAGGTCCACTACGGACTGGCGCAGGCGCACCTCGCCGCGAACGAGCCGCAGAAGGCGTTCTGGGAGCTGCAGGAGACGGTGCGCCTCGAGGGCAGCAACCTCGACGCGCGCCTCGCGCTCGGCCAGTTCCTGCTGCTCGGTCGCAACGAGGAGTACCAGCAGGCGCTCGAGCAGGGCGAAGCCGTCATCCAAGCCGATCCCAATCGCTGGGAGGGCTACGTCCTGCGCGGCGCGGCGCTCGAGCGTCTGAAGCGCGTCGACGAGGCGGAGGCCGACTACAAGAAGGCGCTCGAGCTGCAGCCCGAGAAGCCGGAGCTCGTCCGCACGCTAGCCGGCTACTACGTGCGCAAGGGCGATCGCGCGGCCGCCGAGCCGCTCTACCTGAAGCTCGCGCAGATGGAGCCGACGGCGACGTCGCACATGCTGCTCGGCGGCTTCTACGCGCTCGACCGCCTGCGCGACTCCGACGCCGAGGCGGCGTACCGCAAGGCGCTCGAGGTCGCGAAGGACGAGGAGAAGGCGGAGGTCTACCAGCGCATCGCCAGCCACTTCTACGCACGCGAGCGTTACGAAGAGGCCGAGAAGACCTTGACCGACGCGATCGAGGCGCGCCCCGGCGACCTCGACCTGCTCTACGCGCTCGCCCGCTTCCATCACTCGCGCGGCGACAAGGCGAAGGCCGACGCGATGATCGAGCAGGCCACGCAGGCCAAGCCCGGCGAGCCCAAGCCGTTCCTCATCCTGTCGGCCTACCGCGGCCGCAACGGCGATCTGCCCGGCGCGCTCGAAGCCGCCGAGCAGGCGATCGAGGTCGCGCCCGACGACAAGACGGCGCGGCTGCGCAAGGCCGAGCTGCTCGTCGACATGGGCGTCAAGGAGGCCTCGCGCGAGAAGCTCGCGCAGTCGCGCGCGATCGTGGACGCCGTGATCGCCCAGGACGCCGAGCTGCCCGAAGCGCACTTCGTGCGCGCCAAGCTCGATCTCGCCGAGGGCAAGGCGGAGGACGCCGCGGCGTCGCTGCGCCGCGCGCTCGACCGGCGCGGCGACTGGGCGCAGGCGCACTTCCTGCTCGGCAGCGCGCTGCTGCTGCAGAACGACCGCCAGCAGGCGCGCGCCGAGGTGCTGCGCGCGCTCGAGCTCGACGCCGACTTCATCGAGGCGCGCCGCCTGCTCGCCAAGATCCACTCGCTGCTCGGCGAGCACGACCTCGCCATCGAAGAGGCGCGCAAGGTGCTGCGCCAGCGTCCCGACGACGTCGAGATGCGCATCGCGCTCGCGCAGAGCCTGGTGATCCTCAACAAGGCGGAGGACGCGCGCCGCGAGCTGGAGAGCATCCCGGCCGAGCAGCGCACCGCGCAGGTGAGCTTCGCGCTCGGCCGCATCGACATGCTGCAAGGCAAGGCGGGCGTCGCGCGCGAGAAGCTGGTCGCCGCGCTCCAAGACCACCCCGATCACCCGGAGATCCTGGAGTCGCTGCTCTCCGTCGACCTGGCGCTCGGCAATCCGCAGGACTCGCTCGCCCGCATCGAGAAGGCCGCCGGCGAGAAGCCGAACGACCCGAACCTCCAGCGCCTCCACGGCGTCGCGCTGATCGCGGGCGGGCAGGGCACCGCGGGCGAGGCGAAGCTGCGGCGCGCGGTCGAGCTCGACCCGAACAACATGGGCGCGTATCAGGCGCTCGCGCAGTACCTGCTCGGGGCGAATCGCCAGGACGAAGGCATCAAGACCTACGAGCAGGCCGTCCAGAAGCAGCCCGGCTCGGCGCCGCTGCGCTTCACGCTCGGGTCGCTCTACGAGGCGACGGGCCGCCGCACGGACGCGATGGCGCAGTACGAAGAGGCGGTGAAGCTCGATCCCAATCTCGCGGTCGCGAAGAACAACCTCGCGTACCTCATGGCCGAGGACGGCAAGAACCTCGACCGCGCGCTCGATCTCGCGCAGGAGGCGAAGTCGCAGCTACCCGAGAACGCGAACGTCGCCGACACGCTCGGCTGGGTGCTGCTGAAGAAGGGCATCCCCGAGGCGGCGATCGGCTATCTGCAGGAGGCCGAGGGCGGCTTCCCGGCCGGCCATCCGGATCTCGGCTACGTGCGCACGCACCTCGCGATGGCGTACGAGGCCAACGAGCAGCCCGAGAAGGCGCGCGAGGTGCTGACGCGCGCGCTCGGCCAGCTCGACGATCTGCGCAAGGCGGCGGCCGAGAAGGGCGTCGCGGGCTTCCAGGACCCGCCGTGGGCGGCCGACGCGCGTTCGCTGCTCGACCGCCTCTCCGCGGCTCCGGCGCCGGCTCCCCAAGGCTGAGCCCGCGCGCCCGCGGCGCTTCAGCGTCCCGGGTGACTCGCCGATACCTCCGAGGGCCGTGCCCCGCGCGGGCGAGGGCGCATTGCGCGCCTCGCACGCGAGTGGCGAGCACCAGGCCGGAGGGACCGCGATGAGGATCACGAGGCTGTTTCTCGGGGCGCTCGCCCCGCTCGCCGTCGTTTCGCCCGCGTTCGGCGCCGACGACTCCGCAACCGGCGCCGCGCCGGCCGCCGACGCGGCGGCGTCCGCACCGGCCGCTCGCCGCAGCGTCGCGATGGGCCCGGCCGTGCGCGACGGGCAGGGCAACGAGGGCCGCGTCCACACGGTCGTCACGGGCGACACGCTGTGGGACATCTCCGAGGCGTATCTCGGCTCGCCCTTCTCGTGGCCGTCGGTGTGGAAGAACAACCCGGCCGTGCGCAACCCGCACCGCATCTATCCGGGCGACAAGATCTGGATCTCGGCGACGGAGATGCGGCCGATCACGCCGCAGGAGGCGTCCACCTACACGCCCTCGACGTCGTTCGACGGCGACGCCGTCGTGAAGCCGGTCGGGATCTTTCCGGTGCCGCACATGGAGCGCATCGGCCTCGTCAGCGCCGAGGAGCTCGAGACCGCGGGCTCGGTGCTCGGTACGCCGGAAGGCGAGAAGTGGCTGGCCGCCCACCGCCGCGCGTACGTGAGCCTCGGCGACGGCCAGACGAACGTCGGCGACCGCTACACCGTCGTGCGCGAGAACGAGCGCGTGAAGGACCCCGAGACGGGCGACACGATCGGCGTGCACGTCGAGAAGCTCGGCTGGCTCGAGATCACCCAGGTCGGTCCCGAGTCCTCCGAGGCGATCGTGCGCGTCTCCACCGCGGAGATGCAGGCCGGCGACCGGCTGATCCCGCGCATCGCGCCCGCGCTCGAGGTGCCGGTCCGCATCGGCGGCGGCGGCGCGGAGGGCCAGATCGCCCTCGTACCCGACGCCCGCACGATCACTGCGCAGCGCGACGTGCTGTTCCTGAACCGGGGCAGCGACGCCGGCGTGGACGTCGGCACGACGCTCGAGGTCTACCGGCCGGGCGAGGTCGTCAAGGACCGCGAGACGAAGCAGCGCCACACGCTGCCCGACGAGGTCGTGGCGAACCTGGTCGTCGTCTCGGCGCGTCCCGAGAGCGCCGTCGCGATCGTCACGCACTCGACCGTCGAGCTCGTGCGCGGCGCGCGCTTCCGCAGCGCCGCCGACACGACGACGAGCTTCCGCGCGCCGATGACGCCGCCGCTCGACGGCGCGCGCTGGACGGCGCGCACGATCGAAGGCGAGAACGCGGGCAAGCAGCCGCCGGCCAAGGCCGCGCCGGCTCGCTGACGCACGAGCGATCGTCCCGGAGGCGTCGCGCTCGCGAGGGCGCGGCGCCTTCGCTATTTCGGGGACGGCCCCGGTCCCGGGAGCCGTCCATGTCTTCCGACTGCAGCGGCGCGCGCGCGTGGACGCGCGTGCTCGATCCGGCGGACGCGTCGCCCGAGACGCGCCGCGCGCTGCGCGCCTGGCTCGCGCTGCAACGCGCCCTGGCGTACGAGCCCGCGCGCGCCCGGCGCGCGCTCGCCGAGCGCGGAAGTCCCGTCGCCGCGCTGCGCGCGCTGTTCGGCGCACGCCCCGAAGAGCTG
>QEVM01000140.1 GCA_003576805.1 Pseudomonadota bacterium | reverse complement strand
CGAAAACGCCCCGAATGGGCGAAGCACCGCTCCGTCAACCGCTCAATCCCTCTGCCTCCGGCCGCTGCGATGCCGGTTGTTCAGAGGTTCCCTAGCCGAGCACGGCGGGCTTGCGCCCGTCCCAGGGCATCATCTCCTCGAGCTGCACGCTGACACGGATCAGCGTGTCCTCGGCGCCCATGCCCGCGACGAGCTGCACGCCGATCGGGAGACCGTCGGCGCTCCAGTGCAGCGGCAGCGAAATCGCGGGCTGCCCGGTCAGGTTGAACGGCGCGAGGAACGTCGTCAGCTCGGCGGAGCGCAGGAAGCCCTCGAGCGGCTGGCCGGGGCGCGACACGAGATCACCGAGCGGCGGCGGCGGCTCGGGCAGCGTGGGCGTCAGCAGCAGGTCGTACTTCTCGAACCACGCGCCGATGCGCCGGCTGTAGCGGTGGACGCCTTCGATCGCCTCGGCGAGCTGCACGCCGGTCACGGCGCGTCCCATCTCGATCGCCGTCCAGTTGTCGGGATCGAGGTCGTCGGGACCGATCGGACGGCCGATCGCCTTCTCGAACTGCTGCACCGAGAGCGCGGTGCACGCGACGATCACGGGCGTCGCGATCGGATCGATCGTGCCGTCGGTGAGCGCGGTCGGGTGCGCCTCCTCGACGGAATGGCCCAGCTCCTCGAGCTTGCGCGCGGCGGCTTCCACCGCCGCGAGGCAGTCGGCGTGCACGGGGCCGCGCGCGCTGCGCTTCAGCACGCCGACGCGCAGCGGATCCGGCCACGCCTCGGCCTCCATGCAGTACGGGCGCGACTGTCGCTGGACGAGATGGGGATCGCCCGGCATCGGGCCGGCCAGCACGTCGAGCAGCCCCGCGGTGTCGCGCACGCTGCGGGTGACCGCGAACTCGGAGATCAGGCCGGCCCACATGTCGCCCCACTCGGGGCCGAGCGACACGCGCCCGCGCGAGGGCTTGAGGCCCACGAGACCGCACTGGCTCGCGGGATTTCGGATCGAGCCGCCGCCGTCGCCCGCGTGCGCGACGGCCGTCATGCGCGCGGCGACCGCCGCCGCGGCGCCGCCGCTCGATCCGCCGCTCGAGCGCTCGAGGTTCCACGGGTTGCGCGTCGGGCCGTAGGCGGGCGGCTCGGTCGTGAGCCAGATGCCGAGCTCGGGGACGTTCGTGCGCCCCACCACGACGAAGCCCGCCGCGCGCAGCTTCGCGACGAGATACGAGGTCGACGTCGCGCGGTGCCCCGCCTCCTTGAGGAAGCGCGTGCCCCAGTGCAGCGGATCGCCTTCGGCGTGTCCCGCGCCGAGGTCCTTCAAGAGGATGGGCACGCCGCGGAACGGGCCGTCGGGCAGCGTGCCCGCCGCCTCGCGCCGCGCGCGCTCGAAGTGCTCGTGGATCACCGCGTTCACCTGCGGGTTCCACTTCTCGATCTGCGCGATCGAGAGGTCCACCAGCTCGGCGGCCGACAGCTCGCCGTTGCGGACCAGCTCGGCCTGTCCCGTGGCGTCGAGCTCGAGCACGGACGTGGAGTTCATCGCATCTCCGGAGCGTGTTTCCGGCGCGTATCGGCCGGCGGGGCGGGAAGGGATAGCAGGCGCTCGTTCAGGCGAGCCAGCGCACCGTCGCACCGTGCCAGTGCACCGCGGCGAGCGGAATCTCCTCGTTGCCGGGCCACAGCCGAAGGCGCAGCTCCGCGCCGTCGATGTTCGCGCCTTCCATGCGCAGCCACGCGAGCGGAGCCGCGCGGCTCGCGCGCGCGCCGGCGCTCTCCATCCAGCGCGTGACGCGATCGCGCTCGGCCTCCGGCACGTACCACCACACCACGCTGTGGAACAGCACGGTCGCGACGCCGGGCGCAGGCTCGATCTCGCGCTCGACCCATTCGCCGGCCGGCGCGGCGTCGATCGGCGGCGGATCGGCCGCGACCACGGCGAGCGCGGCGCGCAGGCGCTCGAGCCGGTCGAGCTGCTCCGGCCACACGAACGACTGGAGCTTGATGCGCTCGGCGGGATCGCCGAGATCGATCGGCGCGACGTCGCAGCCGCGCCGGCTCTCGATCAGCAGCTTCGCGTCGAGGTCCGGCGCGCCGCCGCTCCATTCGGTCGCGAGGTGGAGCGGCGACGCCGGATCGCCCCAGCGATGCGGGCCGAGCGCGTAGTGGTAGCGGTCGAAGAGCAGGTTCAGTCCGCCGCTCGCGCCGATCTCGCGGATGCGCAGCGGCAGCCCGGTGCGCTGCGCGATCCGCAGGAAGCCCGGCAGCAGCGCCGCGCTGCGGCGCACCTCGTTCGTCTGCACGCGCCGCGACGTCGCGGCGCGGCGCATCTCGTCGGCGTGCGCGCGCAGCAGATCCTGCAGCGCGGCCCACGCGCCCTCGGCGTCGAAGCGGCCGCCCGTCGAGGGCAGGAACGCGGCGAGCGAAGGCGCGCGCCCCGCGAGCGCCATGCCGTGCGCGGCGCCCAGGATCCGCAGCGGCAGCGCGTCGAGGATCGGCTCGCCGCGGTAGTCGGCGACGACGTCCGCCCAGATGCCGCCGCGCTCGAGGTCGTCGGCGGCGCGCTGCAGCAGCTCCGCCCAGATCGGCGAGCCCATGTTGGCGCAGCCGGCGGCCTGCGTGCGGAAGTCCTGCACGAGCCGCTCGCGCGTCGGCGCCGGCGCGCTCACCCGAGCGCGAGCTCGACGGGGAAGCGCTGCACGTGGCGCAGCCGCCGCGCCAGCGCCGCGAAGTCGGCGGGCAGCCGGTTGCAGTACGCGATGAAGCCCGGCAGCGTCGCGAAGGTGCGTTCCGCGGCGGCGAACGCGGGATCCGCGCGCAGCGTCTGCTCCTGCCGCACGAGCGGCGGCGTGTCCGGGTCCGCGCGATAGCGACGCACGTAGTCGAGCAGGCGCGCGTGGTAGGTCGGGTCCTCGACGATCGCGCCGATCGAGCGGCGGCGCGGATGCGTGCCGGCGACCATCTCCGCCACCTGGCGCTCCAGCTCGTCGAGTCCGTCGGGGAACATCTGCAGGAGCTGCAAATCGTAGACGGGATTCAGGTGCACCACCTGCATCACGTGGCCGACGATCGTGTCGCGATCGGAGAGGAAGCCGGTCGGGTCGATCATCGACACCGGATCGTCGAGCACGCGCAGGAGCTGGTGGAAGCCGAACGAGATGCCCTGCTGCGCGTAGTAGTCGCGCGCGGCCGGCTCGATCACGAAGCGGAGCATGTCGAGCCCGCCGAACAGGATCTGCCAGCGGCCCGGCTGGCGGTCGACGAAGCCGCGCCGCTCGAGCTCGTCCAGCCGGCGCCGCACCTCGGACGGCGTCGCCCACAGGCGCGCGGTGCGCGCGAGCCGCGCGAGCTTGCCGGCGATCGCGCGCGGCCCGCCGATCGCGTCGGCGACGAGGCGCAACGGGGGCGCGGTCTTGCGAGCGGCGGCCGGGGCTGCGGAGGCCACGATCGAATCAGCTTACGCGCTCGAGGAACGCCCGCAACGCGTCGCTCGTCGCGTCGCGCGCCTCGAGGTTCACGGCGTGCCCGGCGCCGGGCACCACGACGAGCGCGGCGTCCGGCAGCGCGGCGGCCAGCCGGCGCGTCACGGCGACCGACACCGGATCGCGTTCCCCGACGACGAGCAGCACCGGCAGCCGCAACGGCGCGAGCGCTTCTGCGAGCGTCTCCGCGCCCGGCTGCACGGCGAGCAGCTCGCGCAGCGTGTGCGCGAGCGCGTGGGGCGCGTGCTCGGCGAAGCCCAGCTTCACGAGCTTGGCGGCGCCCGCGTCGAGGCCGGACTCGGATCCCCACGCGAAGCGCGCGCCCGCCGCGTCGAGACCGTCGCGTTCGATCGCGTCCGCGAAGGCGAGCGCCCAGCTCCGCTGGCGCGTGCCCTCGTCCGCGCCGGGCGGGAGCGCCGTCAGCACGAGCCCGCGCACGCGCGCGGGATGCGCGATCGCGAAGCGCGCCGCGATGCCGGCGCCCATCGAGAGCCCGCCGACCACCGCGCGCGCGCAGCCGAGATGGTCGAGCGCGCGAGCGACGTCCGCGACGAAGCGCTCGGGCCGGTACGCGACGGCGTCGCGCGGCGCCTCGCTGCGCGCGTGACCGCGCACGTCGAGCGCGGCGACGCGAAAGCGATCGCGCAGCGCGCGCTGCTGCGGCCGCCAGTTGCGCGCGCTGCCGCCGAAGCCGTGCATCAGCAGCAGCGTCGGCTCGCCGTCTCCTTCGACGTCGAGGTGCAGCGCCGCGTCGCCCGCGACCTTCTCGATCATCGCCGGCCCCCGCGCCGCACGGCGCGCTGTGCCATCCTGGTTCGCCCATGAGCAAGCCGCCCGCGCCGCCGATCGCCTCGTCCACCGTGCTGCTGCTGCGCGACGACCGCGGGCCCTTCGAGGTGTTCATGGTGCAGCGCCATCACCAGATCGACTTCGCGTCGAGCGCGCTGGTGTTCCCGGGCGGCAAGGTGGACCCGGCCGACCGCGATCCCGCGCTGCGCCGCTGCTGCGCGTGCCCCGCGGACCTCGACGACGAGGCGTTCGCCGTGCGCGTGTCGGCCGTGCGCGAGACCTTCGAGGAGTGCGGCGTGCTGCTCGCCCGGCCGCGCGGCGAGCAGCCGCTCCTGCCCGAGTCGGAAGTGCGGCCGCTCGAGACGAAGTACCGCGCCGACCTGGTCGCCGGGCGCATCGCGATGCGCGACATCACCGAGACGCACGGGCTCGAGCTCGCGCTCGACGTGCTGGTGCCGTTCGCGCACTGGATCACCCCCGAATTCATGCCGAAGCGCTTCGACACGCACTTCTTCCTGGTGCCGGCGCCGCGCGACCAGGTCGCCGCGCACGACGGCGAGGAGTCGGTCGACTCGCTGTGGATCACGCCCGAGCAGGCGATCGACGACGCCCGGGCCGGCCGGCGCTCCATCATCTTCCCCACGCTGCGCAACGTCATCAAGCTGGGACGCAGCCGCAGCGTCGGCGAGGCGATCGCGCGCGCGCTGCGCGAGCCGATCGTCACCGTGCTGCCGACCGTCGGCAAGGGCGCGAACGGGCCCGTGATCCGCATCCCCGCCGAGGCCGACTACGACCTGACCGAAGCGCCGCTCGACGAGGCGCGCTGATCCTGGCTGCGCGCGAGCTCGCGGATCGCGCGCATGCCGACGGTGCGCACGCCCGCCTCCGCGAACGCCGCCCGCCCGCGCTCGCTGCCGTAGAACTCGTGCTCGAAGACGCGCGCGTGGGCGTCGGGCGAGATCGCGCGGATCTCGGCGCTCTCGCGCGCGGGGTGGATGATGAAGTAGTGGACGCCCTCGGCGACGCGGCCGATGCGCTTGGCCGCGTGCGCCTCGCCGGCGCCGGGCTCGAACGAGAGCGACTCGAGATCGAGGCCGTCGAGGACCGGGATGCCGTGCGCCTCGATGGCGTCTGCGGCCTGCTGCAGCACGCCGCTCGCCGCTTTGAGGCCCATGCGCTCGAGCAATGACGGCTGCGGGCGGACCGCCATCGCGGGCAGCCGGTACTCACCGGCGAGCTTCGCGTAGATCGAGACGAAGGGCGGGAAGAGCGCGGTGCCCATGTGCGAGTCGAGGTGCGTCACGTCGACGCCCGCGGCGAGCGCCGTCTCGATCTGCGCGCGCAGCTCGATCTCGACGTGCTCGGGCTTCGCGCGCTGCACGACCTCGAGCGACGTGCGCGGCAGCGCGCCCTGCTCGTCCACCAGCGAGGGCACGCGGTCGCGGCCCGCGACGGGACCCCAGCGGTAGTGCGGCCACTCGGAGTTGAGCGTGAGGTGCACGCCGAGGTCGAGCGCGGGATTGGCGCGCGCGCGCTCGGCGGCGTCGCGGAACCACGGGCACGGCACCATGATCGAGCCGCACGACACGACGCCGTTCGCGAGCGCGTCGAACGCGCCCTCGTTCGCGGCGTGGCACATCCCCACGTCGTCGGCGTGCACGATCGCGACGCGGTCGTCGCGGGCGAAGCCGAGTCGTTCGGCGAGCGTTGCGGGCATGGAGGGCTCCTTGCGAAGGATGGAAGGATAAGCGCACCGCGCCTTGTGGGGCTCGCCGCTCGCCGTTGGCTCGCTACGCGCAGGTCTGATGGGTCTCGCCGCTCGCCGTTGGCTCGCTACGCGGGAAACGGGCCATTTGGCTGCGATCGGGGCGGCGAGCTCGCGTTTACGACCGCGAGCCTTGTGGGTAGGCTGGGCGGGATGCCGTCGGATCTGGCTTCGCTCGCCCAGCTCGCGTCGCGCGCGGCGGAGGCGGCGCGCGCGGAGATCCTGCCGCGCTTTCGCCAAGTCGCGGTCGAGATCAAGCAGGACGGCTCGCCGGTCACCGAGGCCGATCGCGCCGCCGAGCAGGCGATCCGGCGCGTGCTGCACGAGGGCGATCCGGGCGCCGCGATCCTCGGCGAAGAGTTCGGCGCGGAGGGCGACACGCGGGGCGGCGCCGCGTGGGTGATCGATCCGATCGACGGCACGATCGGCTTCTCGCGCGGCCTCCCGCTGTTCTCGACGATCATCGCGCGGCTCGAGGGCGGCGTGCCGGTGCTCGGGCTGATCGACCTCCCCGGCGTCGGCGAGCGCATGCTGGGCTGGAAGGGCGGAGGCGTCTTCCGCAACGGCGCGCCGGTGCGCTGCTCGCAGCAGACCGAGCTGCGGCGCGCGCTGGTCGCGCACGGTGACGTCTTCTGCTTCGACCTGTGCGGCGAACGCCCGGCCTTCGAACGGATGGCGCGCGAGATCCCGATGCTGCGCGGCTACACCGACGCGTTCGGGCACGCGCAGGTGGTGGCGGGCGGGGTCGACGCGATGGTGGACCTCCACCTCAATCCCTGGGATGCGGCCGCGACCCAGATCCTCGTTCCCGAGGCGGGCGGCCGCTGCGTGACGCTGGACTATCCGGCGGTCGGCAAGCTCGGCCTGGTGTTCGGCGCGCCCGCCCTGGTGGAGCGGCTCGTGGGCTGGCTGGAGCAGGGACGCCCGACCGGCCTGGAGCGCTGAGGGCACGCACCACCAGCAGCAGATCGCGACTCTGTTCGCGTTTGCCGCACGCCCGTGACGGCCGTCCAAGTAGCCGGTTCACGAGGCTCTTTACACCCGGTGGCGCTTACGAGTAGGGTTGGTGGCTCGCGCTTTGACCGGGCGGTAGGCTACGCGCCCGCCGCCCCGACGGTCCCGCTTCGTTTCCAATCCGAGAGGACATCCATGCCCGCCCGCCCGTTGCCGCTGCTCCTGGCCCTGCTCCTGCCCGTGCTCTCGGCATGCGAGATCGGGACGTTCGGTCTCGCGTCGTTCCGCTTCGAGACGCCGGCGCCGGGCGGCGTCGTGGCGGGCCCTTCCGCCGAGTTCGTGCTCGATCTTCCGAGCGGCCAGAGCGGGCTCTCGATCTGGCTGGACGGCGCGCCGCTGGCGCCGGGCGAGTGGACCGAGACGGCCGGCGAAGCGCGCGGCGCCCTGGACGGCCTCGCGCCCGGCCTTCACGAGCTGCGCGCCGAGGCGAATCTCCCGCTCCTGCTCGGCTCGGTCCCGATTCGGATCGCGACGCGGGCGTCCTTCGCGGTCGGCGCCGCGCCGCGCTTCTCGGTGCGCGAGAGCGTCGAGCAGCTCCACGTGACCCGCGCCGACCCGGGCGCGGAGCTGTCGCTGCTCGACGCGAACGGCGACGAGGTGGACAGCGGCGTCGCCGACTACCAGGGCAGCCTGATCTTCCGCGAGCTCGAGCCCGGGCTCGGCTATCGCGTCGTCGCCCCCGGAGCGCCGCCCGAGGTGTCGCGCGGGTTGCGCGTGCTCTCCGTCGAGGCCAGCACGCCGCCGCAGGAGTTCTACGACGGCCAGGTGCTCGAGCCCGGCTACGGCTACGTCACGATGCGCGACGGCACGCAGCTCTCGGTGTTCGTGTCGCTGCCCGGCCCGCCCGAGGACGGCCCCTATCCGGTGCTCGTCAACTACTCGGGCTACGACCCCTCGCAGCCGGTCGGCCCGCTCCAGCTCGGCGGCTTCGACCTCTCGTTCCTGTGCGAGGAGTTCCCGGTCCTGTGCGACGCGCCCGCCGCGCCCGAAGGCCTGATCGCCGGCGTGCTCGGCTTCGCGACGGTCGGCGTCAACATGCGCGGCACGGCCTGCTCGGGCGGCGCGTACGACTTCTTCGAGACGCTCCAGGTGCTCGACGGCTACGACATCATCGAGACCGTCGCGACGCAGTCGTGGGCCGGCAAGGTCGGCATGGTCGGCATCTCGTTCCCCGGCATCAGCCAGCTCTTCGTCGCGAGCGCGCAGCCGCCGAGCCTCGCCGCGATCACGCCGCTCGCCGTGATCTCGGGCGTCGACACGACGATGAACCCGGGCGGCATCCTGAACGACGGCTTCGCGGTCGAGTGGGCGACCAACGTGCTCGACAAGGCCGATCCCTACGGCCACGGCTGGGAGCAGGGCCGCGTCGACGACGGCGACGCCGTCTGCGAGGAGAACCAGCTCCTCCACTCGCAGAAGGTCGACATCATCCAGAAGGCGTACGACAACCCGTTCTACGTCCCGGAGATCTACGACCCGCTGAGCCCGCGCGCGTTCGCCGACCGCATCGAGGTGCCCATCTTCACTTCCGGCGCCTGGCAGGACGAGCAGACCGGCGGCCACTTCCCCGAGCTGTGGAACCGCTTCACGAACGCGCCGATCGTGAAGTACACCGGCTACAACGGCGCGCACGCCGACGGCTTCACGCCGCAGGTGCTCGCCGAGTGGAAGAACTTCCTCGACTTCTACGTCGCCGAGGAGATCCGCCCGATCTCCGACACGATCCGCGGCTTCGGGCCGCTGCTGTTCCGCGAGATCTTCGGCGTCGCGGTGCCGATCCCGCCCGAGCGCTTCTCGCCCGACGACGACTTCGCGACGCAGCTCGCAGAGTACGAGAGCGAGCCGCCGATCCGCATCCTGATGGAGAGCGGCGGCGTGCCGAACCGCCCGGCCGGCGCGCCGATCGCGGCCTACACGCTCGAGTTCGAGTCGTGGCCGCCGCCCGAGACCGAGCCGCAGCGCTACTACCTGCACGCGGACGGTTCGCTGCGCACGTTCACGCCGTCGGAGGCGGACGCCGCTTCGTCGTTCCAGCACGACGACGCCAAGGGCGACGAGACCTATCTCGTCAACGACGCCTTCGAGAAGGCGGTGCCCGACATCCAGTGGCTGCCCGAGACGCCGGGCCGCCAGGTGGGCTTCCTGACCGAGCCGTTCGCGGAGGACACGGTGCTCGTCGGACACGCGAGCGCGGACCTGTGGATCCAGTCCACCGCCGCGGACGCGGACCTCGAGGTGCTCGTCTCCGAAGTGCGACCCGACGGCTTCGAGCGCTACGTGTCGAGCGGCTGGCTGCGCGCGAGCCGGCGCGCGCTCTCGCCCGAGTCGACGCCGCTCAAGCCCGTGCAGACGCACGTCGAGGCCGACGCCGAGCCGCTGCCGGCCGGCGAGTGGACGCCCGTGCGCGTCGAGATCTACCCGTTCGCGCACGCGTTCCGCGCCGGCACGCAGCTGCGCATCGCGATCTCGACGCCCGGCGGGAACAAGGGCCGCTGGAAGTTCGACATCCTGCAGCTCGGCGCAGGCGTGACGCACGCCGTCGCGCACTCCGCGGAGCATCCGTCGAGCGTGCTGTTGCCGGTGATCCCGGACGTCGTCGTGCCGACGCCGCTGCCGCCGTGCCCGAGCCTGCGCTCGCAGCCGTGCCGCGCGTTCGTGCCCGAGGTGAACACGTCGTTCTGAACGCTCGACGACGCGTCGCGCGAGCGGGGGAAAGCCGTTCCGCCGACCGCTAGAATCGGCGCCCCCGAGACCACTTGGAGGCCCCGATGAGCATCCCCGCCCTGCCGACCCTCGACGACGCTCGTGAGCTGCTCGCCGGAGCCGACGCGCTGCTCGGCGGCGCGCTCGACCGTGCGCGCGCCATCACGAAGAACGGCGCGGCGATCGACGATCACCAGGTGCTGTCGGAGCGCGTCGCGTACGCGGCGACCGAAGCGCGCGCGGCGCACGAGCTGGTCGAGTACGCGGCGCGCGTCGCGGCCGAGGGGCGCGGCGACGCGTGGCTCCAGGCGACCGCGGCGGCGGGCGCGGCGGAGCTGGTCGCGAGCCTGGTGGCGCGCCTCACGCCCGCGCTCGACGACCTCGGCCTCGGCGACGCCGCGCTCGAGAGCGCCTTCCCCGCGGCGCTGCGCAAGAAGCTGCGCGCGGCGTCGAACGAGGCGGTGTTCCGCGCGATCGGGCGCGAGGTCGCCGGGCGGCGCGGCCGCAACGAGACGCCGCTCGACGAGGTGATGGAGCAGGTGCGTTCGTCGGTGCGCGAGTTCGCGGAGAAGGAGATCGCGCCGCACGCCGAGCGCATCCACCGCCACGACGAGCTGATCCCCGAGGAATTCATCGCGAAGATGGCCGAGCTCGGCTTCTTCGGGATGTCGGTGCCCGAGGAGTACGGCGGCACCGAGATGGGCAACCTCGCGATGATCCTCACCACCGAGGAGCTGTCGCGCTGCTCGCTGGCGGGCGCCGGCTCGCTGATCACGCGTCCCGAGATCCTCACCAAGGCGCTGATGGCGGGCGGCACCGAGGAGCAGAAGAAGCACTGGCTGCCGAAGATCGCGGCCGGTGAGCTGATGGTCGGCATCTCGGTGACGGAGCCCGACATCGGCAGCGACGTCGCGGGCGTCAAGTGCCGCGCCGACCGCAAGACGGTGGGCGGCGTCGACGGCTTCGTCGTGAACGGCCCGAAGTCGTGGTGCACGTTCGCGGGCCGCGCCAACGTGCTCGCGCTGCTGGCGCGCACCGATCCCGACATGAGCAAGGGGCCGAAGGGCCTCTCGCTCTTCATCGTCGAGAAGGAGGCCGACCGCGGCCACGCGTTCGAGTGTACGCAGCCGACCGGCGGCAAGATGAGCGGCAAGGCCGACGCGACGATCGGCTACCGCGGCATGCACTCCTACACGCTGCAGCTCGAGAACTGGTTCGTGCCGGCCGCCAACCTGGTCGGCGGCGAGGGCGGGCTCGGCAAGGGCTTCTACCTGCAGATGGGCGGCTTCGCGGCGGGGCGCCTCCAGACCGGCGGCCGCGCCTGCGGCCTCGCGCAGGCCGCGCTCGAGAAGGCCTGCGAGTACGTGCTCGACCGCGTGCAGTTCGGCAAGGCGACCGTCGAGTACGGCCTCACGCAGTTCATGATCGGGAAGATGGCGGCGAAGCTGGCCGCGGCGCGCGCGATCACCTACGCGGCCGCGCTCGCGATGGACGAGGACGAACGCCGCGCCGCACCGCTCGCCGCGCAGGCGAAGCTGCTCTCGTGCGACATCGCGGTCGCGATCTCGCAGGACGCGCAGCTCCTGCACGGCGGCTGGGGCTACGCCGAGGAGTACGCGATCAGCCGCTACGCGGTCGACGCGCTCGTGCTCCCCATCTTCGAAGGCGTGAAGCCGATCCTCGAGCTCAAGGTGGTCGCGCGGAACCTGCTCGCGGAGTAGCGCAGCTGCGCATCCTCTCTCGTGACGCTCAGCGGCCGCGCGGCGGGGGCAGCGCGGCGGCGATCGCGCGCAGCTGCTGGGCGACGTCCGCTGCCGACGCCGGACGGTGGTCGCGCTCCGCGGCGAGCAGCGCGATCACCAGCTCGGCGAGCGCGTCCGGGATGCCTTCCGCACGCGCGCGCGGGTCCGGCGGTGCGCTGCCGCGCTCCGTGGGCGGATCTGCGCTCGCCTCGAACGGCACGCTCCCGGTCAGCAGCTCGAAGAGCGTCGCGCCGAGCGCGTAGAGGTCTGCGCGCGCGTCGACCGCGCGCCCCGCCGCCTGCTCCGGCGCCATGTAGGCGGGCGTACCGCCGATCCACGTGCGGCGGCGGCGCGCCTCCTCGACGATCTTCGCGACGCCGAAGTCCATCAGCTTGAGCGTGCGGTCGCGCGTGAGAAAGAGGTTCGCGGGCTTCACGTCGCGGTGCACGACGCCGCGCGCGTGCGCCCAGCCGAGGCCCGCCACCGCCTGCTCGGCGAGCCACACGACGCTGCGCGGCGCGAAGCGGCCGCGCGCGTGCAGCAGCGCCGAGAGCGGCTCGCCCTCCAGGAACTCCATGGTCACGAACCAGCCGTCGTCCTCGCGGTCGACGTCGTACACCGTGACGATGTTGCGGTGGTTGAGGCGCGCCGCGCTGCGCGCCTCGCGCTGGAGCAGCTCGACGAAGCGGACGTCGGTGCGCAGCGCGTCGGGCAGGCGCTTGAGCGCCACGACGCGGTCGAGCCGCTTGTCGCGCGCCTTGTACACGACGCCCATCCCGCCGCGTCCGATCTCCTCGAGGATCTCGTAGCGGCCCGTTCCGGGAAACGCGCGGGCCTCGCCGTGCTGGAGTGCCGAGGCGACCGCCGCCTCGATCGCGCGCGGCCGCGTCGTCGCGTCGGCGGCTCCGCTGCGCGCGGCGTGCAGCGGTTCGCCGAACGCGAAGTCGATGCGCAGGCTCTGGCCGCGCGCGAGCGTCACCTCGCGCTGCGCGAAGCACGCTTCGGTGTCGCCGCCGCCCGTGCGCAGCGCACCGTCGACGGCGACCCAGAAGCGGCCGGCGCCGAGCTTCGCGAAGCGCGCCTCGCTGGTGACGAGGAAGCGCTCCGTGCGCGTCGAGCGCGGCGCGACCGCGGCGCCCGCCTCGGCGGGGATCGCGAGCGGCGCCGCGGGTGCGGCCAGCGCGCGCCGCGAGACGCGCACGTGGAACTGGCCGCGCCGCTCGGGCGGCGAGTCGATCACGACGACGAGATCGCCGCTGGTGCGGCGCCGGTGCGCGAAGAGGCCCGCGAGC
>QEVM01000139.1 GCA_003576805.1 Pseudomonadota bacterium | reverse complement strand
GCATCGCGACCGGCGACGGCTGGCTCGCGCCGCGCGTGCTGCAGCGCGCGGGCGGCAACGCCGTCGACGCCGACGCCTTCCAGCGCGGCCGCGCGCTCGCCGACGCGACGCGCCTCGGCAGCTGACGCCTCTTGCACCGCTAGACTCGGTGCGCATCTTGCGGCGTCGAGGGAGGCCATCGTGAACAACCTGAAGACCGGCATCCTGCTGATCGCGCTCTCGGCGCTGCTCGTGTGGCTCGGGTCGCTGCTGGGCGGCTCGCAGGGCGCGACGATCGCGCTCGGCTTCGCGCTGCTGATGAACGTCGGCGCCTACTGGTTCAGCGATCGGCTGGTGCTCAAGATGTACCGTGCGCAGGAAGTCAGCGAGGCGCAGGCGCCCGAGCTGTTCGGGATCGTCGCGGACCTCGCGCAGCGCGCGTCGCTGCCGATGCCGAAGGTCTACGTGATCCCGGGCGACACGCCGAACGCCTTCGCGACCGGCCGCAACCCGCGCAACGCCGCGGTCGCCGTCACGCAGGGCATCCTGAAGATCCTCTCGCGCGACGAGCTGCGCGGCGTGCTGGCGCACGAGCTCGCGCACGTCCGCCACCGCGACACGCTGATCTCGTGCGTGGCCGCGACGCTGGTCGGCGCGATCACCTGGATGGCGCACATGGCGCAGTTCGCGGCGATGTTCGGCGGCGTCGGCCGCTCGGACGACGACGAGGGCGGCAACCCGCTCGGCGTGCTCGTCGTCGCGATCTTCGCTGGCTTCGCCGCGACGCTGCTGCAGCTCGCGGTGTCGCGCTCGCGCGAGTTCGAGGCGGACGCCGCCGCGGCGCGCCTCCTCGGCGACGGCGAGCCGCTCGCGCGCTCGCTCGAGAAGCTGGAGCGCGGCGCGCACCTCCTGCCGATGAACGCCAGCCCGGCGACCGCCCACCTCTTCATCGTGAGCCCGCTCGCGGGCGGCCGCGGCGCGGCCGGCGTCTTCGCGAAGCTGCTCCGCACGCACCCGCTCACCGAGGAGCGGATCGCCCGCCTGCGCGACCGCAGCTGGGTGGCGTAGCGCGCCGTCGTGAGCGTTCCCGACTCGTCGCGCGGCGGGCGGCGCCCGGCGCGCGACGCCGACGCGCGCGCCGTCGCGTTCGCGCTGCTCGAGCGCGTCGAGTCGAGCGGCGCGTACGCCGACCTCGCGCTGCGCGCGGCGCTCGCGCACTCGGCGCTCGACGCGCGCGACCGCGCCTTCGCCACCGAGCTCGGCTACGGGACGCTGCGCTGGCGCGGCCACCTCGACTTCCTGCTCGGCCGCGTGCTCGACCGCCCGCTCGAGCGACTCGAGCCGCGCGTGCGCACGCTGCTGCGGCTCGGCGCATACCAGCTCGCCTTCTGCGACCGCGTGCCGGACGCGGCCGCGGTCTCCGAGTCGGTGCGGCTCGCGCACGCCGTCGGGCTCGGCCGCGCCGCCGGCTTGGTGAACGCGGCGCTGCGCCGGCTCGCGCGCGAGCGCGGCGCGATCGAGCCGCCGTCGCTCGAAGCGGATCCGCTCGCGCACCTCGTGTGCGCGCGCTCGATCCCGCGCTGGATCGCGGAGCGCTGGATCCGCGACTACGGCGTCGCCGAGGCGGCCGCGCTCGCGAGCGCGTCGAACGCGCCGCCGCCGCGCACCGTGCGCGCCAACCGCACGCGCACCACGCGCGACGACCTGCTCGCCGAGCTGCGCGCGCGCTTCCCGGAAGCCGCGCCGTGCCGCTTCGCGGCCGACGGCGTGACGCTCGGGCGCCGCGGCGATCCCGCGGCCGATCCCGCGTTCACCGAGGGCCGCATGACGGTGCAGGACGAGGCGTCGCAGCTCGTCGTCGAGCTGCTCGATCCGCAGCCCGGCGAGCGCGTGCTCGACGCGTGCGCCGCGCCGGGCGCGAAGGCCACGGCGATCGCGGAGCGGATCGGCGCGCGCGGCGACGTCCTCGCGCTCGACCGCCACGCGCGCCGGCTCGGGCTCGTCGCGCGCGACGCCGCCCGGCTCGGGCTCGCGAACGTGCGCACCGCCGTCGCGGACGCCAGCGACGTGGACGCCGAGGCGCTGCGCGGCGAGCCCGCCTTCGACCGCATCCTCGTCGACGCGCCGTGCTCGGGGCTCGGCGCGCTGCGCCGCAATCCCGACGCGCGCTGGCGCGTGCAACCGGAGGCGATCGGGCAGCTCGCGGAGCTGCAGCGCTCGATCCTCGCGGCGTCGCTGCCGCGCTTGAGGCGCGGCGGAACGCTCGTCTACAGTACCTGCACGCTGTCGCCCGAGGAGAACGAGCAGGTGATCGACTGGCTGCGCACGCGCGCCGCGGAGACGGGAATCGAGCTGCGCAATCCGCGCGAGCTGCGCGAGCTGCGCGCGGACGCGCTGGCCGCGCCGCTGCGCGCGCTCGTGGAGCCGGACGGCGCGCTGCGCTGCTGGCCGCAGCGCCACGACGCCGACGGCTTCTACGCGGCGCGGCTCGAGCGCGCGTCGTGAGCCGCCGCGTGGTGATCGCGCCGTCGATCCTGTCGGCGGACTTCGGGCGCCTCGCCGAGGAGGTCGGCGCGATCGAGCGCGCCGGCGCCGACTGGGTGCACGTCGACGTGATGGACGGCCGCTTCGTGCCGAACATCACGATCGGGCCGGTCGTGGTCGAGGCGGTGAAGCGCGCGACGTCGCTGCCGCTGGACGTCCACCTGATGATCGTCGAGCCCGAGAAGTACGTGGACGACTTCGCGAAGGCCGGCGCCGCGACGATCGGCGTGCAGGTCGAGGCGTGCCCGCACCTGCACCGCACGCTCGCGCAGATCCGCGAGGCGGGCGCGCGTGCGTGCGCGGTGCTGAACCCGTCGACGCCCGCGTCGGCCGTCGAGTTGGTGCTCGGCGATCTCGATCAGGTGCTGGTGATGACGGTGAACCCGGGCTTCGGCGGGCAGTCGTTCATCCACTCGATGCTTCCGAAGATCGAGCAGCTGCGCGCCTGGATCGACGCGCGCGGGCTCGCCGTCACGCTGCAGGTCGACGGCGGCGTGAAGCCCGGCACGATCGGGCCGGCCGCGAAAGCCGGCGGCGACGCGTTCGTCGCGGGCACCGCGGTGTTCGGCACGGCGGACTACGCCGCCGCGATCGCCGGCCTGCGGCGCGAGGCCGAAGCGGCCGCGTGAGTCAGCGCGGCGGCGCGCCGCGCAGCCGCCGCAGCGCGCGGCGCCCGATGCCGCCGCCGTGCCTCGGCTCTTCGGGCCGCACGCGCGACGCCAGCTCGCACGCCGTGTCGAGCAGCGCGCGCGCGTCGACGTCCCACGCGTAGAAGCCCGGCCCGTGCGCCGCCCAGCCGGCGCCGCGCCGCTCGAGCCGCACGCCCTCGTGTCCGGTGGGGTCGTCCAAGTGTCCTCCCTCTCGGTTCGAGGAGGAGGTTCGGAGCCCGGCGTGGCGGGCGCGGCACGCCCGCAGGTCGTTTCGGGGAAGTCAGGCGCCGGCCGAGCGGGCGAACTTCTCGGCGTGCTTCACGTTGCGCCCCTCGACCAGCAGGATCACCGACTCCGCGATGTTGGTGGCGTGGTCGGCGACGCGCTCGAGGTGCTTCGCCACGAGGATCAGGTCGACTTCCTGCTGGTACTGGTCGGGGTGCACGCGGATCTCGTCGAGCGCCAGGCGGATCACGCGGTCCTGGTCGTCGTCGACGCGGTCGTCCTGCGCCATCAGCGCGCGGGCGCGCGCGGCGTCGCGGTGCACGAACGCGTCGAGCGCCTCGCGCAGCATCGCCTGGCACTCGACGGCGAGCGCCTCGAGCTGGGCGGGAATCGCGACGGGAGGACGCTCGCTGAGGCGCACCGCGCTCTTGGCGATGTTGCGCGCGAGATCGCCGACGCGCTCGAGGTCGGTGCCGATGTCGTTGGCGGCGAGCAGGCGGCGCAGATCGTCCGCCACGGGCGACTGGAGCGCCAGGCTGCGCAGCACCGCCTCGTCGATCGCGACGTCGAGACGGTCGATCTCGAGGTCGTCGTGCCGGACCTCGTGGGCGAGCTCGGCGTTGCGTTCGAAGAGCGCCCGCAGCGCCTTCGCGAGGATCGCCTCGCAGCAGCCCCCCATGCGGAGGATCAGGGCGGTGACCTCTCCGAGGAAGGGCTCCACGGTCCTCGTCATGGCGGGCTCCCCATCTCATTCTGGCCGTTTCGTTCTGGCCGTTCCGGGCCGGACGCGGCGCGCTCGCGGCGCAGCGCAAGGTATCGCGCGCGGACCGCTGCACGCACGTTCTTCGAGGCGGCGTCACAGAACCGTCACGAATGCTTCGCACCGCCTCCATCGGCTCTCCCTAGGTTGTGCGCGCCCTCGAACCCGCACGCCCGTCGGCGCCGCGGCCGAGGCGCCAGGAGGATCCATGCGCTCGCGTCTCGTCCTCTCGCTCGTCGTGGCCTGCGGGCTGCTGCCGCGGCTCGCCGCCGCGCAGGCCGTGCAGGTCGACCCGGCGATCCCCGCCTACCAGGTCGTCTCCGGCGTCGCCGGCAACCTGAACTCGATCGGCTCGGACACGCTGAACAACCTGATGACGCTGTGGGCCGAGGCGTTCCGCGGGAAGTACCCGAACGTGCGCGTGCAGATCGAGGGCAAGGGCTCGTCGACCGCGCCGCCCGCGCTCATCGACGGCACCGCGCAGATCGGCCCGATGAGCCGCGAGATGAAGCCGTCGGAGATCGACGCGTTCGAGAAGAAGTTCGGCTATCCGCCCACCGCGTACCGCGTCGCCGTCGACGCGCTCGCGGTCTACGTCAACAAGGACAACCCGCTCGGCCAGCTCACCATGCCGCAGGTGGACGCGATCTTCTCGAAGACGCGCCGCTGCGGCGCGCCCGCCGCGCTCGAGTCGTGGGCGCAGCTCGGCGTGACCGGCATGCTCGCGAGCCGCCGCATCAGCCTCTACGGCCGCAACTCCGCGTCGGGCACCTACGGCTACTTCAAGGAGCACGCGCTCTGCGGCGGCGACTTCCGCGACGACGTGAAGGAGCAGCCCGGCTCGGCGTCCGTCGTGCAGGGCGTCACCGAGGACACCTTCGCGATCGGCTACAGCGGCATCGGCTACAAGACCTCGAGCGTGAAGGCGCTCGAGCTCGCCGCGAAGGACGGCGCGCCGTACGCGAAGGCGGAGCCGAGCGACGTCTACGCGGGCAAGTACCCGCTGGCGCGCTTTCTCATGGTCTACGTGAACCAGGCGCCGGGCCGCCCGCTCGACCCGCTGGTGCGCGAGTTCGTGCGCATGGTGCTCTCGAAGGAGGGCCAGGAGGTCGTCGTGAAGGACGGCTACCTGCCGCTCACCCAGGCCATCTACCAGCAAGAGCACGACAAGCTGGAGAAGAAGTAGCCGGTGGCCGCCGGCACCGCGCCGCGGCGCGCCGACGCCTCCGGAGCGGCGCGCCTGCCCGACACCGCACGGCGTCGGATCGCGACGGAGCGGCTGGCCTCCGTCGCGATCCGCGCCGGCGGGCTCGCCGTGATCCTCGCGATCACCGGCATCTTCGCGTTCCTCGTCGTGGAGATCCTGCCGGTGCTGCTGCCGGCGCGGGTGGCGCTCGCGCACGACGCCGCGCTCGCGGGCGTCGTTCCGCGCGCGCTGTTGCTCGACGAGTACCGCACGCACGACGCGGCGCTCGGCCGCGACGGCGTGGTGCGCGTGGTGCGGCTCGAGGACGGCGCGGTCCGCGCCGAGCAGGCGCTCGCGGACGACTTCGTCGCCGTGGCGGGCGACGCCGAGCACTCGGTGCTCGCGGGCGTCGCGCGCGACGGCCGGATCGCGGCCGCGCCCGTGGCCTTCACCGCCAGCTTCGAAGAGCAACGCCGCGTGGTGACGCCGTCGATCGGCGCGCCGATCGAGCTCGCGCTCTTCGACGACGCCGCCGCGGCGCCGGCGGTCGCGGGCCCCCTCGCGGTCCGCGCCGGCGGAGACGCGCAGGCGGGCGCCGCGGCGCTCGCAGGGGGCGGCGTCGCGCTGGTGCAGCGGCGCAGCGAGCGCAACGCCTTCACCGGCGAGACGACGGAGAGTTTGGAGCGCCGCGTGCTCGCGACGCCCGCGCCCGTCACCGCGCTCGCGCTCGACCCGAAGCAGGAGCAGCTCTACGCGGGCACCGCGGACGGCCGCCTGCTGCGCTTCGACCTGCGCGCCGGCGTCGCCGAGCCCGAGTCGGTAGACGCGGGCGGCGCCGCGATCTCCGCGCTCTCGCTGCTGATCGGCGGCCGCACGCTGGTGGTCGGCCAGGCAGACGGCGCGCTGTCGAGCTGGTTCACCGTTCCGCAGGAGAACGGCCCGGCGCGGCTGACGCGCACGCGCGACTACCCGTCGTACCCGGGCGCGGTGCGCGCCATCGCGCCGTCGCAACGCGACCGCGCGTTCCTGGTCGCCGCCGACGACGGCACGCTCGGCTTCCAGTACTCGACCTCGGGCCGCACGCTCTGGCGCGGCGACTCGCCGCTCGGCCCCGCGACCGCGCTCGCGCTGGCGCCGAAGGGCGACGGCGGCGCGATCGCCGCGGAGGGCCGCCTCGCGTCGCTCGACGTGCGCGCCTCGCACCCGGAGCTCTCGCTCGGCTCGCTGTTCGGCAAGGTCTGGTACGAGGGCGCGCCGCGGCCCGAGTACGTCTGGCAGTCGTCGAGCGGCGACGACGCCTTCGAGCCGAAGCTCTCGCTCGTGCCGCTCGTGGTCGGCACGCTGAAGGGGACCTTCTACGCGCTGCTGCTCGCCGTCCCGCTCGGCGTGCTCGGCGCCATGTACACCTCGCAGTTCATGCACGCGCGGCTGCAGCGTTGGGTGAAGCCGGGCGTCGAGATCATGGCGGCGCTGCCGAGCGTCGTGCTCGGCTTCCTCGCGGCGCTCTGGCTCGCGCCGCGCGTCGAGCGGTTGTTCTCGGCCTTCCTCGCGATGGGCGTCGCGATCCCGGTCGCCGCGATCGCGGGCGGCTGGCTGTGGTCGCGGCTGCCGAAGCGCTGGGTCGCGCGCGTGCCGGACGGGACCGAGGTGCTCTGGATCGGCGTCGCGATCGCCGCCGCGATGGCGCTGTGCGTGTCGCTCTCCGCGCCGCTCGAACGCGCGCTCTTCGGCGGCTCGTTCCCCGCCTGGCTGGAGACGTCGACGGGCCTGCCCTTCGACCAGCGCAACGCCGTCGTGGTCGGCATCGCGATGGGCTTCGCGGTGATCCCAATCATCTTCGCCATCTCGGAGGACGCGTTCAGCAACGTGCCGGCCGATCTCTCGGCGGGCTCGCTCGCGCTCGGCGCGAACCGCTGGCAGACCGTGGTGCGCGTGGTCCTGCCGACCGCGAGCCCGGGCATCTTCTCGGCGATCATGGTCGGCTTCGGGCGCGCCGTCGGCGAGACCATGATCGTGCTGATGGCGACGGGCAACACGCCGATTCTCGACTGGAGCCCGTTCAACGGCTTCCGCACGCTGTCCGCCAACATCGCCGTCGAGATCCCGGAGGCGCCGCACGGCGGAACGCTGTACCGGACGCTCTTCCTCGCCGCGCTGCTGCTGTTCGCGATGACGTTCGCCGTGAACACCGCCGCCGAGCTCGTGCGCCACCGCCTGCGGCGGCGCTACGGACGCCTGTGAGGCGCGCATGACCACCCGCACGCCCCGCCGCCTCGACCTCTCGGCGCTCTTCACCTGGCTGACCGGCGCCGCGCTGGCGCTCGACCTGCTGCTCATCGTCGGCCTGCTCGTGCTGGTGGCGGTGCGCGGCGCGGGCGCGCTCTGGCCGCACCCGGTGTGGAGCCTCGGCCTCGCCGACGGCACGCGCGTGCTCGGCGAGATCCACTCGCGCGAGCCGATCCCCGACGCAGAAACCGGACGCCTCGGCGACGCCGGGCGCATCCGCGTGCGCATCGGCAATCGCGACGTGTCGGGCCTCGACTTCCGCTGGATCGACGAGACGCAGGTGACGTCGCGCGAGACGCCGCGCGACGCCGTGCTCGTCGAACGGCTCGAGTGGGGACCGTTCTTCGGCTTCCCCGCCGAGATCCGCACGCGCGCGGGGGTGGTCGCGAGCGGACCCGACTCCGTCTGGACGGCGTTCGGCCCGCTGCACGACGCCAAGGTCGCGCTGCGCGAGCGCCTGCGCGACGTCGAACGCGGCGCGATCGGCGACGTCAACCACGAGATCGAGCGCGTGCGCCTCGCCGAGCGGCGCCTCGAGCGCGAAGCGCCGCCCGAGCCGGCGCGCTCGGAGCGCGCCGCGGCGCTCGCGGCGCGCAGGGCCGAGCTCGAGGCGCGCTACGAGACGCACCTCGCGGAGCTGCGCGCGCTGCGCGAGGAGCTGGCCGACGGCGAGCTCGTGCTCACCACCGCCGACGGCGCGCAGCACGCGATCCCGCTCGGCCAGATCGTGCGCGCGTCGCAGCCGAACGCGCTCGGGCTCGGCGGCAAGCTCTCGCTCTACGCCGACCGCATCGCGGAGTTCGTCGGAGGCCAGCCGCGCGAGGCCAACACCGAGGGCGGCATCTTCCCAGCGCTCTTCGGCACCGTGATGATGGTGTTCCTGATGTCGCTCTTCGTGGTGCCGTTCGGTGTCGTGGCGGCGATCTACCTGCGCGAGTACGCGCGCGAGGGCTTCGTCACGCGCGCGATCCGGATCGCGGTGAACAACCTGGCGGGCGTTCCCTCGATCGTGTTCGGCGTGTTCGGCCTCGGCTTCTTCGTGTACGGCGTCGGCGGCTCGATCGACCGCCTGTTCTTCGCCGACGCGCTGCCCACGCCCACCTTCGGCACCGGCGGCATCCTGTGGGCGAGCCTCACGCTGTCGCTGCTGACGGTGCCGGTCGTGATCGTCGCCACCGAGGAGGGGCTCGCGGCCGTGCCGCAGGCGGTGCGCCAGGGCTCGCGTGCGCTCGGCGCGACGCACTTCGAGACGCTGCGCCGCGTGGTGATCCCGGCCGCCGCGCCCGGCATGCTGACCGGCCTGATCCTCGCGATGGCGCGCGCCGCGGGCGAGGTCGCGCCGCTGATGATCGTCGGCATGGTGAAGCTCGCGCCGACGCTGCCCATCGACCATCACCCGCCGTTCGTGCACCTCGAGCGGAAGTTCATGCACCTCGGCTTCCACATCTACGACGTGGGCTTCCAGAGCCCCAACGTGGAGGCGGCGGCGCCCCTCGTGTTCGCCACGACGGCGCTCTTGATCGCCATCGTGGTATCGCTCAACCTGACGGCGATCGTGCTGCGCAACCGGCTGCGCCGGCAGCTCGCCGGGCGCGGGGTCTAGCCGATGTGGCTCGACGTGCCGGGAACGGGACCGACGCCGCGCGCGCGGTCCTTGCCGATGCCCGCCGGTGGCCTGGCCAGAGGGGATGCGATCGTGACGGCTCCCGCCCTCCCGCTGATCGAGAAGCCCGCGATGCGCGTGATCGACTTGAAGCTCTGGTACGGGAGCTCGCTCGCGCTCGACTCGATCTCGCTCGACCTGCCCGAGCGCCGCATCACGGCGTTCATCGGCCCGTCGGGCTGCGGCAAGTCGACGCTGCTGCGCTGCCTGAACCGCATGAACGACCTCGTGGACGGCGTGCGCACCGAAGGGTCCGTGCTGTTCGGCGGGCGCAGCATCTTCGATCCCGAGGTGGACGTGAACGCGCTGCGCAAGCGCATCGGGATGGTGTTCCAGAAGTCCAACCCGTTCCCGAAGACGGTCTACGAGAACGTCGCCTACGGGCCGCGCATCCACGGCGTGCGCGCCAAGGGCGAGCTCGACGGCATCGTCGAGCGCGGCCTGCGCGCGGCGGCGCTCTGGGACGAGGTGAAGGACCGCCTGCACGAGAGCGCGCTCCAGCTCTCGGGCGGCCAGCAGCAGCGGCTGTGCATCGCGCGCGCGCTCGCCGTCGAGCCGGAGGTGCTGCTGCTCGACGAGCCGTGCTCGGCGCTCGACCCGGTCGCGACCGCCAAGATCGAGGAGCTGCTGCTCGAGCTGCGCGAGCACTACACCATCGCGATCGTGACGCACAACATGCAGCAGGCGGCGCGCGTGTCCGACTACACCGCCTTCCTCTACCTCGGCCGCCTGATCGAGTTCGGCGAGACGCGCGAGCTGTTCGTGAAGCCGCGCGAGCAGCAGACGCAGGACTACATCACGGGCCGCTTCGGCTGAGTTCGTCACCGGATCTTCACGATCCCGCCCTTCCCCGTTCGATCGCATCCCGGAAAGTTCACGCGGCCGACGAAATCGCGCGCGGATCGTGCTAATCGAGCGCGCATTCGCACGGAGGAGGGGGTTTCCGATGACCGTCGTTCCCGTTCGTATCCAACGCTGGGGTGTTGCTCTCGCGGTCGCGCTGTGCGCGCTCGCGTCGCCCGCGGGCGCGTCCGACCGCGTCGCCCGCGCGCTGCTCGACGCCTTGCGCGCCAACGGCACGATCGACGCCGCGCAGTACGAAGACCTGAACCGGCTCGTCGAGGACGAGGCGGCCGCCGAGGCCGCGAGCCCGCCGGTGGGCGCTGCGCCCGCCGCGAAGGAGCAGCCGGGCGCGCTCCAGCTGTTCTGGAAGGACGGCATCCGCATGGAGAGCGCCGACGGCGCCTTCAAGCTGAAGCTGGGCGGCCGGCTCCAGAACGACTGGGGCGTGATCGAGCCCGACTCGGACCTGCGCGACGCCCTCGACGACGAAGCGGGCCAGGGCAGCGGCACCGACTGGCGGCGCGTGCGGCTCCAGCTCTCGGGCAGCATGTACGAGCGCATCGGGACGAAGATCGAGATCGACTTCGCCGGCGGCGACGCGCAGCTGCGCGACGCATTCCTCGAGCTGCTGAAGCTGCCGTACGCGGGGACCTTCCGCGTCGGCCACTTCAAGGAGCCGCTCTCGCTCGACCAGCTCACCAGCGACTCCTACACGATGTTCATCGAGCGCTCGGTGATGGACGCGTTCGCACCCGGCCGCAACACCGGCTTCATGGTGCAGAACGCGCCGCTCGAGCAGCGCATGACGTGGGCGTTCGGCGCCTTCCGCGAGACCGACGACGCGTCGGGCAACGGCTTCAGCGACGACGCCACCTACAACCTGACGGGCCGCGTGACCGGCCTGCCCTGGTACGAGAGCGAGGGCGAGCGCCTGCTCCACCTCGGCGTGTCGGCGAGCCAGCGCTTCCGCGACGGCACCAGCGCGCGCTTCCGCTCGCGCCCCGAGGTGCGGCTCGGCGCGCCCAACTACGCCGACACGGGCAGCATCCCGGCCGACGACCTCCAGCTCGTGACGCCCGAGCTCGCGCTCGTGTACGGGCCGTTCTCGTTCCAGGCCGAGTACACGCACGCATTCGTGCAGGCGGACCACGGCAGCGAGGACGCCGACTTCTACGGCCTGTACGCGATGGCGAGCTGGTTCCTGACCGGCGAGAGCCGCCCCTACAAGACCGGCGAGGGCATCTTCGACCGCGTCGCGCCGGCGGAGAACTTCGACTTCCACGGCGGGCTCGGCGCGTGGGAGGTCGCGCTGCGCTACTCGCGCCTCGACCTCGACGACGGCGACGTGGACGGCGGCACGCTCGACGACGGCACGATCGGGCTCAACTGGTATCTCAACCCCAACGTGCGGACGAGCTTCAACTACGTGCTGGGCCACCTCGACGACGTCGGCGTCGTCAACTCGTTCGTGGCGCGCTTCCAGGTCGACTTCTGACGTCGCCCGCGTCCGGCGCGGAAGGCGCGCGCGGCAGCTCGAACCAGAACGTCGAGCCGTGGCCGAGCTGGCTGTCGCAGCCGGTCTCGCCGCCGAGCGCCTGCACCCAGTGCTTCACGATCGCGAGCCCGAGCCCGGTGCCGCCGAGCGCGCGCGAACGCCCGGCGTCGACGCGGTAGAAGCGCTCGAAGATGCGCGGCAGGTCCTTCGGCGGGATGCCGATGCCGGTGTCCTCGACCTCGACGCGCAGCCGGTCGCCGGCGCCGCGCATCCGCACGCGGATCTCGCCGCCCGGCGGGCTGTACTTGATCGCGTTGTCGAGCAGGTTCGCCAGCACGTGCTCGAGCGCGCGCCGGTCCGCGACGACGCGGTCGCTGCCGTCGCTCTCGAACGACGCCGCGAGCTCGCCGCCGCGCAGGCGCGGATCCAGCTCGCGCAGCAGCCGTTGGGCCAGCTCGCCGACCGCGATCGGCTCGGGCCGCAGCGGCACGCTGCCGCTCTCGATGCGCGAGAGCTCGAGCAGGTCCTCCACCAGGATGCCGAGGCGCTTGGCGTTGCCGAGGATCGCCTCGACGGCGTGCTTGGCGCCGGCCTCGGGGAGCTCGGCGTCGACGAGGCGCTCGGCGAAGCCGCGGATCGCGGTGAGCGGCGTCTTCAGCTCGTGCGAGGCGTTGGCGACGAAGTCGCGCCGCACCGACTCGATGCGGCGCAGGTCGGTGACGTCGCGGAAGACCGCGACCGCGCCGGCGCGCTCGTCGCGCGAAGGGAACGGCGCGACGCTGAAGCGCAGGCGCCGCTCGGGCGCGAGCCCCGTCGCGACCTCGCGCACCGCGGCGTCGCCCGCGTCGAGCGCCGCCTCGAGCGCGGCGACCACCTCCGCCTGGCGCACCGCCTCGAACAGCGAGCGCCCTTCGAGCGAGGCGGGCGCCGAGAACAGCTCGCGCAGGCGCGGATTGGCGAGCAGCACGCGCCGGTCGGCGCCGACCACCAGCACGCCCTCCCCCATCGCCGCGATCACCGCTTCGAGGCGCGCGCGCTGCGCGTCGCTCTCGGCGAGCCGTCGCTCGGTGGTGTCGGTGATGCGGTCCACCGCACCGGCCGACGCCGCGAGCGCGTCGCGGACGCGCGCCGCGATCCCGCGCTGCACGGCGACCGCGGCGGCGCCGCCCGCGGCGAGCGCGG
>QEVM01000138.1 GCA_003576805.1 Pseudomonadota bacterium | reverse complement strand
CGTGCAAGCGCTGATCGGAGATGCAGACTCCGAGCTCCCGCAGGTGATGCGCGTGCTGCTGGGCGACACGGTGCGCGAGATCCGCGAGCTCGAAGCGCGCGTGCGCACGGCCGAGCGATCGCTCGAAGCGCTCGCGGACGAATGCCCCGTCGCGACTCGACTGCAAACCATCCCCGGCGTGGGCCTTCTCACCGCGACCGCCCTCGTCGCCTTCGTCGGCGACGCCCACCGCTTTCGTTCGGGACGACACTTCGCGAGCTATCTCGGCCTGACGCCGCGCGAGTCGTCCAGCGGGCTGCGTCGATCCCTCGGCCGCATCAGCAAGCGCGGCGATCCCTATCTGCGCATGCTCTTGATCCACGGCGCTCGCTCGGCCCTCTGCCACGCCAAGAAGAAGCCGCCGTCGGAACACGATCGGCTCCGCGCCTGGGCGCTCGATCGCGAGCGGCAATGCGGTCATAACAAGGCCGCGGTTGCACTCGCGAACAAGCTCGCGCGCATCGTCTGGGCCGTCTGGCGCAACGATCGGCCGTTCGTCGCGAGCGAGCGGGCGGAGGCCCGATGATCCACCCACCTGCGACTGCTTCGAGCATCGACGGTGATGGCGCACCGGTTCGGACCGGCGCGGGAGAGAGCCGACAACAAGCTTGGCCCAACGAGGCCGCTGTCAGCGATTGGCTTCCCGCGCGCGAGCTTCCATCATGGCCCGGAGCCCGAACGGTTCCACGACCGAGGCCGGGGATACGACTCCAGTCGAACACGGCGCGACGTCACCAGAGAGAGCGAGGAGAGTCTTGTGGGAGGAGTCCAGATACGCCTTGTTGGGCCGCTCCGGCTTCGAGCCTCTACGGCGCTAACTGACCCGCTTGCGCTTCTTGGGACGCGCAATTGCCACCAAGGCGCGGAGAGCCGTGTTTACCGACTCTGAGGTCTGAAAGACCTGAGCTACGTCCGGCTCGAGCACGACGACTGTTGCCGTGCGAGCAACCTTGCCTGCGTACTTCCCGCGCACACCGGCGGAGAAGTCGTACTCCGGCCGCATTTCGTCTGAACTGCGCTTGCGCCTAGCCTTCTTCATACAACCGCTTCTCGCGCTTGGACGCGAGCCTTGCTGAGATGATCCGGATTCTATCGCCCCGCTCGACATGCGGCACGACCAGCAACCGCCTACGGCTCGACATGCCGAGCAGGACGTAGCGCTCCTCTGATCTCGAGTGATCCGGGTCCGGGATGGTGTGAGACAGGGGATCTGCAAAAGCTGTGGCAGCCTCATCGAACGACACGCGATGCTTTGCCTTGTTTGCACGAGCCTTCGCCGCATCCCATTCAAACGTGTACTGCACCCGAACTCCAGCACGCCGTTCGTGCGCTCTTCAGGCGCCCAACGGTTATTGAGCTGCACGCCCGCAGCCTATGACGCCTCGCGGAGCGCCGCAACGCTGCGTCGCGACGCGCGATGCGTGTCGCTAGAGGTGTCGACACGCCAGCGCCGCCGACGCGACGGCGCGACGCCGCGCGCAAGCGCCGTCAGCGCGCGTCCATCCCCCGGTGCATTCCGCGCCGCTCACCGCCACCGCGCGCCGATTCCTCGACCGGCGCGAAGAACGGCGCCAGGGCGAGCGCGAGCAGCGCGATCAAGCCGAAGACGCCGATCGCCGCGCGCTTCCACGAGCCCGTGCGCGCACGGCCACGCACGACGTTCGCGATGAAGCGCCAGTGCAGCGCGAGGTGCAGGGAGAGCGCTGCGAGCAGCGCGATCGCCATCCAGAAGTGCAGGGTGCCCCACTCGTGGCGGTCGAGGCCGAACACGGTGGTGCGTCGGCCGCTGCCGGGCGGCAGGGTCCAGCGCAGCAGGACGCCGGTGCTGGTCAGCAGCACGAAGGCGGCGAAGGAGATGCCGTCGACGAGGGCGTTCCAGCTCGCGCGGCTCACGGGGCGGCGCGCCGGTCGATCGGTGTGGGGTGTGGTCATCGGAAGTGGATGTCGAGCATGGTGGCGAGCGGCGTGCTCCAAAGCGTGGTGACGGTGAAGTCGAGCGCGTCGTAGGTCTCGCCCGGCGCGAGCGAGAAGCCGCCGCCGGGGCGGATCAGCGTGGTGCCGCCGAAGAAGGTGGTGCGGATCTGCACGCCGTTGGATCCGCCGGGCACGAAGCCGAGCGCGTTCTCGTCGTAGCCGATCGGCTGGCGGTACTCGAGGTAGATCCACTCGCCGGCGCCGCGGCGCAGCTTCAGCGCGCGCGGGTCGATGCCGGGCGTCTCGATCGGCGGCAGCCAGTAGGTGCCGCTCTCGGTGACCTCGCGCACGTTGCTCGGCGCGAACAAGCCGGCGCGCTCGCGGAAGACGGCGTTCATCGAGCCGCGCAGCTCGGACCAGCCCATCGCGTCGTACGGATCGAGGTACTCGAGCGACTGGCAGCCGTCGTAGAGCGCGTCGTACGGCTCGGGGCCGGCGCACTGGATCAGGTTGGCGTGGTCGACGGCGGGCCCGAGGTTGTGCCCGATCTCGTGGCCGAGCGGGCCGATGCGCGCGAGCGCGACGTCGCGCAGCCAGACGCGGTCGCCCGTGGCGAAGCCCGCCGTGAAGCCGCCCGGCGTGCGATTGCCGAAGCGGTCGCGCACCAGGTAGACGGTCTGGTCGTAGACGCGCGGATCGACGCCCTGCACGGACAGCGCGACGTCGGCGAGCCCGAAGATGTCGTAGGCGTTGTAGCCGTCGTACGCGATCGGCACCGCGACCGGCCCCGCGACGTCGAGCGGCTGCGCGGGCGCTTCGATGCCCGCGAGCCGCAGGTTCCCGTACGAGATTTCCGCGTAGTAGGCGGCGACGTCCTGCGCGACGGTGAGGATCTCGTCCTCCGCCGCGACGTCGCCGTCGGGCGTGACGACGCGCACGAGCAGGAGCCGCAGGATCGCGTCGTCGTCGCAGGCGTCGCCGACGCCGTCGCCGTCGCGGTCGACCTGGTTGGCGTTCGCGACGCCGGGACAGCAGTCGACGGCGTCGGCGATGCCGTCGCCGTCGCGGTCTTCGCAGCCGGTGGCGAGGAGCGGCGCGGCGAGCACGAGCGCGAGGAGCGGCTGGCGGCGGCGCTGCGATCGGGCCGACATGGCGCGGCTCCTCCTCGCACCACCGTACACCCGCGCGCGACGAGCGCTCAAGAGCTTCGTGCGTCGCGGTAGCGGAGCGCGTCCGACGCCGGACGTTGGCGCGCGGCGGCGATCGCGTCGCGCCGCGGCGCGAGCGCGCACGCGGGATCGGTGTTCGCCGCGTCGCCGGTCAGGCGGAACGCCTGGCAGCGGCAGCCGCCGAAGTCCTGCGCGCGCCGCTCGCAGCTCCGGCACGGCTCGCGCATCCAGCTCTCGCCTCGATACGCGTTCATGCCCGGCGCTTCGTGCCAGCACTCGCGCAGCGAGCGCTCGCGCACGTTCCAGAACGCGAGCCCCGGCAGATCGCGCGCGGCGTGGCACGGCAGCACGAGTCCGTCGGGCGCGACGACCGCGAGCCGCGCGCCCCAGCCTCCCATGCACGGCTTCGGGCGCCCGGAGAAGTAGTCGGGCAGCACCCAGACCAGCTCGGGCCGACTCGCCTTCGCGCGCTCGGCGGCGACGACGGCCGACGCGGCCTCGAGCTGCTCGCGCGACGGCAGCAGCGCGTCGCGATTGCGCAGCGCCCAGCCGTCGTACTGCGCGTTGGCGAGCTCGACGCGGTCGGCATCGAGCGTGCGCGCGAGCGCGACCATCTCGCCGACGCGCCCGAGGTTGCGACGGTGCAGCACGAAGTTCAGCGTGAGCGCGAGGCCGAGCGCGCGGGCGGCGCGCGCGATCGCGAGCTTGCGCTCGAAGCTGGGCGTGCCGGCGATCGCGTCGGACGCCTCCGCGTCGGCGTCCTGGATCGAGAGCTGGACGCTGCGCAGGCCGGCGTCGCGCAGCGCGGCGAGCCCGCTCTCGGTGAGCGGCAGGCCGGCGGTGACGAGATGCGGATAGAGTTGGGCGTCCGCGGCGGCGCGCACGATCTCGGCGAGGTCGCCGCGCACCGACGGCTCGCCGCCGGTGAGCCCGACGTGCACCGCGCCGAGCGCGGCGGCCTCGCGGAAGACGCGGCCCCACGCATCGGCGTCCAGCGCGTCGCGGATCGCGGACCACTGCGTCGGGTTCGAGCAGTACGGGCAGCGCAGCGGGCAGCGGTAGGTCAGCTCCGCGACGAGGTTCCACAGGCGCGGCGCGCCGGCGGCGCTCACGCGGCGACCAGGACGCCGAGCCGCTCCATCTCGCCGAGGAAGTCGTGGACGTCGTCGGCGACGTGCGGCGTGTCCGGATGGCGCGCGCGCAGCAGCGACGCGATCTCCTCCGCCGTGCGCGCGCCGTCGCAGGCGGCGAGGATCTCGCAGCCGGCTTCGTTCACGCGCACCGCGCGTTCGGACAGCACGGCCACCTTGCCGCCAGGGCGCTCGTCGTCGTCGCGCAGCACGACGTGCGGCGAGAGGCGCGGGCGGCGGTGCGCGGCCTCGACCGCGTCGAGCAGGCTCCACAGGATCTCGCACTTCTTCTCGACCGCGGCGACGCAGCGTTCCTGGTCGGCGCGCGTCTTCGCGTTCTCGACGACGAAGGCGAGCCCGAAGCGGGCGTCGCGCGGCGCCTGCGTGGTGCGCGAGCGGAAGTACGCGAGCCCCTCCGCGTCGACCCACGGGTAGTGCTTCTCGAACGCGGCGAGCCGCGTCTTCATGATGTCGCCCGCGAAGAGCTCGGTCAGCGACGCCGCGACCGCGACGAGCAGGTCCGCGCCCTCGACCAGCTCGACGTACGCGTCGCACGCGCGCCGCACGCCGGGCAGCACGCCCGCGAGGCTCGCGACGTCGTCGCGCGCGAGGCCGACCGTCTCCGCGAGCCGCAGCCACAGCTCGAGGCCGCCCTCGCCGGGCGCGCGGCCGTCGTGGTCGTGCAGGCGCTGCACCCACTCGCGGCGGAACGCCGGGTCGCCGCTCTTCGTGAGGATCGCGCTGTCCTTCACCGGGATGCGCGTCTGGTAGTAGTAGCGGTTGCGCACCCACGTCTGGAGCTCGGCGCGCGAGAGCTCGCCTTCGTGCATGCGCAGGTTGAACGGGTGCTTGTCGTGGTAGCGCTCGGTGCCGACCGCGCGCAGGCGCGCCTCGAACGCGGCGGGCGAGAGCGGCGCGTCGCTCACAGCGCGAGCTCCATCCCGTCCATCGCGATCTCGACGCCGGTGCGGCGCACGCGCGCCGCCGCCTCCGACTCGGCGTCGAGCACCGGGTTCGTGTTGTTCATGTGGATGTAGAGCTTGCGGCAGCGCAGCTCGGCGAGCGCCGCCAGCGTGCCGCCGGCGCCCGCGATCGGCGCGTGGCCCATCGCCTGCGCGTCCGGCGCGCCGGGCCGCACGCGCGAGAGCTCGTCGGCGCTGAAGAAGGTGCCGTCCACGAACGCGCACGCCGCCGCTTCCAGCTCGGCCTGGGTGCCGGCGTCGAGCTTCGCGACGCCGGGCGCGTACACGAGCCGCCGCCCGCTGCGCAGGTCGGTGATGCGCACCGCGCAGGTCGCCCCGGGCGCGTTCGACGCGAGCTTCGACGCCCACGTCGGCACCTTGCCCGGCACGGGGAAGAGCCGCGCCTCGAGGTGGCCGTCGCGATCGAGCCGCACGGGCTGGTCGAGCTTCGTGATGCCCCACGCCGGCTCGAGGATGCGGAAGACCGCGTTGTGCTCGAGCACGACGTCGCGCACCCACGGCGTGGACACGATCCGGTAGGGCAGCGACTCGCGCAGCACGAGCAGGCCGAGCACGTGGTCGATGTCGGGATTGGTGACGACGATCGTGTCGAGCGGCACGTCGCGCGTGCCGGGCCGCGGGTGCAGGCCCGGGAAGCGCGCCATCTGCTCGCGCACGTCGGGGCTCGCGTTCACGATCGACCAGCGCGCGCCGTCCGCCGAGACGGCGATCGACGGCTGCGTGCGCGCCGGCACCGCCGCGTCGCCGCGGCGCGCGCGCACGCAGTGATCGCAGCCGCAGTTCCACTGCGGCAGGCCGCCGCCGGCGGCGGAGCCCAGCACGCGGACGCGAAGGCGGGGCTGCTCGGAACGCTCGCCGGCCACGTCGCGAAGGTAACGTCGGTGTGCGCGAGGCGCGCGTGACGGGCCGCCTCGACTGTGCGAGGCGGCCCGCGCGCTGCCGCGGTGGATGCTCTACGCGGCTTCGCGCTTGCGAGCCCGGGACAGCAGCGCGACGCCAGCGGCGACGAGGATCGCCGTCGCGGGCTCGGGCACCACTTGTCCGCGGATCTCACCCGCCGGGAACTGCTCCGAATGAAGGTTCACGTACCAGAGGCCCGCGAGCAGCTGCTGCTCCTGCTCCTCGGTGATCGTCGCCGAGCCCATCAGCGTGTCGCTCGTGACGCCCGGCGTGAACGGGATCGGCACCTGCACGTCCGCCGGCACGCCCGGCGGCGCCGGCCCGTGGAAGTGCGAGTTCACGAGCGGCGACTCGAGGCCCGAGAACGTCACCGTCCAGGCGAGCTCGTTCGTCTCGTCATCGTACGTGATGTCGGCGCTGCCCGTCGCACCGGTCGGGACGGGCGGCGTCTCCTGATCGCCGGTGAGCACGGCGCTGAGATCGAAGAGCACCGCGCGCGCAGGCAGCGGCAAGAGCAACGCCGTCGCCACCGCCAGTCCGGCCCAGCCAGCCCAGTTGGGCATTCGCATCGGGGACTCCTTCCAGCGTTTCTACACTTCACGGATCGACGCGCGAGGCTCGATTCCGAGAAAGGTCGATCCGTGGAGAGCGCCGTCCCCGCGCCGACCTGGCGGCGCACCTGCACATCTCTCGAAGGGGAGTAACGCCGCGTGTGGGGTGGTGTCAGAAGATGCGAGTGCCGCGCGCGGCGCTCAGTGGCGCAGCTTCGCGATCGCCTCGCGCACGTCGTCGGCGGTCTGGTGGAAGATCGGGAAGTCGGTGCGCCGCCACTGCACGCGGCCGTCCTGCCCGATCAGCACGAGCGCGCGCCGCGTCATCCCGAACAGCCCCGCCGCGCCGTACGCCTTGCAGACCGCGCCGTCCGCGTCCGAGGCGATCGGGAACGGCAGGCGGTGCTTCTCCGCGAAGGCGCGGTGCGAGTCGAGCGACTGCGCATTCAGCGCCACCACCTGCACGCCGAGCCCCTCGAAGACGCCGAGGTGGTCGCGGTAGTTGCACAGCTGCTTCGTGCACACCGGAGTGTCGTCGCCGGGATAGAAGACGAGCAGCACGGGACTCTTCGCGAGCAGCGCGGACAGCGCGACGTCGCCCTGCGTGGACGGGAGCGTGAAGTCGGGAGCGCGTTCGCCGGCGGAGGGATGTTGGGGCATGGAGGCGCAGGGTATCTCGCGGCGCGCGGCGTGCACGGGGATCACTTCGCATGGCGCGATCGCGGATCGCCATCGGGTCCCAGCGAAGCGCTACGGTGACTCCATGTGCCGGCAATGCGTGGGCTCCCCGTGAAGATCCGCGAGCTCCAGCGCGCCGAACTCCGCGACATCTGGTCGATCGACCGCGCCGAGGTAGTCGACGCCGTCTACTTCCGAGACGGAGACGGGCTCGTGCTCGAGCCCGAACACCACGACGTGACGGGCTGGCCGCCGGGCGAGCCCGAGCGCGCCGGCCCCATCCTGCTCGATTGCTTCGAGCGCGGCGGCACCTTCTACGGAGCGTTCGAGAGTGGGGCGCTGGTCGGCGTAGCGGTGCTCGAGTGCCGCTTCATCGGACCCGCGCGAGATCAGCTCCAGCTGAAGTTCCTGCACGTGGACCGGCGACACCGCGGATCGGGCCTCGGACGCACGCTCTTCGAGAGGGCGGTGGCGAGGGCCAGAGAGCTCGGCGCGCGCCGGCTGTACGTGTCCGCCACGCCGTCGGAGAACACCGTGCGCTTCTATCTGCGTCGCGGGTGCCGCGTGACGGACCGGGTCGACGCACAATTGTTCGCGCTCGAGCCCGACGACATCCACCTGGAGCTCGAGATTCCCGCGTGATGACGATCCGAGACGCGACGTCGTCCGATGCCGCGGCCATCGCAGGCATCTACAACCACTACGTCCGGCACGCCGTACTCGGCGGAATCTCCCTGCCGAACGAGGCGAGCGTCGCGCTCCACGAGGAGTTCGGGCTGCGGAAGGTCGCCCAGTTTCGCGGAGGTGGGATCGAGTTCGATCGCTGGATCGATGTCGGATACTGGCAGCGCACGTTCCAGGACCACCCGCGGAGCGAAGTTGCGTGGCGACCTACATGTCGCGCGTTCTCGGTGCTCTCGCCGCTGCAGCGCAGATCGAAGGCTCGGCCGACTCAATTGGCTGGGTCATCACCCTGGATCGGGACGGGCAGCCATCGTTCGCCGCGTTCAATGCGAGCGCGTCGGGCTCACCACTCTCCGCTTCGCGAGCACCTGGAGCACCGCATGACGAAGCACACCGGGTCTCGGGATCAGCTTCGGGCGCGAGAGGGGTGCGAGTGCATCTTTCTCGAGATGCTGATCGTCGTTGCGGCCCGGGTCGAGCGCGTGACTCTGTCGAAGTGGGGCGTGGAAGTCGCGATGGTGAACCTGGATCGGCCAGGATTCACCCGCTGGCCTCAGGCCGAGTTCACTGTCAGCGCGGCATGGAACTTCTTCGGCGATGCTCGAGACAAGTGGTCGGGCGCGTACGCTGGCTGGTCGATCTGGTTCGAGCCGGCGCTCGTGTCGTCGGTGACGAGGCTTGCCGCGTCTCTCTCGAATGCACCGTATGTCGAGGGTGCTCAGGCGCTTCGCAAGGAGCTGTTCGCCCATGCGCGCCGCACCGCTCGGCGCGCCAATCCCGAGTGAGGCTGCGCCGGTCGTGCCCGGGTGTCATGTTGTCCGCGCTCGAACGCTCCAGCAGCGGCGGACCCCGCGAGCGTCGGCCCGTCGAAGGGGACGAGACGTGCAGAATCCGTTGGTCGAAGCCGAGGATCGCGACGGGATCCGGATCCTGCGGCTCAGTCGTCCGCCCGTGAACGCGCTCAACCTGGAGCTGGCCCAAGCCGTGCAGCGGGCGGTGTTGGAAGCGGAGGCGGACGCGGGCTGTACGGGCGTGGTGCTGACCGGACTACCGGGCGTGTTCTCCGCCGGGATCGACACGCGCGAGGTGCCCGCGTACGACGCGGAGACGCGCGCCACCATGCTGCGCACGATCAACCGCACCATCCTCGCGCTCTATGGGCTGGCGAAGCCGGTCGTGGGCGCGATCTCGGGTCACGCGCTCGGGGGCGCGTTCGTGCTCGTCCTCGCGTGCGACGTGCGCCTCGCGGCGCGGGGCCCCTTTCGGCTGGGGCTGACGGAGGCGGGAGCCGGCATCCCGTTCCCGGCCGGCCCGCTCGCCGTCGTTCGCGCCGAGCTCGCGCCGGCGCAGGTCCGCGTGCTCGCGATCGGCTCGCAGATGGCGGGGCCGGAGTCGGAGGCGTTCGCGGGCATCGTCGACCGCGTCGTCGACGCGCCCGAGCTGCTCGATGCCGCGTTCGAGGAGGTGCGGCGCCTGCGCGCGCTCCCCGCCTTCGGCCGCGTGAAGCGCCAGCTCCGCGCGGCCACGATCGAGCGGCTCGCGGAGATCGTCGAGCGCGACGACGAGCCGCTCCTCACGCACTGGGTGTAGAGAACGGAACGCGCGAGCCATGCCGAGCGACGCAAACGAACGCACGATCGTCCGAGACGCGACGGCGTCCGACGCCGCCGCCATCGCCAGCATCTACAACCACTACGTCGCGAACACCGTGGTGACCTTCGAGGAAGAGTCCGTCGCGGCCGGCGAGATGGCGAGGCGCGTCGAGGAGGTGCAGGCCGGGTCGCTGCCCTGGCTGGTCGCCGAGGCGGACGGCCGCGTCCTCGGGTACCCCTATGCGCGGCCCTGGCACGCTCGCTCCGCGTATCGCTTCTCCGCGGAGATCACCGTGTACCTCGACGCGGCGCAGTGCGGACGCGGCATCGGCACGCGCCTCTACGGCGCGCTCTTCCCGCTGCTCGAAGCGCGCCGCATCCACGCCGCGATCGGCGGCATCGCCCTGCCGAACGAGGCGAGCGTCGCGCTCCACGAGAAGTTCGGGCTGCGGAAGGTCGCCCAGTTCGCCGAGGTCGGATTCAAGTTCGATCGCTGGATCGATGTCGGATACTGGCAGCGCACGTTCTAGTGACCTCCACCCTCCGCGGAGGGAAGTTGCGTGGCGACCGCCCTGTCGCGCGTTCTCGGAGCTCTCGCCGCTGCAGCGATCGTCGCCTTCGCGGCGGCGGCGCCGGCCTTCCCGCCGTATCGCTCGACGGACGCGGAAGTGATTCCGGCGGGTCTCGTCGAGCTGCGGCTCGGCTTCGTTCGACTGGAACGCGAAGACGGCGACAGCGAGTCCAGCAGCCCGTTGCTGCGCGTGAACCTCGGCATCGGCCACGACCTCGAGCTGGTCTCGGAGCTCGAGCACCGGCCCGAAACCGGGCGTCTCGGCGACGCGGCGGTCGGGATCAAGTGGGCGTCGGCGCCGGAGCGCGTGAGCGTCGGCGTCGAGACGCTCGCGCTCTTGCCCGTCACCTCGGATCACTCCGGGGCCGGCGTCGAGTCGCAGCTCCTCGCCACCGTGCGGCGCGATCCCTTCCGACTCCACGCGAACGCCGGCGGCTTCTACGACGCCCGGCCCAGCGAGAGCGAGCGCGGCTGGCGCGCGAGCCTGCTCGGCGAATGGGAACGGGGTCGCGCTCGTGTGGGAGCGGAGCTCTTCGCCCGGCAGGTCGGCGGCGAGAGCGTTCGCGTGCAGGCGGGGCCCGGCGTCATCGTCTCGGTCGGCGCGTTCGACGTCCGCGCGTCGTTCCACGCCGGGCTCACGGCCGACGCGCCCGATCTCACGGCGACGCTCTGGATCTCCACGGAGTGGCAGCTCTGGTAGGGTGCGGAGCAGCAGCACGGGCGCGCGGAGCCGACGGATGATCGAGTGCCGCCCCGCCATCCTCTCTGCGAGGTCGCAGACGCCATGAGGCACGCCGGCCCCGACGTCCTCGCGCGCATCGAGCCGCTGCTCGCGGCGCTGCGCGCCCGCGGCGTGCTGCACGAGATGCGGCCCGGCGTGTTCTATCTGAAGTCGCGCGCGTTCCTGCACTTCCACGACGATCCGAGCGGCGTCTACGCCGACGTGCGCTTCGCCGACGCGTTCGTGCGCCTGCGCGTCACGACCGACTCGGAGCAGGCCGACCTGCTCGAGCGGATCGACGACTGCCTCGTGTCGGTGGAGGCGCGCACGGACAAGCGACGGCCGCGCGAGCGCGGCGCCGGGCGCCGCCGGTGACGATGCGGCGCGCGCGCGGGATCTCGTGGCGCGCGTTCGCCGTGGTCGCGGGGGCGTTCGTCGCGTTGAACGTCGCGACCGCCTTGGCGTCCCCGCATCCCACCGCGCCCGCGCGCGTCGGCTTCCCGTTCGCCTGGGCGTGGAGTCCGGGCTGCTTCGGCGAGGGCGGCTCGAGCGCGGCCGCGGCGTTCGCCGACGCCGGCATCGCGCTCGGCGCCGCGGCCGGCGCGGCGCTCGCGTGGGGGCGTCGGCCGCGTCCGCGCTGACTGTGCGACCGCATGTAAGCGCGACCGATCGCTCCGCCGTAGTCGACTTCGCGAACCGCTGTCGACTCTCCGATGGATCCGATGCGGACATGGCTGGAGAGTCGGACCGGCGCGTGGGAGCGGAAGTCGATCCGTGCCCCTAGCGTCGGCGCGCGAGTAGAGCGAGGCCGGCGGCGAAGAGCGCGAGCGAGTGCGGCTCTGGGGTCGCGACCAGTAGGTGGAGGTGCGCTCCGGCGCTACCGAGGAAGTCACCTGTCCATGATTCAGCACCGATCGCCTCAAGCTCGATAACAATCGGATACCAGACGCCTGGCTCGAGATTGATGCGAACCTCTCCCCTCTCCTCTGGGAAGTCGTAAAGCCAGTTCCCCCACCGTGACCCATACCACGCCGGCAGGGCATCGAAGATCCCGCTCACGATCGTCTGGCCGTCGAAGGACACAGAGAGATACGCGCCCGCCGACTGCCAGGCATCGACGAACGTGTTCGACCACGCGATCGAAATCATCTCGCCCTGCTCGCTCATGACCGAGTAGGTGACGCGCCAGTGCGCCGCTCCGTCTGTCGCGCCGGCACCGACATCGAGATCGAGCGAATGCGGATAGTGCACCACCTCCCCGCTCGTGGTCCCATACGAGTACCAACACCGGTCATCGCACTTCAGCTCGGAGTACGACGCCGACACGTCGCGCGCGTTCATCTGCCACAGCAGCGCGTCGGCCGAGAGCGGGGCGAGGGCGATCAGGATCAAAGCGAGCAGTAGTCGAGTCACGGGCAATTTCCTCCGCCTTTACCATTCGCGAGTCTACACCGGGCAGAGAAACTGCGGATGGACGAAGAGCGGACGAAAGCGGGCGTATCGCAGACGCACGATTCGTCCGATTTCGCTGAAGCTCGCCATCATCGGCCGCGGGTAACCGAGCAAGCCGGCCGCCGGCGTCGCGCGTCCTGCTCTTTCCGATTTGGCCGCGGTATCACTGCCGCGGATTCGTCGCCTCGCCGCGGCCGTCGACCTCGAAATAGACGCTTCAATTGGGCCGCGGCATCACTGCCGCGGATTCCGATCGCGTGTACGCTGGACGGGACTCCGAACGCCGCTTCAATTGGGCCGCGGCATCACTGCCGCGGATTCGAGGGCGTCGCCGTGTCAAGCGACATCCGAATTTGACCCCTTGGCGTCACGAAAACTGACCCCCTTCCATGGTCAGCTGCTTTGGCTCTTTCCGGTCTTGCCCGCCGTTTC
>QEVM01000137.1 GCA_003576805.1 Pseudomonadota bacterium | reverse complement strand
GCCTGCGCGCCCTCGCGCCGCTATCCCGAGCCGATGTACGCCGCCGCCGCACGCGCGCTCGCGGCGCGCGGCTGGCAGGTCGTCCTGCTCGGCGGCGCCGGCGAGGAGCGCGCGAGCGCCGAGCGCATCGCGCGCGCGGCGCGCGCACCGCTCTTCTCGCTCGCCGGCGAGACGTCGTTCGCGGAGCTCGTCGCCGCGATCGCGCTCGCGCCGCTACTCGTCGCGAACAACAGCGGTCCCGCGCACGTCGCGGCCGCCGTCGGCACGCCCGTCGTCGACCTCTACGCGCTCACCAACCCGCAGCACACGCCGTGGCAGGTCCCGTCCCGCGTCCTCGCCCACGACGTCCCGTGTCGCGGCTGCGCCAAGAGCGTCTGCCCCGAGTCCCACCACCTCTGCCTGCGCGGCATCCACCCCCAGCAAGTCGTCGACGCCGTCGAATCGCTCTGGACCGAGACCGCTCCCCCCATCTCGACCCATCGCCGCGCGCCCCAGAGCCCGCTCCTCGCATAGCTCGCACACGCGAGCTCAGTGCAACGACCAGAGCCAAAGAGCCCCGTTTCCCGCGTAGCGAGCCGAAGGCGAGCGGCGAGCCCACGAGGCTCGCGGTCGCCCACGCGAGCGCGATGCCACGACCGCAGCCAAAGCGCCCGTTTCCCGCGTAGCGAGCCAACGGCGAGCGGCGAGCCCACAAGGCTCGCGGTCGCCCACGCGAGCGCGATGCCACGACCGCAGCCAAAGCGCCCGTTTCCCGCGTAGCGAGCCAACGGCGAGCGGCGAGCCCACAAGGCCGGCCTAGTCGTCGAAGAAGCGCTTCCTCTTCTTCCCCGCGACGCGCCGGTCGAGGTCCGGGAACAGGTTCGAGGCGGCGACTTTGCGCGTCTCGGCCTCGGCGCTGCTGGCGGCGAGGACGGCGGCCTCCAGCTTGCGCGGCGAGCGGCCGGTCTGCTGCGACCACCACTGCACGCCGTTGCACTTCACGCACTCGCGCAGCCAGATCCGTTTCAGCTCGTCGCCCTCGCCCGCGACGGTGACGCGCTGGCGGTTGCTGTCGCACTGCTGTCGCGAGATCCAGGCCCGCAGCGGCGGGCACTCCCATTGCTCGAAAGTTCGCATCGGCTCTCCCAGTCGCCCCTCTGACCGGCGAACCGCACGAGCGTGCAAGCTGCGGGCCGCAGATTCGCCGCGAGGATGCGCGAGAGCGCCGACGCGCACGCTACGCGCGCGCAACTTCTACAAAGAAGCGTGACGGCCGGGAAGCGGCGGGCCGCTCCGCGACGGCGCTCTGGAACGCCGCTTGCTCCGTGCTCCGCCATGCCGCTCGCGAGCACGCACACGAGCTCGTTCTCGCTCCGGCGCGGACTGCGCGAGACGGTCTCCGTCGTGCGCGAGACCGCGACGGCGTGGTGGCGCGACGACTCGCTCCAGCTCGGCGCGGCGCTCGCGTACTACACGATCTTCTCGCTCGCGCCGGTGCTCGTCGTCGCGATCGGCGTGGCCGGACTCGTGCTCGGCGAGGACACCGCGCGCGCCGGCGTCGCGCGCCAGCTCGAGTCCGCGCTCGGCCCCGACGCCGCGCGCGCGGTCGACGGCGTGGTCGAGAAGGCGTCGCTCGATCCCGACGCGAGCGCGTCGGCGACCGCGATCGGCCTCGGCACGATCCTGCTCGGCGCGACGGGCGCGTTCGGGCAGCTCCAGCGCGCGCTCAACCGCATCTGGGAAGTCGAGCCGCCGCGCGGCGGCGTGGCGCGCCTGGTCAAGCGGCGGCTCGTGTCGTTCGGGGCGGTGCTGTTCGTCGGCCTGCTGCTGCTGGCCTCGCTGCTCGCATCCGCCGCGATCGCAGCGATCGGGTCCTACATGCCCGAGTTCGCCGGGCCCGCGATCTCGCTGGCGCGCTTCGCCGCGTCGTTCGCGATCGCGGTCGTGCTGTTCGCCGTGATCTACAAGCTGCTGCCCGACTGTGCCATTGCGTGGTCCGACGTCTGGGTCGGCGCGGCCGTGACGGCGCTGCTCTTCGAAGTCGGGAAGTCGGCGATCGCGTTCTACCTGGGGCGCGCGGGGGTGGTGTCGATGTACGGCGCGGCCGGCTCGGTCGTGATGCTGCTGCTCTGGGTCTACTACTCGACGCAGATCCTGTTCCTCGGCGCCGAGTTCACGCAAGTCTGGGCGCGCCGCCGGCGCGAAGCGGCGGAGGCGGCCTAGTCGTGGCGGGGTCGCACCTGCGCCACGCGCTGCGCCATCCCGTGCGCGAGTGGCCGCCGGCCGTGCGGCGCACGGTGCTGGTGCTCGCCGGCGTGCTGCTCGTGCTCCTCGTGATCCGCGCGCTGCTGCCGATCGCGATCCAGCGCTACGCCAACCGCACGCTCGACGAGACGGAGGGCTACGCGGGCCACATCGGCGACGTCGACCTCGCGCTCTGGCGCGGCCACTACGAGATCGAGGACATCGAGATCGTGAAGGACGACGGCGACGTGCCGGTGCCGCTCTTCGCGGCGCCGCGCGTGCACCTCTCGGTCGAGTGGGGCGCGCTCTTCCGCGGCGCGCTCGTCGGCGAGATCCACCTCGACCGCCCGCAGGTGAACTTCGTGCGCGCGCCGGGCGGCGAGACGCAGACGGGCGCCGAGGCCGACTGGCGCAAGACGGTCGAGGAGCTGTTCCCGCTGCGCATCGACTCGATCGAGGCGCGCGACGGCAGCGTGCACTACCGCGACCTCGCGAGCGAGCCGAACGTCGACGTCTACCTCGACGACGTCGACTTGGTCGTCCGCAACCTCACCAACAGCCGCGACGTGTCGGAGACGCTCGTCGCGACGGTCGACTTCTCCGCGGTGCCGATGAAGCAGGGCCGCGTCGAGCTGAAGGCGTCGTTCGATCCCTTCGCGGAGCAGCCGACCTTCGACGTGGACGCGACGATCCGCGACGCGCGCCTCGCGCAGTGGAACGACTTCTTCCGCGCCTACGCCGGCTTCGACGTGCAGAGCGGGCGCTTCGCCGTCTTCTCCGAGCTGCGCGCCGAGCAGGGACGCTTCGACGGCTACGTGAAGCCGTTCCTTCGCGACGTGGACGTGCTGCGCATCGAGGAGGAGCTGCAGGAGCAGGGCGTGCTCGCCTCGGCCTGGGAGGCGATCGTCGGCGCCGGCGCCGAGCTCTTCCAGGACCAGGACAAGGACCGCCAGGCGTCGCGCATCCCGATCTCGGGCGCCGGCACGCCCCAGGTCGGCTTCTGGGGCGCCCTCGCCAGCACCCTCCGCAACGCCTTCTTCGAGTCGCTCGTACCCCGCCTCGAGCACAGCGTCGGCGACTGACGTGTACGCGAGCTCGATGCAACGACCGAAGCGCCAAGCCCGTTTCCCGCGTAGCGAGCCAACGGCGCGCCGCGCGACCACCAAACCGGAGGAACCGTGCAGAACGACGACGTAGACGGCGCGAGCCGATCGACCTGGATGGCGACGACCCACGCGATGCCGGACCCCGGACCGCTCGAGGCCGCGCTGCACGCCGACGTGTGCGTGATCGGCGCGGGCATCGCCGGCGTCTCGACCGCATACCGCGCCGCGTGCGACGGGCGCTCGGTGGCGCTGCTCGACGACGGCGTGGTCGGCGGCGGCCAGACCAAGCGCACGACGGCCCATCTCTCCTGGGTGCTCGACGACCGCTTCCAGCACCTCGAGCGCACGCACGGCGCCGACGCGACGCGGCTCGCCTGGCAGAGCCACGCCGCGGCGGTGGACTGGATCGAGGCGCGCGTGCGCGAGCACGGCATCGAGTGCGGGTTCGAGCGCGTCGACGGCTATCTGTGTCGCGGCGAGGGGCGCTCGCCGAGCGAGCTCGAGCGCGAGCTCGAGGCCGCGCAGCGCGCCGGCGTGACGCGCGCGGAGCTGCTCGAGCACGCGCCGGTGGCGGGGCTCGAGGGGCCGTGCCTGCGCTTTCCCGACCAGGCGCAGTTCCACCCGCTCCGCTACGTCGCGGCGCTCGCCGACGCCGCCGTGCAGCGCGGCGCGCGGCTCTTCACGCACACGCACGCGACGGCGATCGAGCCCGACGCCAGCGCCGGGCTGCGCGTGCGCACGCCCGGCGGCGCGATCGCGGCGCGCTGGGTCGTGGTCGCGACCAACAGCCCGATCCACACGCGTGTCGCGATGCACACCAAGCAGGTGGGCTACCGCACCTACGTCGTCGCGCTCGAGGTGCCGCCCGGCGTCGTGCCGCCGGCGCTCTACTGGGACACGCTCGACCCCTATCATTACGTGCGGCTGCACCGCGAGCCGGGCGACGCCCGCGAACTGCTCCTCGTCGGCGGCGAGGATCACCGCGTCGGCGGCACCTCGCAGGACGACGCACAGCGCTGCTACGAGCGCCTCGAGCGCTGGGCGCGCGTGCGCTTCCCGTCGCTCGGCGCCGTCGCCGAGCGCTGGTCCGGCCAGGTGATGGAGCCCGTGGACGGCTTCGCGTTCATCGGCCGCAGCCCGGGCGGACCCGACGGCGTGCTGCTCGCGACCGGCGACTCCGGGATGGGCATGACCCACGGCACGGTCGCGGGGCTGTTGCTCGGCGACCTGATCGCGGGCCGCGAGAACCCGTGGGAGCGCATCTACGATCCGGCGCGCAAGCCGCTGCGCTCGGTCGTCGAGTACGCCAAGGACAACGCCATCACCGCGGCGCACTACACCGAATGGCTGCAGCCGGGCGCCGACGCGGCCGCGATCGCGCCGGGCGCGGGCGCGATCGTGCGGCGCGGCGCGCGTCTGCTCGCGGTGCACCGGCGCGAGCGCGACGGCCAGCTCGTCGTCCGCTCGGCGGTCTGCACGCACCTCGGCGGCGTCGTCGGCTGGAACGCGTCGGAGGGCACCTGGGACTGCCCGTGCCACGGCTCGCGCTTCGACAGCGAGGGCCGCGTCGTGCAGGGACCGGCCAACGACGACCTCGCCGAGGAGTCGCTCGGATGAGCGCGGCGCCCGACACGCGGCTCGCGCGCCGGCGCGCGACCACGCAGCGACGCATCGACGAGCTGCGCGCGAGCGCGATCGCGGCCGAGGCGTGCGCGTGGTGGGCCGACACGCAGCCCGCGCTGCGCGAGAGCGCGCTGGCGGTCGCGCTGCGCGAGCGGCTCGTCCGCATCGACCGCGCGCTCGTGCGGCTGCGCACGGGCCTCTACGGCGTGTGCGAGCGCTGCGGCGCCGACCTCGACGCCGCGCGCCTCGACGAGGAGCCGGAGAGCGAGTGCTGCGAGGGCCCGCGCTGCCGAGCGCTCTCGCGTTGAGCCGCCGCCGGCGGCGCTTCGCCAGCGCGCTCCTCGTGGCGGCGCTCGCCGCCGCCGCGGCGCCGGCTCCCGCACAGGAGCCGACCGTGCGCGAGCTGCTCGCGCCGCGCGGCGACGCGCCCGCGGACGGCGTCGGACCGCCGGAGCCGCCGCCGCCCGAGCGCGAGAACGTGGACGAGCTCGGTCGCGACACGCCGCGCGACACGCTCGCCGGCCTGCTCGACGCGAGCCGCGCACAGGACTGGGCGCGCGCCGCCGAGTACCTCGATCTGCGCCGCGTGCCGCGCGCGCAGCGCGACACGCGCGGGCCCGAGCTGGCGCGCGAGTTCGACGCGTTCGTCTCGCGCCACCTGTGGCTCGACCCCGAAGACGCCAGCGACCTGCCCGAGGGCCGCGAGGGCGACGGCTTGCCGAAGGACCGCGAGCGGATCGGGCGGATCGGGCAGGGTGACGAGGCGATCGAGCTCCAGCTCGTGCGCACCAACCGCGGCGACGGCGTGCGCGTGTGGCTCGTCGCGCCCGACACGTTGGAGGCCGTGAGCGAACGCTACGACGACCTGCGCGCGCGGCGCCTCGCCGAGCAGTACCTGCCGCGCTTCCTCGACCGCGCCGTGCTCGGCGCCGCGCTCTGGCAGTGGGCGGCGCTCGCGCTGCTCGCGCTCGCCGCGCTCGGCGTCGCGCGCGCGTTCGGCGCCGGGCTCACGCGCGTCGGCTGTTGGCTCGTCGCGCGCAGCGCGAACGACTGGGACGACCACCTCGTGCGCGCGATGCGCGGTCCCGCCGAGCTCGCGGTGATCGTCGGACTGTTCAAGGCCGGCCGCACCCAGCTCGACCTCAGCGTGGCGGTCTCCGCGGTGGCCGGCACCGCCGAGCGCGCGCTCTTCGTCGTCGCGCTCACCTGGCTCGCGCTGCGCAGCGTCGACTGGCTCGCCGCGCGCTACGGCGAGCGCCTCGCGCGGCGCGGCGAGGGCCAAGTGCGCGCGCTCGTGCAGGCGGGCCGGCGCGGCGCGCGCGCGCTGCTGCTGCTCGTCGCGCTGCTCACCGTCCTCGACAACGCGGGCCTCGACGTCACGGCGCTGATCGCGGGGCTGGGCGTCGGCGGCATCGCCGTGGCGCTGGCCGCGCAGAAGACGATCGAGAACCTGTTCGGCGGGCTCAGCTTGGTGCTCGACCGCCCGGTGAAGATCGGCGAGCTGTGCCGCTTCGGGACGCGGCTCGGCGTGGTCGAGCACATCGGCCTGCGCTCGACGCGGCTGCGCACGCCGGACCGCACCCGCATCACGGTGCCGAACGCCGCCTTCGCGGGACTCGAGCTCGAGAACTTCGGTCCGCGCGACAAGATCTGGTTCCACCACACGTTGCCGGTGCGCTACGACACCTCGCACGACGCGCTCGAGGCGGCGTTGCGCGACATCCTCGCGCGCATCGCCGCGCACCCGCTCGTCGAGAAGGGCTCGGCGCGCGCGCGCTTCGTCGGCTTCGGGCCCTGGTCGATGAACGTCGAGCTGTCGGCGTACGTCGTGACGCGCGATTTCGACGAGCACATGGCGGCCAGTCAGCAGCTCCTGCTGGGCGCCATGCAGGAGCTCGAGCGGCACGGCAGCGGCGTCGCGTTCGGCGCGCCCGTGTTCAAGTAACGCGGCGCTTCGTACAACTGCGCACGCCGCCGCTCGCGCGCGCCGCGGGCCGCGTGGCTCGCTTCTTGCTCCTTCCATTCGGGCACACCAGGAGGTTCCCATGGAACAGAGCGAGAGCCGCAACGTGATCGAGGCCATCGACGTCGACGTGCCGGTGACCACCGCGTACAACCAGTGGACGCAGTTCGAGGAGTTCCCGCGCTTCATGGAGGGCGTCGAGTCGGTCCAGCAGATGGACGACCGCAGCCTGCACTGGCGCGCCGAGATCGCCGGGCAGGAGCTCGAGTGGGACGCCGAGATCACCGAGCAGATTCCGGACGAGCGCATCGCGTGGCGCAGCCGCACCGGGGCGCAGAACGCCGGCGTCGTCACCTTCCACCGCCTCTCCGACACGAGCTCGCGCGTGACGCTCCAGCTCGACTACAAGCCGGAGGGCGTGCTGCAGAACGTCGGCGACCTGCTCGGCTTCGTGTCGCGGCGTGCGCGCGGCGACCTCGAGCGCTTCAAGGAGTTCATCGAGTCGCGCGGCGTCGAGAGCGGCGCCTGGCGGGGCGAGATTCCGCGCCCCGACGAACGGGCGTGAGCCGCCGCGCTTCGGCGCGGCGCTGGCTGCGGCTCCTGGCGTGCATCGGCGCGCTGGGAGCCGCCGCCTGCGAGCCCGCACCGGAGACGGACGCGGCGCTCGAGCAGCGCGTGAACGAGCGCCTGCGCAGCGACGCGGTGGTCGGCGGCAACGAAGTGGACGCGCGCGTCGCGAGCGGGCGCGTCACGCTGACGGGATCGGTCGAGACGCAGGACCGGCGCGAGCGCGCCGAGCGGCTCGCGCGCAGCGTGCGCGGCGTGCGCGACCTCTCGAACGAGATCCAGCTCCGCTCGCCGCCCGCGCCCGGCACGCCCGAGGTCTCGGCGCGCGGTCCCGCGCCGCCGCCGCCGGCGCCGGGCTCGACCGGCAATCCGCCCGCGCCGCCGCCGGACGCGGCGCCGGCGCAGCCGGCGCCGTAGCGAGCGCGAACGAGCGACGTGCTCGGCTACGCGGGATCGCTCTCGTGCGCCTCGACGCGCAGCGCGCCGGCGCGCTCGAGTGCGCGCACCGCGCGCTCGCAGCGCTCGTCCGGCACCGCGACGCCCACGAGGATCGCGCCCTCTTCCAGCTCGCGCGCCGGGATGTCGGCCTCGGTCTTCCACCAGCCGAGCCCGCCGTACGCGCCGTACAGCGATCCCGCGCCGGCGCCCGTTCCCACGACGCCCGCGGCCTGCAGCAACCCGATCACCGGCCCCGCCGCGAGCAGCCCCGGGAACGCCGCGATCGCCGTCAGCCCCGCGAGCGTGCCGAGCGCGCCGCCCACCGCGGCGCCGGCCGGCACGCCCGTCTTCTGCTCCACATGAACGGGTGTCACCTTGCCGGGCTCGAGCATCAACACGCTGATGTCGTCGCTCGGAAAGCTCGCCTCGACGAGGGCCTCGATCGCGTCGTTGGCGCTCTCGGCCGACTTGCAGAGAGCGGTCACTTGTTTCATCGCATGCGCCTCCGTGGCAGTGCGCTGTGCAGGCGACGTGCCGTGGCGTGCGGGCCCGCGCTGCGAGTGCTCGGCAGACTCGGACGGCCAACCTTGTAGAAACTGCACCCGCGCCTCGCACGCGCGGCGCGCTCGTGGGAGTGCGCGGCGGCACGCGAAGTGCACAGGGTCGAGCCGCATGACCGTCTACGACCACGTCTCCCAACAGCACCAGCGTCTGCTCCGTCTCCTCGAAGAGCTCGAACGCACGCCGGCCGAGGCCATGCTCGTGCGCTCCGCGCTGTTCGCGACGCTCGAGGAGGAGCTGCTCCATCACGCCGAGGCCGAGCAGGACATCTTCTACCGGATGCTGTTCGAGCGCATGCCGGACTCGCTCGCGATCGTCGAGGCGTTCGACGCGCACTCCACGATCCTGCACGCGCTCGCCGAGGTGCAGATCCTGCCGTTCGACAATTCCCGCTGGGCCGACAAGTTCGCGGCCCTGCACCTGCTGGTGCGCGCGCACGTCCTAGAGGAAGAGGGCGTCATCTTCGACCTCGCCCGGCTGAAGATCTCGCCCTGCGAGGCCCGCGCGCTCGGCGAGTGCATGAAGGAGCTGCCGCTCGAGGCCGACGACGACGCGACGCTCTTCGAGCACCCCGCCGCGTCTGGTCAGGCGGCCGGCCTGCGGCTCCTGCACTAGACCCGCGGCGCCGATCGCGCGCACACAACCCGAAGCGACGAGCCGCGCGCCCCGCCGCCGAGGCGCCGGCTCGCTCGCTCCGGGCGCCGCTCAGTGCATCGCGGCGCCTTCCGCCTCCAGCGCCTGCTGCTGCTCCTCGGCGGCGGCCTGCATCTCGCGCGCGAGCTCGTCGAGCCGCTCCTTGCCGAGCTTCTTCTCCGCCGCGGGGAACATCTCCTCCTGCTCCTCCTCGACGTGGTGCTCGACCAGCTCCTTCAGCACCGTGATCTTCGCCTTGTAGGTCTCCGACTCGAGGTCGATGTCCGGCAGCTCCGCCAGCACGAGATCGACCACGTGGTGCTCCTCGTACGCCTCGAGCACCTGCTCCTCGCCCTTCTTCGTCCCGACGACCTCGCGGAACGCGGGATAGAAGATCTCCTCCTCGATGTGCGTGTGCACGCGCAGCATGCGCGTGATCTCGTCGAGCAGATCGCGGCGCTCCTCGCCGTCCTCGCTCGCGATCGCCTTCTTGAACAGCGACATCACCTCGCGGTGCTGCTTCTTCAGCAGATCGGTTGCCTTCACGGACCTTCTCCTTCGTTGGGCATGGCGGTCGTCGTCACGCTCTCCGCCGGCTCCGGCGGAAGCAGCTTCAGCACGCTGAGCGAACGGCCCTCGACGCGGACGGCGCCGTCGCTCGGCTCGTGCAGCGGGGCGCCCGCGCTGTCGAGCACGCGCTGCCAGCGCGCGTGCGCGAGCGCGGCCGGGAGCCGGAACTCGACCGGCTCCCACCACGCGTTGAACAGCAGCACGAGCGAGTCGCCCGCGTCGCGCTCGGGCGCGCCGTCGCGGCGCGCGGCCTCCGCGGCGTCCAGCTGGACGCCGATCGAGTGGCCCGCGCCGTCCCAGTCGGCCGGCGGCTCGCCGTCCGGGCGGAACCAGTGCGCGTCGCCGCCGCCGGTGCCGAGCGGGTCGTGCAGCCAGTGCGTGCGCCGCACGATCGGGTGCGTGCGGCGCAGCTCGATCAGCGCGCGCGTCCAGTCGAGCAGCGCGGCGTCGGCGTTCTTCCAGTCGATCCACGACAGCTCGTTGTCCTGGCAGTAGGCGTTGTTGTTGCCCTGCTGCGTGCGGCCGAGCTCGTCGCCCGCGCACAGCATCGGCACGCCCTGCGAGAGCAGCAGCGTCGCGAGGAAGTTGCGCTGCTGGCGGGCGCGCAGCGCGAGCACCTCGGGATCGTCGCTCGGGCCCTCGGCGCCGCAGTTCCAGGAGCGGTTGTGGCTCTCGCCGTCGCGGTTGTCCTCGCCGTTGGCCTCGTTGTGCTTCTCGTTGTACGAGACGAGGTCGCGCAGCGTGAAGCCGTCGTGGGCCGTGACGAAGTTGACGCTGGCGCGCGGACGGCGGCGCGCGGCGGCGTAGAGGTCGGGGCTGCCGGTGAAGCGGTGGGCGAGCTCGCGGGCGGTGGCGCCCTCGCCGCGCCACCAGTCGCGCACGTCGTCGCGATAGCAGCCGTTCCACTCCGACCAGATCGCCGGGAACTGCCCGACGCGATAGCCGCCCTCGCCGAGGTCCCACGGCTCCGCGATGCGCTTCACGTCGGCGAGCACCGGGTCCTGCTGGATCACGTCGAAGAAGGGCGACCAGTCGTCGACGTGGTGGCGGTCGCGGGCCAGCGCCGACGCGAGGTCGAAGCGGAAGCCGTCGACGTGCATCTCGAGGACCCAGTAGCGCAGCGAGTCCATCACGAGCTGGAGCACGTGCGGGCTGCGCATGTGCAGCGTGTTGCCCGTGCCCGTGAAGTCCATGTAGTACTGCGGGTCGTCCTCGACGAGCCGGTAGTAGCGGCCGTTGTCGAGGCCCTTGAAGCACAGCGTCGGCCCGAGGTGGTTGCCCTCGGCGGTGTGGTTGAAGACGACGTCGAGGATCACCTCGATGCCGGCCGCGTGCAGCGCGCGCACCATCGCCTTGAACTCGGCCACCTGCTTGCCGCTCGCGGCGTAGCCGTGGTGCGGCGCGAAGAAGCCGATCGAGTTGTAGCCCCAGTAGTTGCGCAGCCCGCGCTCGAGCAGGTGGGAGTCGTGCACGAACTGGTGCACCGGCAGCAGCTCGACCGCCGTCACGCCGAGCCGCTGCAGGTGCTCGAGCATCGCCGGGTGCGCGAGCCCGGCGTAGGTGCCGCGCAGCGCCTCGGGCACCGCGGGATGCAGCGCCGTCGCGCCCTTCACGTGCAGCTCGTAGAGGACCGTGTCGGTCCACGGCGTGCGCGGCCGCGCGTCGGCGCCCCAGTCGAACCAGGGGTTGATCACGACCGACTTGGGCACGTGCCGCGCGCTGTCTGCGTCGTTGCGCGCGTGCGGCGCGTCGAGCTTGTGTCCGAACACGGCGCGGTGCCAGTCGACGTCGCCGTCGATGGCGCGCGCGTAGGGGTCGATCAGCAGCTTCGCGGCGTTGCAGCGCAGTCCCGCCGCCGGCTGCCAGGGCCCGTGCACGCGGAAGCCGTAGCGCTGCCCCGGCTCGGTGCCGGGCACGTACGTGTGCCAGGCGGGACCGGTCGGCTGCATCGCGACGCGCGTCTCGCGGCCGCGCGCGTCGAACAAGCACAGGTCCACCGCCTCGGCGACCTCCGAGGTGACGGCGAAGTTCGTGCCGAGGCCGTCGTAGTGCGCGCCGAGCGGACGCGGCAGGCCAGGCGCCACCGGTCCCTGATACGGGCGTCCGCGGCGTAGGCTGCTCACGCGCGCCGTGTCCCGCGTCGCGCGTCGATCGGTTCGTCGGAGTGGCGCACAGCGAGGCCGAAAAGCATGAACCGTGCCGCGCTCCGACACGCGAAAACACGCGCGGTGTCGCGCGCGCGGGTGCTCTGCTTCTACAAACAGAGATCCTCGCCGCGGCGCGGTGCGCGCGGCTGTGTCGGCAGTAGGACACGCAATCACGAGCCGGCGCAGCGCAGCGCGCACCCGCGATGCATCTCGCGACGCATCCGTTGTAGAAACGCGCGTCGCGGTCGTCTCGCGGCGCAACGAGCGCGCGCGCCGTACGGCATCGCGATTGCAGCTTCGACGGCCCGTTCGGGCCTTGGCCCGCTCCGGGGCGTCCGCCGATCCAACTCCCTTCCCGGGGTGTTGTGGGCGCTCCGTGAGCGGGCACGTCCCGGGCGCGCGGAGTTTCGAGAACCATGCGTCGCCAAGGTCCCGAGGCGCCGAATGGGACGTCGAGGCTCAATGTCTCGGGGAAGCCTCCGACCTTTCGGTCCCCGGTCGACCTACCGCGCGCCCGGGACGTCTCGTCCGGTTTTGGTGGGCTCGCCGCTCGCCGTTGGCTCGCTACGCGGGAAACGGGCGAGTTGGCTGCGATCGGTGCAGCGAGCTTGCGTGGACGACCGCGAGCTTGATGGGGCTCGCCGCTCGCCTGCGGCTCGCTACGCGGGAAACGGGGCGCTGGCGCGTTGGGTCGTTGCTTTGAGCTCGCGTTTACGACCGCGAGCCTTATGGGGCTCGCCGCTCGCCGTTGGCTCGCTACGCGGGAAACGGGCGCTGCGGCTTTGGTCGTTGCGTCGAGCTCGCGTGCGCGATGGGCTCAGGCGGTGGCTTCGGCGGGATGGACGGCGAGGGCGGGGCGGGTGGCGGCGCGGACGGCGGCCACGAGCTCGGCGGCGTCGGAGACGGTGGCGATGCGCGTGTCGCTGACGGGGCGCGCGACGCCGGACCAGGTGGCGACGACGACGGCGCTCGCGCCGCGCGCGACCAGCTGGCGCGCGGCGCGGCGCGCGTGCAGCGCGGCGGCGGCGCCGAGCGCCGACACGCAGATCAGCTCGCCCGCG
>QEVM01000413.1 GCA_003576805.1 Pseudomonadota bacterium | reverse complement strand
CGCGCGCGACCGAGCCGCCCGCGACGCCCGCGCCGCCCGAGGCGGCCGCGTCCGGCCCCGCCGTGCGCTCGCTCGCCGAGTGCGTCGAGATCGCGCTCGCCCGGCATCCGAGCGTCGGCGGCGCGGACGCCGACGTCGAGGCCGGCCGCGCGCGCATCGGGCAGGCGCGCTCGGGCTATCTGCCGCAGCTCGCGGGGAGCTGGAGCAGCGACCGGCGCCAGTCGAGCTTCTCGGCGCGCACGGGCGGTCCGACGACGGAGGTCGCCAGCGCGTCGACGGCGGCCGAGCAGGCGTTCTACTTCCACCAGGGCGCCGTCTCGCTCTCGCAGCGCCTCTTCGACTTCGGACAGACGCTCGCGCAGATCCGTGCGGCGCAGGCGCGCTGGGACTCGCTCGCGGCCGAGGCCGACACGACGCGCGCGCAGATCGTGCTCGACGTGAAGCAGGCGTACTTCGGGCTGCTGGCGGCGCGCCGCCTGCTCGCCGTCGCGGACGAGACGGTGCGCAGCCTCGAGCAGCAGCGCGAGCTGGCGCGCGCGCGCAACGAGGTGGGCTTCGCGCCGCGCATCGACGTGACGCGCTCCGAGGTGCAGCTCGCCACCGCCGAGCTCGACCAGCTCACCGCGCGCAACAACGTGTCGCTCGCCGAGGTGACGCTCGCCAACGCGCTCGGCTTCGAGGGCCCGTTGCCGTTCGACATCGAGGACGTGCTGGTGGCGCGGCCGGCGTCGCTCGCGGAGCCCGCGGCGCTCGACCGCGCGTACGCCGCGCGCCCGGAGCTGCGCAGCGTGCTCGCGCTCCAGCGCGCCGCCGAGCAGGACGTCGCGCAGCGCCAGCGCGAGCTGCTGCCCAGCGTCCGCGCCGACGCCACCTACGGCGGCTCGACGAGCGAGTTCCCGCTCGCCGAGACGTGGCGCGTCGGCGCCGTCGTGGACGTGCCGCTCTTCGACGGCGGCCTCACGATCGCGCGCATCGGCGAGTCGCGCGCGAACCTCCACTCGCTGCGCTTCGAGGAGCAGCGGCTGCGCCAGCAGATCGCGCTCGAGGTGCGGCAGGCGCTGCTCGACGTCGCGCGCGCCGAGCAGGCGATCCTCGTCACGGAGCGTGCCGCGGCGCAGGCGCGCGAGAACCTGCAGCTCGCCGAGGGCCGCTACGAGACGGGCGTCGGCAACGTGATCGAGCTGGTGGACGCGCAGGCCGCGCGCGCCAGCGCGGACGCCGACCGCGTCCGCGCGCTCTACGATCAGCGCACCGCGATCGCGACGCTCGAGCGGGCGATCGCGCAGGAGCTCACCGCCCCGTGACTGCGACCTCCGCCGCCCCGATCTCCCGTCCCGCCGGACGCCGCGCGGCGTGGATCGCCGCCGCGGCGCTCGCCGCCGCGGGGCTGCTCGCGTGGTGGTGGACGAGCGCTTCGCCCGCGCCGCGAGCGGCGTTCGTGACCGAGCCGGTGGACCGCGGCCCCGTCGAGGTGTCGGTGACCGCGACCGGCACGGTGAATCCGGTGACGACGGTGCAGGTCGGCACCTACGTGTCCGGACCGATCCTCGAGATCTACGTCGACTTCAACTCGCCGGTGCAGCAAGGCCAGCCCGTGGCGAAGATCGACCCGCGCCCGTTCCAGGTGAAGGTGCAGCAGGCGGAGGCCAACCTCGCCAACGCGAAGGCGCGCGTCGCGAAGGCGCGCGCCGACCTCGCGCTGAAGCGCCTCACCTTCGAGCGCAACACCACGCTGCGCGGGCG
>QEVM01000136.1 GCA_003576805.1 Pseudomonadota bacterium | reverse complement strand
CGCCAGCGGCTACGTGGCGCTCGGCGCGGCGAGCCTCGCCGCGCTGGGCGCGCCGCAGCTCGGGCTCGTCGCGGCGCTGCTGCTCGACCTCGGCAGCTACCAGGCGATCGCGGCGTCGCGCGCGCCGGCGATCCCGCCCGCGACGCCGCGCGCGATCTTCGAGGCGACGCCGCTCGCCTACCAGCCCGTGCGCCGCGACCGGCCGCACCCCGAAGCCTCCGGCGCCGCCGCCGAGCGCACCCGCGCCGCCGCCGCCTTCGTCGACGCGCTGCCGGCCGCCAGCTCGCGCTACTGGATCACGCACCAGTTCACCGGCCAGGACCCGTGCTGGACGCCGTACTACGCCGACATGTGGATGGACCGCGTGTACGGGCTGCTCTCGCTCGAGAAGCGGCGGAGCATCGACGTGTCCGAGCCGATCGGCTGCGGCGTGCCGAAGCTGCGCGTGGTGACGGGCGCCGCGATCGCGCTCGATCACAAGGAAGCGCGCGAAGCGCTGGTCGCCGCGCTCACGGCGCCCGTGCCGGGCGCGGTGCGCGACGTCGTGCTGATCCCGCGCGGCACGCCGCAGCCGGCCGTCGAGCCGCCGAACGGCGCGGCCGGCACGGCCGAGGTCGTGCGCTTCACGCCCAACGAGATCGAGCTGCGCGTGCGCGTCGACGCGCCCGGCGGCGCGTGGCTGCTCTACGCCGACGCGATCGGCCGAGGCTGGCGCGCCGAGCTGGACGGACGGCGCACGCAGATGGTGCTCGCCAACCTCGCGTTCAAGGGCCTGCGCGTGCCGAGCGGATCGCACACGGTGCGCTTCGCGTACCGCCATCCGGCGGCGCACGTCGCGGGGCGGGTGCTCGCCGCGTTCGGCGTCTTCTACGGCGCGGGGCTCGTCGCGCTCGTCGCGCTGGCCGGCGCGCGCGCGCCGCGCTCGCCCACGCGGCGCTGAGGCGCGCCCGTTCAGGCGGCGCGCGCGCCGCCCGGCCGGAACGTGCAGCGCATGCGCTTGATGCCGTGGATGAAGAACGAGAGCAGCTTGTCGGGCTCGCCCTCGATCTGGAGGTCCGGGATGCGGCGGAAGAGCTCGCGGAACATCACCGTGATCTCGCGCCGCGCAAGGTGCGCGCCGAGGCAGTAGTGCGGCCCCGGCCCGCCGAAGCCGACGTGCTCGTTCGGCGCGCGCCGCACGTCGAACTCGAACGGCCGCTCGAAGGCGTCCTCGTCGCGATTGCCCGAGCAGTACCACAGGACGACCTTCTGCCCGGCCTCGATCTTCTGCCCGCGCAGCACGGTGTCGCGCGTCGCCGTGCGGCGGAAGTGGATCACCGGCGTGGCCCAGCGCACGATCTCGTCCACCGCGGTGGGCGCGACGCCGTCGAAGTCGGCGGCCCAGATGCGGCGCTGCTCCGGGAAGTCGCAGAGCGCCTTCATGCCGTGGCTGATCGCGTTGCGCGTGGTCTCGTTGCCGGCGACGACGAGCAGCACGAAGAACGATGCGAGCTCCTGGTCGGAGAGCGTCTCGCCGTCCACCTCGGCGTTCACGAGCGCCGACACCAAGTCGTCGCCCGGCTTGCCGCGGCGGTGCTTGGCGATCTCCTGCGCGAGCTGCGCGAGCTCGGCGCCGGCGTTCAGCAGCTTCGGGATGATCTGCGCGGGCTCGCTGCCGCCGTACTCGGGATCGCCGGCGCCGAGGATGACGTTGGTGCGGTCGAACACGAACTGGTACTGGCTCTCGGGGATCGCGGCCATGTCGCAGATGATCGCGAGCGGCAGCGCGGCGGCGATCTCCGTCACGAAGTCGCACTCGCCCTTGTCGATCACCGCGTCGACGATGCGCTCGGCGGCGCGCGCGACGTCGGTCTCGACGCGCTGGATCACGCGCGGCGTGAAGCCGCGCGACACGATCCGGCGCAGCCGCGCGTGGCGCGGGTCGTCCATGTTGATCATCGAGCCGAAGAACTCGTTGAAGGCGGGCGGCATGTCGCCGATGTTCGAGCCCTTGCCCGAGCAGAAGAGGTCGGGTTGGCGGCTCACCTCGAGGATGTCGGCGTGCTTGGTGACGGCCCAGAAGCCGGGCCCCTTCGGCAGCACCACGATGTCGGGCTCTTCGTGCCACGAGATCGGCCGCTCGCGGCGCAGCGTCGCGAAGGCGCCCTCGCGCTCGGCGAAGGGGCGCGCCCAGAAGGCCTGGTCGGCGAGCCAGATCTGATCGGCGGACAGGACCTCGCGCGGCTGCATGGCGTCTCCTCCGTGGCGGCCGCGGAAGCATATCGACTCGCGGATCAACCGCGCGCCGCGCGCAGGCGCGTCCTTCTGTGCACGCCGTGCAAAACCCCGTCGCGCGGGCCCTTTCCGATTGACGCGGCGGGAACGCCTTGGGTACAAGGGACGCCCGACCGATCGGTTGGTTCCCCGTCGCCGCGCCCGCAGGAGAGATTCCCCTTGCCGCACATCGCATCCGCCCGAGCCGTCGGCCACGTCGTCAAGCGCGCCGTGTCGAACAGCCTGCACGCGCGCCTCGGCCGCTTCCGCGCCTGGCCCAACGAGGCGTTGCTGCTCGACGAGCCGCTCGCCCTCGCCGAGGAGCGCACCGACCGGCTGCGCCGCATCTACGCCAACGCGCTGCGCGACGCCTGGGACGGGCCGACGATCTTTCGCGAGGCGATGGCGAAGCACGGCGGCATCCAGCTCTCGCGCGAGAAGCGCGAGGCGCTGGCGCACCCGATCACGATGCTGATGTGGGGCGAGCTCGCGGCGTGGATCGTCGCGGCGGAGCTGGCCGAGCGGCTCGAGGAGCCCGACGCGCGGCTCGCGGCGTCGGCGCAGGTGTTCGACGAGGCGCGCCACTTCTACACGCTGCGCGACTACGTCGCGGCCTTGCACGTGCCCGCGCCGAAGCTCGATCCGTACTTCGCGATCGGCGCGCGCCGCCTGCTCGCGACGCGCGACCTGACCGTGAAGCTGTTCGCGATGCAGCTCCTCGCCGAGGGCACCGCGATGGCGATCTTCCGCTTCCTCGCCGACGCGGAGATCGAGCCGGTGCTGACCGAGATCCTGCCCTACATCGAGAAGGACGAGGCGCGCCACGTCGGCCTCGGCGTGCTGTACCTGCCGCAGCGGCTCGAGAAGCTGCCCGTGAAGGAGCTGCTCCGGATCCGCGACGTCACGTACGGCATCGGCGACCTCTTCGGCGCCACCCAGATCCGCTACGCGCGACACTACGCGGTGCTGGGCGCCGACCCGCGCGAGCTGATCCGCAACGCCGACAAGATGCTGCACGAGCTCTCGGAGAAGATCGGCCCGATCCCGGGCACCGACCTGCGCTTCTTCCCCACCAACCCGACGCAGTCGGCGCACTACGAGGCGAACCTCGATCTCGTGCTGCCGCGGCCCGGCGCGGCGGGCGGCTGGCTGGGCCGCGCGCTGCGCTGGACCATCGAGCTGGGCGCGCGCGTCCTGCCGGCGTAGAGTCCGCGGCCGATGGCCGCGCCCGCCTCCGCCAGCGACGCACCTCGCCAGCGCATCCTCGACGCCGCGCTCGAGCTGCTCGCCGAGCACGGCTACGAGGGCATGAGCCTCGCCCAGGTCGCGGACCGCGTCGGCCTGCACAAGAGCTCGCTCTTCCATCACTTCCGATCCAAGGAGGAGATGGCGCGCGAGGTGTACCGCGGCCTCTCCGAGCGGCTGCTCGAACGGATCGAGCCGCTGCTCGCCGCCGACCCGCCGCGCCTCGAGTCGCTGATCGCGGCGCTCGACGCGAGCGTCGAGCACTTCGCCGCCGAGCCGGCGGCGGCGCGCCTGCTGATGCGGCTGATGGTGACGTCCGGCCGCCCCGAGGCGCCGCCCGGCGGTCCGCTCGCGTCGCCCGACGAGCGCGCCGGCGTCGCGCCCGTGCTGCGCAGCGTCGGCGCCTGGCTGACGCGCGCGCGCGCGGCCGGCGCGATCCGCCACGTGCCGGTCCGGCACACGGTGCTCAACCTGATGGGTCTCGTGCTCTTCTATCCGGCCGTGCTGCACCACATCCCGCCCGAGATGCTGCGCGCCGAGCCCGACGCGCCGGACATGCTCGAAGCCCGCAAGACCGAGCTGCGCGCCTTCTTGCGCGGCGCGCTCGCGCCGTCCCCGCGCTGACCCCGCCGCCAGCGCCTTCTGTACAAAGACGCTCCACCGCCGCGCACCGCACGCGCGTGCGCGCCGCTCCGTCGCTCCGGTGCGCATGGCACGTCGCTTGCTCTCCTACCTGTGCGATTGCAAGGAGGAGAGCTGCATGCACGTCATCCTGAAGGGGTTCGCAGCCGGGGCGCTGGCTCTGTCGCTCGCAGCCTGCGACGCGGGCGACACGCGCACCGGCGAGCCCGGCGACGTGGGCGCCGCACCGCCGGAGCAACGCAACGCGCCGGACCTGAACGAGCGCGACGAGCGCGTCGGGCAGGGCGCGGCCGATCCGGCCCGCGTTCCGGGCCAGGAGCCGCTCGCGCAGGCGCCCGACAACACCGGCCGCAACGTCGCGGATCGCGAGGGCTCGACGCCGACGCCGATGGATCAGTCGAACGATCCCGCCGACGTCGAGATGACGCGCAAGATCCGCGACGCCATCACGTCGAGCGAAGGGCTCAGCGTGAATGCGCGCAACGTGAAGGTCATCACGCAGGGCGGCTCGGTCGTGCTGCGCGGGCCCGTCGAGAGCGAGCAGGAGAAGCAGACGATCGAGTCGATCGCGCGCAATGCGGCGGGCGGCGGCCGCGTCGACAACCAGCTCGAGGTCGCACCCGGGACCTGACCGGCGCGGCTGACAACGATTCCGACAACCAAACCACCCGAATCCGAGAAGGAGCGAAGGATGGATCGCGCCGTTCTGTGCATCGTCCGAACCGAACAGAAGGCCCGCACGATCGTCGAGCGACTGCGGGACGCAGGCTTCTCGAGCAGCGACGTGTCGGTGCTGTTCCCCGATCAGCAGGGGAGCCGCGACTTCGCGCACGAGCAGCACACCAAGGCGCCCGAAGGCGCGGCGACCGGTGGCCTCACCGGCGGCGTGCTCGGCGGCGTCGCGGGCTGGCTCGTCGGCGTCGGCTCGCTGGCGATCCCGGGCCTCGGCCCGTTCATCGCGGCCGGGCCGATCCTCGCCGCCATGTCGGGCGCGGCGGCCGGCGCCGCGGTCGGCGGCCTCACCGGCGCGCTGATCGGCATGGGCATCCCCGAGTACGAGGCCAAGCAGTACGAGGGCAAGCTCAAGGAAGGCAACATCCTGATCTCGGTGCACACCGAGGACCGCCACCAGCGCGACGCCGCGAAGGACATCTTCGAGGCCGAAGGCGCGGAGGACGTCCGCAGCGTCGGCGAGTCGTCGGTGGACGACGACGACGACCGCGATCGGCGCCGCGACGACGACGTGACGACGACGGGGCGCACGCCGCTGGTGTAGGCGGGGCGCTCGTAAGTCCCGGAGAAGAGAGTCCCCAGGTTTGCGGAAGCAAGCTTGGGGACTTCGCTCGCCTTCGGCTCGCTGCGCGCTTCGCTTGCCGCTAACGCTTGCGGAAGCTCGCGTTCAGCGCCTTCTTGCGCAGGCGCAGCGACTGGGGCGTGACCTCGAGCAGCTCGTCGTCCTCGATCCAGCCGAGCGCGGTCTCGATCGAGTGGATGCGCGGCGGCGTCAGGACCATCGACTCGTCCTTCCCGGCGGCGCGGATGTTGGTGAGCTTCTTGCTGCGGCAGACGTGGACGTCCATGTCGCCCGGCCGGCGGTTCTGGCCGACGATCTGCCCCTCGTAGACCGGCACGCCGGGGCCCACGAAGAGGTCCGCGCGCTCCTGGATCTTCCACAGCGCGTACGCGGTGGTCTCGCCCACCTCGGTGGCGACGATCGCGCCCACGCTGCGCGTCGGCAGCTCGCCGGTGAACGGCTCGTAGCCGCGCACGGTGCGGTGCAGCACGCCTTCGCCGCGCGTGTCGGAGAGGAACTCGCTGCGGTAGCCGAACAGGCCGCGGCTCGGCACGACGAACTGGAGGACCGCGGTGCCGCTGCGCTGCTCCATGTGCGTGAGCCGGCCCTTGCGCTGCGAGAGCTTCTCCATGACCGAGCCGGTGCTGGCCTCGGGCACCTCGGCGACCACGTCCTCGACGGGCTCGCAGCGCTGGCCTTCCACCTCGCGCAGGATGATCTCGGGGCGCGACACCGAGAACTCGTAGCCCTCGCGGCGCATCGTCTCGATCAGCACGCCGATCTGCATCTCGCCGCGGCCCGCGACCTCGAACACCTCGGGGCTGTCGGTGTTCTCGACCTGGATCGAGACGTTGCCGAGCACCTCGCGGCGCAGGCGCTCGCCGATCTGGCGCGAGGTCACGAACTTGCCCTCGCGGCCCGAGAACGGCGAGTTGTTCACCGAGAAGCGCACGCGCACCGTCGGCGGATCGACCGCGACGCGCGGCAGCGCCTCCGGATGGGCGGGATCGCAGACGGTGTCGCCGATGTCGATCGTGTCGATGCCCGCGATCACCACGAGGTCGCCGGCCGCCGCCTCCTCGATCTCGCGGCGGTCGAGCCCGTAGGCGCCGAACAGCTTCGAGATCCGGAACGACTCGAGCTTGCCGCTCTCGCCGACGCGCACGACCGTCGCGCCGCGGCGCATGCGGCCGCGCGCGATGCGCCCGATCACGAGGCGCCCGACGAAGTCGTCGTAGTCGAGCGTCATCGCCTGGAACTGGAGCGGGCCGTCGAGGTCCACGACGGGCGCGGGCGCGTGCTCGAGGATCGCGTCGAGCAGCGGGCGCAGGTCCTTGCGCGGACCCTCGGGATCGAGCGACGCGGAGCCCTCCTTCGCGGACGCGTACACGACCGGGAAGTCGAGCTGCTCGTCGGTCGCGCCGAGGTCCACGAGCAGGTCGAAGACCTCGTCGAGCACCTCGGCGGCGCGCTGCTCGGGGCGGTCGATCTTGTTGACGACGACGATGGGCTTGAGCCCGTGCGCAAGCGCCTTGCGCAGCACGAAGCGCGTCTGCGGCATCACGCCCTCGACCGCGCACGCGAGCAGCAGCACGGCGTCCACCATGCCGAGCACGCGCTCGACCTCGCCGCCGAAGTCGGCGTGGCCCGGCGTGTCGACGAGATGGATGTGCACGCCCTCGTAGTCGATCGCGGTGTTCTTGGCGTGGATCGTGATGCCGCGCTCGCGCTCGAGGTCCTCGCGGTCCATCACGCGCTCGGCGGCGGCGTGCTTGGGCGGCAGCGCGCCGGTCTGGCGCAGCAGGCCGTCGAGCAGCGTCGTCTTGCCGTGGTCGACGTGCGCGATGATCGCGAGGTTGCGGACGTCCTTGCGGGGCGCGCGCGGAGAATCGGTGAGCGGCTGGGTCATCGACGCGTAGGCCTCTGGGTCGTACGGGCGCGGCCCGTCGGGTCCGGTCTGGGCGATCTCGAAATGGGGGAGGGCGAAGTGGGCACGCAGGCTAGCAGATGGGCGGGCGGGCGCGTCGCGCGGTGGTACGGTGCGCGCCCGAGGGGGGTGGAATGGAACAGCGAATCGGCCGCCGTCGCCGCGTCGCGGCGATCGCGGGCTGCGTGCTGGCGTGCGCCGCCGCGGGCGCGGGCGCCGAGCCCGTGGTGGATCAGGCGCTCGGCGATCCCGACAACGGCAACCGCATCGTCGGCCACGAGCGCGACGTCGCGCAGACCTTCACGGCGGGCGTCGGCGGCGTGATCACGCGCGTCGACGTGAAGATCTCGATTCCGACGACGGCGCCGGTGCCGTACGACCTCGTCGTCGACCTGCGTCCCACCACGGAGCTCGGGATGCCGGTCGAGGACGACGACGCGGCGCTGGACCGGCGCGTGGTCCCCGCGTCCGCGTTCCCGACCTTCCTCGACCCGCTCGACTTCACCGCGATCGAGGGCCTCGCGGTGCCGGTCGAGCCGGGCGACCTGCTCGGGCTCGTGCTGCGCGCGCCGTCGTCGCCCGAAGGCGTCGCTCCCTACGACTGGCGCGCGGGCGCCGCCGGCGATCCGTACGAGAGCGGCACGCCCGCTTGCCGCGGCGCGGCAATCGTCTCGTGCGCGACGGGCTGGCGAACGATCGGCGGCGACCAGCAGTTCCGCACCTGGGTCGATCCGGCGCTGCGCGTCGAGGCGTCGGTCGGCGAGCCCGGCAACGGGCTGCGCATCGTCGGCGACGCGCGCGAGCTGGCGCAGACCTTCACGATCGAGCACACGGGCACGCTGCGCTGGATCGACCTGCAGCTCCGCCGTCCCACGACCTTCGAGGACCCGTACGAGCTCGTCGTGGACGTGCGCCCGACCAGCGCCGGAGGCGCGCCGCTCGAGGACGACGGCGCCGCGCTCGCGACGCGCACGTTTGCGTCGGGTCAGGTTCCGACCTTTCTCGCGCCGCGCACGGCGACGCGGGTCGACGACCTCGCCATTCCGGTCGCCGCGGGCGACGTGCTCGCGGTCGTGCTGCGCAGCCCGAGCGCGCCGGAGAACGTGGCGCCCTACGACTGGTTCGCCGGTCCGGCCGGCGACGCGTACGCCGGCGGCGCCGCGTACTGCCGCGGCGCCGCGATCGAGCAGTGCGCATCCGGGTGGAGCGAACTCGCTGGAGACATGCAGATGCGCGCCGTGGTCGAGGTCCCGGAGCCGGGAGGCGCCGCGCCCGCCTGCGCCGCGCTGGCCGCGCTCGGCGCCGTGGCGCGCCGCTACGCGCGCGTGTCGAAGAAGTCGACGTAGAGCTGGCGCGTGTGCTCGGTGAGCGCCTTGGCGTCGAGCCCGGCGAAGCGCTCCGCCGGGATCGGGTCGAGCACCGTCACGCGGATCGGATGCCGACCGCGCAGCACGAAGCCGCGCTTGGGCAGCGCGTTGCTCGTGCCCTCGATCACGATCGGCAGCAGCGGCCGCTGCGTGCGCAGCGCGAGCTCGAAGGCGCCCGGCTTGAACGGCTGCAGCACGCCGTTCTTCGAGCGCGTGCCTTCCGGGAACATCATGATCGACGAGCCGTCGCGCAGCGTCTCCTCGCAGGCCGTCATCATCTCGCGGATGCTGTCGCGGTCGCCGCGCCGCAGCGGGATGTAGCGGTTCAGGCGCATGTTCCAGCCGATGCACGGGATCTTGAAGTTCTCGATCTTCGAGACCCACTTGAAGTGTCGGAACAGCCGGAACAGCACGAGGATGTCGAGCAGCGAGAGATGGTTCGCGACCATCACGTAGGTCTCGCGCGGGTCGATCTTCTCGCGGCCGTGGACCCGCACCGGCCAGAGCGGATTCACGAAGGTGTAGAGCGAGCCCCAGAAGCAGGTGAACTGGTGGAGCACGGTGAGCCGGCGGTCGAAGGGCGCGGTGAGCGCCCACACGCCGACCGCGACCGGAAAGAGCGCGATGGACGAGGCCGTGAGGAACGACCAGAAGATCGTCGAGTAGATGCGTCGCGCGAGCATCATGCCGCCAGTCTAGAGCGGTCCGCCGCGGCGTCGCCAGACTCGCCGCGCCGCCTGGTAAGCTCGCCGACTCGCAGGAGGTGCCCGGTGGACGCGATCCGCTTCGACATGCCGCTCGAGGAGGCCCTGACCACCCAGCGCGCGGTGCGCCGCCTGAAGCCCGATCCCGTCGACGACGCGCTCGTGCTGCGCCTCGTCGAGCTCGCGCTCAAGGCGCCGACCGGCTCGAACGCGCAGAGCTGGGAGTGGGTCGTCGTGAAGGACCGGGCGGTGAAGGCGCAGCTCGCGCGCCGCAATCGGCAGGCGTGGTCGATCTACGGCTGGCTCGGGCGCCGCGCGACCCGCGGCGACGCGAAGATGCAGCGGCTGCTCGACGCGGTGCAGTGGCAGGCCGAGCACTTCGAGGAGGTGCCGGTCGTCGTGGTCGCGTGCCTGCGCGGCGTGCGCCCCGTCTTCCCGCCCGTCGCCGCGACGAGCTACTACGGCTCGATCTTCCCGTCGGTGCAGAACCTGCTGCTCGCCGCGCGGGCCGCGGGCCTCGGCGCCGCGCTGATCACGCTGCCGCTCTGGAGCACCTTCTCGGTGCGCCGCATCCTCGGACTGCCGTGGAACGTGACACCGTGCGCGGTCATCCCGCTCGGCTGGCCCGTCGGGAAGTACGGCCCGACCACGCGCCGCCCCGTCGGCGACGTGGTGTCGCTCGACCGCTACGGCAACAAACCGTGGAAGGGCCGCGCCGCCGCCGGGATCGCGTGACTTTGACGGCACCCTCGGACGCACATGCGCAAGCAGTACCACTTCCAGCGCTCCGACCGCGGCCCTGCTCGCCTGGGACGTCGATCGGCTGATCGAGCTGGCGGCGCGGCCTGCGGCGCCGGCCCGTAACGGTGGACTCCATCGCGAGCTAGACGAGGTGCACTGGCTCGACGAGGTACATCGGCCGACGTGCCGATCCGTGCTCGACCACATGCGCCTCGTCGACGAGGCGGACCTCTCGTTCCCGATTCTCCTCGGCGCCGACGGCAGGTTGATGGACGGCATGCACCGCGTTGCGAAGGCGCTGCGCGAAGGGCGTCGCACCATCGACACCGTGCAGTTCGAGGTGGATCCGGAGCCCGACTTCGTAGGGCGCCGGCCGAGCGAGCTGCCGTACGAGCGCGGCGCGTAGGCGATCGCGCCGCCAGGATCGTGAACGATCCCGATCGCGGGAAGCCGAGGTCGGAACGACGCGCGTCGCGTCGGCACGCGCCGTTCACGCGGGCGGCTGGCGCACGGAGAGCTCGACCACGAGTCCGGGATGATCGGAGAGCTTGACGCCGTCGTGCACCGCCGGAATGCCGCGGACAGCGAGAGCCGTGAAGTGTCTCGACACTGCTACGTGGTCGATCACGGGGCGGTCGAGCCCCGGCACGGGACCGGCGGTCACCAGCTCGAGTGGCTCGAGCGCCAGCACGAGCGCGCGAACCGCAGCCGCGGGAGCACGGGTCCGCGGAACGGTCTGGTTGAAGTCGCCAGCGAGGATGGTCGGCTGGGATTGCAGTGCACGGATGCGTGGAGCGAGTTCCGCGAGGAAGGCGAGGTGATCTTCCCAGGGCCGGCGGTCACGCCGACCCGTGCGCACGTGAGCGTCGCGCCAAGGAACGCAAGCCCCCACGACCGTCATCAGGCCGAGTGGAGTCCCGGTCGAAGCCTGCACGAATCGGCCTCCTGGCAACGCGTCCGGGCCCACCACATCGACGTCGTGCCAGGGCTCTCTGCTCCAGAGCAGCACCTTGCGGCGCCCGGCCGGCGCTCGATAGCCATAGTGCGGATCGGAGGCGACGGTGTGTCCGTCCGTCGGCGTGATTCCGACGAGGGCTTCCGTGAAGCAGATGATGTCAGCGCGCATTGCGCGGAGTCGCGCGGCGAGGATGCGACCTCGGTGCGAGTTCGGAGCGGCCCACGCGGTGTTCCACACGGCGAGTGTCGCGGACATCGGGCGTGCCGACGGCGCGCGCACCTACTCCTCGCCGTCCGCCCAGCCGTACGCGCGGCGCATCACGTAGTACACGTAGCTCTGCTCCTGGACGCCTTGGACGAAGGCGGCGCCGGGGCCGGTGGCGTAGATGGCGACGTCTTCGCCGGCGTGGGTGTCGTTGCGGCCGGGGACGGCGGACTCCTGGAGGTAGTCGGGGTGGGCGACGTCGGTCTTGCGCAGGTCGGGGCGGCCGCGCGTGATGCCGCGGTAGCCGGTCGGCTGGTGCGGGAAGCGCTTCGGACCCTCGCGCTGCTCGGGGGACGCGCCGGTGTAGCCCGGCCCGTTGGCGTAGTTGAGCGTCGTGAACGGCAGGCCGAGCATGTCCTTCAGCGGCTGCGGCGCGCGTTGGCCCTGCGCGTCGTTGCCGTGGACGAGGCCGAGGATGTCGTTGCCGCGCGTCGGGTAGCCCGCGATCGTGAGGACGTGACTGTGGTCGGCGGTGACGACGATCAGCGTGTCGCTCGGACTCACCATCGCCTGCGCGGTGCGCACCGCGTTCGACAGCTCGACCGTCTCCACCAGCGCGCGGTAGGCGTTGCCGAGATGGTGGGCGTGGTCGATGCGGCCGCCCTCGACCATCAGGAAGAAGCCGTCGGGATCGCGCGCGAGCAGCTCGATCGCCTTGGCGGTCATCTCGGAGAGCGACGGCTCGCCGCCGACGTCGTCGCCGCGCTCCGACTCGAAGCGCATGTGCGAGGGCTCGAACAGGCCGAGCACGGGGCCCGGGCGCGCGGGGTCGAGCGACGCGAACTCGCTGCGCGTCGTGACGTAGCGCCCGTTCGGGTTCCGCAGGCGCCACGCGTCGATCAGGTTGCGCCGGTCGCGGCGGTTGCCGACGGAGTCCGGCCGCTCGGGGTCGCGCACGCCGATCGGTAGGAACTGGCTGCGCCCGCCCCCGAACGCGACGTCGATGCCGTCGCCCACGGCGAAGTCCACGAACTGCCGAGCGATGTCGGGGAAGTCGGCGGCGCGCGCCGCCTCCGGCAGCAGCGAGTCGTCCTCCCAGTCGCGCTGCGGCACGTGGGCGTAGCAGGCGGCGGGCGTCGCGTGGGTGATGCGGGTCGTGGTGACCACGCCGGTCGCGAGACCGCGCGACTCGGCCTCCTCGAGCAGCGTGCGCACCCGGCTGCCCTCGACGCTGGTGTGGTCGCCCGGCACGGAGCGCGCGTCGAGCGCGATCACGTCCTCGCGCGTCTTCACGCCGGTCACGAGCGCCGTCATCGTCGCGGCCGACTCGGCGACCTGTGCGTTCACCGTGTAGGTCTTGGCGAGCGCGACGTGCGGGAAGGTCTCGAAGCTGAGCGCGTGCTCCTCGCCGCTGCCGCCGCGGCGCTGGCCGTCGAAGATGCGCGCCGCGGTGACGGTCGAGACGCCCATGCCGTCGCCGACGAACAGGATGACGTTCTTCGCCTTGCGCGGCGCCGACGCGCCGTTCGACTCGGCGCGCGCGAGCGCCGCCCGGCCCGCCGCCCGCCACGGATCGGTGTCGGGCTCGGCGGCGCGCGCCGGCCCGGCGCGCCAGGCGCCCGCGTCGCCGA
>QEVM01000135.1 GCA_003576805.1 Pseudomonadota bacterium | reverse complement strand
GCGTGCGCCGCGTCGAGGCCGCCGCGCGCGTGCGCGCCGCGCTCGCGTCCGACCGCTTCCCGCGCCTCGTGCTCGAGATCCGCCGCTGGCTCGCGCGCTGCGCGTGGCGCGAGCAGCCGCTCTCGGCGGCGTCGGCGGCGCTGTTCCTGCCCGCGCGCGGCTGGGCCGCGGGACGCCTCGCCAAGCGCCACCGCAAGACGCGCAAGGCGATGCGCGAGGTCGCCAGCGCGACGCCGGCCGAGCGGCACCAGCTCCGCATCGCCGCGAAGAAGCTGCGCTACGCGGCCGAGTTCACGGCGGCGCTCTTCGGCGGCAAGCCGGCGCGCCGCTACGCGCGTCGGCTCGCCAAGCTGCAGGACGCGCTCGGCGTCGCCAACGACGCCCGCGTCGCCGACGCGCTCGCCGCCGAGATCGCCGAGAGCGCGGGCGGCGACGCCGACGCGCTGCGCGCGGCGGGCTTCCTCGCGGGCTGGTCGGCGCACGCCGCGCACGAGCGCATCGAGCGCCTGCCCGCGCTCGGCGAGCGCTTCGCGAAGGCGAAGCGCTACTGGAAGGACGCATGAAGATCGGACTCGTCGGCTATCCCGGCGCGGGCAAGAGCACCGTGTTCGGCGCGCTCACCGGGCTGCCGGCCGAGCCGGGCGCGCGCGGCGGCGCGGACAAGGCGCGCATCGGCACGGTGAAGGTGCCCGACGCGCGCGTCGACGCGCTCGCGAAGCTGTACGCGCCCAAGAAGAAGACCTACGCGGAGATCGCGTTCACCGATCTCGCCGGCAGCCACGGCGAGGGGCTCGACCGCAGCGTGCTGAACGCGATGCGCCCGCTCGACGCGCTCTGCCAGGTGGTGCGCGCGTTCCCCGACGCCGCGGGCCGCGCCGCCGATCCGCTCGGCGAGATCGGCGGCCTCGCGACCGAGACGATCCTCGCGGATCTCGAGATCGTCGAGACGCGCCGCAAGAAGCTCGCGAAGGATCCGGCGGGCGCGAAGGAGCTGCCGCTGCTCGAGCGCATCCAGGACGCGCTCGAGGCGGAGCAGGCGATCCGCGAGCTGGCGCTCACGGCGGACGAGAAGAAGGCGCTCTCGGGCTACACGTTCCTGTCGCAGAAGCCGCTCTTGCTGGTGCTCAACGTCGCGGAGGAAGACGTCGCGCAGCCCGCGCCCGAGCCCGTCGCGGCCGCTGCGCGCGCACGCGGGCTCGGGCTCGTCGTGCTCTCCGCCTCCGTCGAGTGGGACATCGCGCAGATGGCCGAGGCGGAGCAGGCGGAGTTCCTCGCCTCGCTCGGCGTCGCGGAGTCGGCGAAGAGCCGCTTCGTGCGCGCCGCCTACGAGCTGCTCGACCTCGTCTCGATGCTGACCGCGGGCGAGGACGAGTGCCGAGCCTGGCCGGTGCCGCGCGGCACGCCGGCGCCGCGCGCCGCGGGCAAGATCCACTCCGACATCGAGCGCGGCTTCATCCGCGCCGAGGTCGTGCCGTGGCAGGACCTCGTCGAGCTCGGCTCCGAAGCGAAGTGCCGCGACGCCGGCAAGCTGCGCGTCGAAGGCAAGAGCTACGTGATCCAGGACGGCGACGTCGTCAACTTCCGCTTCAACGTCTGAGCCTCGTTCACGCCGGGCGATACGCGCGGACCCAGAAGCCGGTGTCGATCTCGACCTCGCGGTCGAGCGCGCCGAAGCGGGCGAGCAGCTCCGCGCGCAGCCGTTCGACGACGCGCGCGAGGTCGGCGTCGCTCATCTTCCAGGTGATCGACCAGCTCCGCTCCGCCATGCGGTCGAGCATCGCCTGCGGCGCGAGCCGGCGCGCGAAGCGGATGCGGTGCACGGGCCCGACCTGCGTGAAGCCCGCCTCCGCCGGACACGTCTCGAACTTGCGGTGCGACACGCCGGCGTTCTCGTAGCCGAGCGCGCGCACCAGCTCGTGCGGCGAGAAGCCGAGCGAGCCGCCGGCGGCCTGGTCGTCGGCCGCGTGCAGGTAGACGCCGCCGGGGCGCAGCACGCGTTCGACCTCGGCGAGCGCTTCGCGCCAGCGCGGAATCAAATGCAGCACGTGCACGCCGACGGCCGCGTCGAAGCGCGCGCTCGCGAACGGCAGCGCCGCCGCGTCGGCGCGCAGCGGATGGACGCGCGCGCCGCCGCGCTTGCCGAGGAGCTGCGCGAGCATCGGCGCCGAGAGGTCGACGCCGACCACGCGGCGCACGTGCGCCGCGAGCGGCAGCGCGATGCGGCCCGTGCCGACGCCGATCTCCAGCACGTCGGCGCGCGCTGCGAGCGCGCCCGCCTCGGCGAGCAGCGCCGCGACGCGCTCGGCGACGCCGGGCGGAAAGCCGCGCGTTGCGTCGTAGCAGCCGGCCGCGCGATCGAAGACGACGGACTCGGGCAACGCCTCTTCCTCCGCGCGGCCTTCCTACCGTAGACTCGCCGCCTCTGCTCGACGCGAGGCTGCATGCGCCGCTCCCGAACTGGTGTCCGCGCCGCCGCCGCGGCGGCCGTCGCGGCGGCCGCCGCGCTGCTGCTCGCGTGCGCGAACGCCGAGCCGCCGCCGCGCTACGACCCGGTGGTCGAGGATCCGCCGGCCATCGACGCGGCGCAGCCGCCGTCGCTGGCGGAGCTCGTCGTGCCGAGCGCCGGCGCGGCGATGAACGCGATCGTGTACGCGCCGGGCGGCGCGGGCCCGCACCCGATCGCGATCCTGCTGCACGGCTATCCCGGCAACGAGCGCAACGGCGACCTCGCGCAGGCGCTGCGCCGCGCCGGCTGGGCGGTGCTGTTCTTCCACTACCGCGGCGCCTGGGGCAGCGGCGGCGCGTTCTCGTTCGCGAACGCCCTGGGCGACGTCGGCGCCGCGCTCGCCTTCGTGCGCGGCATCGACTTCGGCCAGCGCTTCCGCGCCGACGCGGGCCACGTCGCGCTGGTCGGCCACAGCATGGGCGGCTTCCTCGCGCTCGCGGCGGCGGCGCAGGACCAGACCGTCGGCTGCGCGGTGTCGCTCGCGGGCGCCAACCTCGGCCTCTTCGGGCGCGCCGCGCGCGATCCCGCCCAGCGCGCCGAGCTGGCGCAGGCGTTCGGCCAGCAGTGGAGCGCGCCGCTGCGCGGCGTGCCCGAGCGCGCGCCCCTCGACGAGCTCGCCGCGAACGCCGACGCCTTCGACCTGGTGCGGCGCGCGCCCGCGCTGGCGTCGCGGCCCGTGCTGCTCGTCGCGGGCGCGCGCGACCCGGTCACGCCGCCGGACCTGCACCACGAGCCGCTGGCCGCGGCGCTCGCGGCCGCGGGCGCCGAGCGCGCCGAGTCGCTCGTGCTCGACGCGGACCACGCCTTCTCGTCGCAGCGCATCGCGCTCGCGCGGGCGGTGATCGAATGGCTGGACACGAACTGCCGGTGAGGCGAAGGAGCGGACCATGCGCGCAGCCGTGATGCGGGACAAGCAGATCGTGGTGGACACGGTCCCCGACCCGGTGCCGGGCTCGGGCGAGGTGCTGGTGAAGACGCTCGCGTGCGGCATCTGCGGCTCGGACCTGCACATGCTCCAGCACGCCGAGAAGATGATGCAGTCGATGCGCGAGACCGGCGCGCCGAGCGTGCCGAACCTGCTCGCCGACGTCGTGATGGGCCACGAGTTCTGCGCCGAGATCGTCGACTTCGGACCCAACACGTTGAAGCGTCTGCCGGCCGGCACGCGCGTCGTGTCGATGCCGATCTCCTTCCACGGCGGCAAGCTGCAGGCCGTCGGCTACTCGGACGACGTGCCGGGCGGCTACGGCGAGCTGATGGTGCTGACCGAGCCGATGCTGCTCGAGGTGCCGAACGGACTGCCGACCGAGCACGCCGCGACCACCGAGCCGATGGCGGTCGGCGTGCACGCGGTCGCGAAGGCGAACGTCACGCCGCGCGACGCCGCGCTGGTGGTGGGCTGCGGGCCGGTCGGGCTCGCGGTGATCGCGGGCCTGCGGCTCGCGGGCGTCGAGACGATCGTCGCGGCCGACTACTCGCCGATGCGGCGCCGCCTCGCGACGCACCTGGGCGCGACCGCCGTCGCCGATCCCAAGGAGCAGCCGCCGATCGAGGCGTGGCGCGCCGCCGCGGGCAGCAAGGGCTGCGTGCTCTTCGAGTGCGTCGGCGTGCCGGGCGTGATCGACCAGCTGATGCGCGTGGCGCCGCCGCAGTCGCGCATCGTCGTCGCGGGCGTGTGCATGGAGGACGACACGATCCGCCCGAGCTTCGGCATCAACAAGGAGCTGAACGTCCAGTTCGTGCTCGGCTACACGCCCGACGAGTTCGCGAAGACGCTGCGCGCGCTCGCGGAAGGCCAGATCGACGTCGCGCCCATCATCACCGACAAGACCGGCATCGACGGCGTCGCCGGCGCGTTCCGCGCGCTCGCGAACCCCGAGGCGCAGGCGAAGATCCTCGTCGAGCCGTGGCGGTAGCGGAAGCGTGGCGCTGCGCGGCGTGCGGCTTCGCGCAGCCGCGGCCGATCGCGCGGCTGCGCGCCGCGACGCTCGCCTTCTACGACGACGCGCGCTTTCCCGGCCGCGCGGTGCTCGTGCTCGACGCGCACGCGACGCTGATCGAGGAGCTGCCGCTCGCGCAGGCGCGCGACCTCGCGCTCGACGTGCGGCAGGCGGCGGCCGCGATCCGCGCGGCGTCGGGCGCGCGCCGCATCAACTACGCCGCGTTCGGCAACGTCGTGCCGCACGTCCACGTCCACCTGATCCCGCGCCACGGCGACTGGGAGACGGCGCCCGCCGCGACCGCCTGGGACCACCCGCAGCCCGAGACGAAGCTCGCGCCGGCCGAGGCCGACCGCCTCGTCGCGGCGATCCGCGCGGCGCTCGGCTGACGTCTAGACTGGCGCGCCATGCCCGAGCTGCCCGAGGTCGAGACGACGCGCCGCCGCATCGCGCCGCTGCTGCTCGGCCGGCGCATCGCGTCGGTCGCGACGACGCAGCCGAGCTACTTCTTCCTGACGCCGCCCGCGAAGCTGCGCGCGGCGCTCGCGGGGCGGCGCTGCGCGGCGCTCGCGCGGCGCGGCAAGTACCTCGTGGCGACGCTCGACGACGCGAGCCGGCTGGTGCTCCACCTCGGCATGACGGGACAGCTCTTCTCGAGCGCGGCGACGAGTCCGCGCCTGTTGCGCGCGTCGGCGCGCGCCGTGCTCGCGCCCGAGGCGCAGGCGCGCTTCACGCCCGACGCGCACACGCACCTGCGCATCGCCTTCGAGGACGGCGGGCCCGAGGTGTGGATGCGCGACGCGCGCAAGTTCGGGAAGGTGCTCTGGCTCGCGCCGGGCGCGACGTCGGAGCGACTCGACCGCCTCGGCGAGGACGCCCTCGGCGCGACCGGCGACGCGCTCTTCGCGGCGACGCGCGGACGTGTCGTCGCGATCAAGAGCCTGCTGCTCGACCAGGCGGTGCTGGCCGGCTGCGGGAACATCTACGCCGACGAGGCGCTCTTCGCCGCGGGCGTGCGGCCGACGCGCGCGGCGCGCCGGGTGACGCGCGCCGAGTGCGAGCGCATCGCGCGCGAGCTGGTGCGCGTGCTCGAGCGCTCGATCGAGACCGGCGGCTCGTCGATCAACGACTACGTCGCGCCCGACGGCAGCGACGGCGCCTACCAGGACGAGCGCCGCGTCTACGCGCGCGAGGGCGAGCCGTGCCCGCGCTGCGGCGCGCCGATCCGGCGCATCGTGCTCGGCCAGCGCAGCGCGCACTACTGCCGGACGTGTCAGAAGTGAGGCGCCGCGCGTGCTGACGCTCGCCGAGCTGACGCGCGCCGCCGCGCTCGTCGATCGCGCGCTGGCCGGCGCGCGCGTCGAGCGGGTGACCGAGCCCGACCCGCTGCGCGTCGTGCTCTCGCTGCACGCGCCCGGCCGCGGCGACGCGCACCTGCTCGTGTGCTGCGATCCCGCGACGGCGCGGCTCGCGCTGCTCGCGACGCGGCCGCCGGCGCCGCCGTCGCCGCCCGCCTTCGCGCAGCTCCTGCGCGCGCGCATCGGCGGCGCGCGCCTCGCCGCGGCGCGCATCGTGGACGACGACCGCCAGGCGGCGCTGCGCTTCGAAGGCGAGGCGGGCGCCTTCGATCTGCTGCTCTCGCTGCTCGGCCCGCGCAGCAACGCGTATCTGCTCGATGCGGACGCGCGTGTCGTCGGCGCGCTGCGGCCGCTCGGCGAGACGCGCCGCGATCTCGCGCTCGGCCAGCCGTGGCGCAGCCCGCCGCCGCGGCCGCCCGCCGCGCCGAGCGACCGCTTCGCCGCCGTGCCCGACGACGGCTTCTTCGCCGCGCTCGAAGCGGTCGCCGCCGAGCGCGCGGCGTCCGGCGAGCAGGACTCGCTCGCGCGCCGCGTCGAGCGCGCGCTCCGCAAGGGGCAGCAAGCCGCGGAGAAGAAGCTCGCGCTGCTGCGCGGCGACGCGGCCGCGGCCGACGAGGTCGCGGCGCTGCGCGCGCGCGGCGAGCTGCTGAAGAGCGCGCTCGCGACGATCCAGCGCGGCGCGCGCAGCGTCACGCTGCGCGACTTCACGAGCGGCGAAGAGGTCGCGATCGAGCTCGACCCCGCGCTCTCGCCGCGCCAGAACCTGGACGCGCTCTTCGCCCGCGCGCGCAAGGCCGAGAAGCGCGCCGCGCGCGCGCTCGTCGAGTCGGGCGAGGCGGAGGCGCGTCTCGAGACGGTGTCGGCGCTGGCGGCGGAGTTCGCGGCGTTGCCGGAGGGCGATGCGGCGGCGCTGGCGGCGTTCGCGGAGCGGCTCGAGGTCGCGCGTCTCCTCGCCCGCTTCGCGGCGGCGCCGTCCGCGGCGCAGGCTGCGGGCGCGAAGCCGGAGGCGCCCGCGCGCCGCGTCTGGCGGCTCGGCAAGACCGAGCTGCCCGCGCGCCTCGCGCCGCGCGTCTACACGAGCACGACCGGCCTCGAGATCTGGGTCGGCCGCAGCGACGAGGGCAACGACCTGCTCTCGACCCGCCTCGCGCGCGGCAACGATCTCTTCTTCCACCTCGAAGCGTCGCCCGGCAGCCACGTCGTGCTGCGCACCGAGGGCCGCAGCGACCCGCCGGCGGACGCGATGCTCGAGGCGGCGGAGCTCGCCGTGCACTTCTCGAAGCACCGCAAGGTCACCGAGGCCTACGTCACGGTCGCGCCGATCAAGAACGTCTCGAAGCCGCGCGGCGCCAAGCCCGGCCTCGTGTACGTGACGGGCGGCCGCTCGCTGCGCCTGCGCCGCGATCCCGCGCGACTGCAGCGCGTGCTCGCGAGCGCGTCCGACGACGCGAAGGGCTAGCGCGTGCGCGCCGTCGCATGGCTCGGCCGGCTGGTGCTCGTGCTCTGCGTCGTGGAGGGGCTCGCGAGCTGGACGCGCCTCGGCGCGCTCGTCGCGACGCGCGCGCAGCGGCCGCTCGCGGAGCGCTCGCACACCGAGTACGACGCCGAGCTCGGCTGGGTGAACCGCCCGCACGTGTCGCTGCCCGATCTCTACGGGCCGGGCGCGTCGCTGCACACCAACGCGCAGCGCTTCCGCGGCACGCGCGACGTCGCGCCGGCGGTGGCGCCGGGCCGCGTGCGCGTCGTCTGCTCGGGCGACTCGTTCGCGCTCGGCTACGGCGTCGCCGACGACGCCACCTGGTGCGCACAGCTCGGCGCGCTCGACGCGCGCATCGAGCCGGTGAACATGGGGCAGGGCGGCTACGGCATCGACCAGGCCTATCTCTGGTACCGCCGCGACGGCGCGCCGCTCGCGCACGACGTCCACCTCTTCACGTTCATCGTCGAGGACTTCGCGCGCATGGGCGCGACGCGCTTCTTCGGCTACGGCAAGCCGCGCCTGCGCCTCGACGGCGAGCGGCTCGCCGTGGACAACGTGCCCGTGCCGCGCGCCGCGTTCGCGCTGCCGTGGCTCGCGCAGAACCTGCGCCTCGCGGACGAGCTGCGCTCGGTCGCGCTCTTGCGCGCCGCGTTCGCGCGCGCGGGCGCCGCCGCCAGCGCGGGCGAGCGCGCCGCCGACGCCGACGTGCCGCGCCTCGCGGCGGCCGTCTTCGCCGAGCTCGCGCGCCTGCAGCGCGCCGCGGGCCGCCGGCTCATGCTCGTGTACCTGCCCATGCACGACGAGCTGCGCGACGAGAGCACCGCCGCGCTGCGCGCGTTCGTCGTGCGCGAGGCGCAGCGGCTCGGCGTGCCGTTCCTCGACGGCGTGCCCGCGCTGCGCGCGCTCCCGCCCGACGCGGTCGCGTCGCTCTACATCCCGCCCCGTCACGACGACTTCCCCGCCGCCGCGGGTCACTTCACGGTGAAGGGCAATCGCTGGATCGCGGAGTGGATGCTCGCCGGCATGCGCGCGCACGGCGCGCTGGGTCCTTGACCGGCAGCGCGATCCGTATAGGCTCGCGCACCTCCACCGAAGGGAGCCGAGCATGTCGATGCGTTCCTCCGCCTTCGCCCTCCTCGCCGCGTGCGCCGTCGGCGTCGGATCGCCGACTCTCGCGCTCGCCCAGGACCGCGCGGAGATCCAGAAGCGGGCGCAGCAGATCTTCGGCGTCCTTCCCGACGCGGCGAAGAGCGACGCCAATCCGCTCACGCCCCAGAAGATCGACCTCGGCCGCCGTCTCTACTACGAGCAGCGGATCTCGATCAGCCAGAAGCTCTCGTGCAACAGCTGCCACGGCCTCACGACCTTCGGCGTCGACAACGAACCGACGTCGGTCGGCCACGACGGACAGCGCGGCGCGCGCAACTCGCCGACCGTCTACAACGCCGCGCTGCACTTCGCGCAGTTCTGGGACGGCCGCGCCGCCGACGTCGAGGAGCAGGCGAAGGGCCCCGTGCTGAACCCCGTCGAGATGGGCATGCCGAGCGCGGACCACGTCGTGAAGGTGCTGAAGACGATCCCCGGCTACGGCCCGCTCTTCGCGGCCGCCTTCCCGGGCGAGGCCGATCCGATCCACTACGACAACTTCGCGAAGGCGGTGGGCGCGTTCGAGCGCAAGCTGATCACGCCCGGGCGCTTCGACGACTTCCTCGGCGGCCAGGCCGACGCGCTCACCGACGCAGAGGTCGCGGGCCTCGCGAAGTACATGGAGGTCGGCTGCCCCACCTGCCACATGGGCGCGACGCTGGGCGGCCAGATGTTCCAGAAGCTCGGCCTCGTGCATCCCTACGAGACCAAGGACCTCGGCCGCTACGAGGTCACCAAGAAGGACGCCGACAAGTACTTCTTCAAGGTGCCGTCGCTGCGCAACGTCGAGAAGACCGGCCCCTGGTTCCACGACGGCAGCGTGAAGAACCTCGGCGAAGCCGTGAACTTGATGGCGTGGCACCAGCTCGGCAAGAAGCTCGAGCCCGCCGAGGTGCGCTCGATCCTGACGTTCCTGTCGTCGCTGACGGGCCGCATCGACGAGCAGTACATCGCCGAGCCCGCCGTGATCCCGAGCGGCCGCGACACGCCGAAGGCCGGCACGCTCTGACCGCAAGGACGCGCTTCCCGACAGGCTCGACGCGCGCAATCCAATGACGCGCGCCGCGAACTGACCGGCTCGGGATCGAAGACCACCGCCTAGCGCCAACCCAAAGCACGGCACGGCCGCCGCGCACGGCGTCCACGCACCGCACGACCTCGTCCTCGCCTACGAAGCCGCACGGTGCGCGCGAAGCGCGCCCGCCGAACCGACCCGCACAACGCGGCGCGTCCGGCTGCTCACCTGCGTCGCCGCGGAGCGGCCGACGTCAGGTGCAGCAGCTCCGGCAGCGCATCCCCTTCGCCTCGACTCCGATCCCGCCGAGCTATCGTCCGCCGCCCATGTCCCCGCGCGCCCGCAGCCTGCTCGCCGTCGCGTTCGTCTCCGGCGTCGCCGCGCTGCTCTACCAAGCCGTCTGGCTGCGCTGGTTCCAACGCCTCTTCGGAAGCACCGCCTACGCCGCGAGCGCCACGCTCGCCGCGTTCTTCGCCGGCCTCGCGATCGGAGCGGCGCTCTTCGGCCGGGTCGCCGGCCGCACGCGACGCCCGCTCGCCGTCTACGCGGCGGTCGAGTGCGGCGCCGCGCTGCTCGCGCTCGCGGTGCCGCTCGTGTTCCGCCTCTACGACCCCATCTACGCCTCGCTCTACGAGACGCTCGCGGGCCGCCGCGACGTCTTCGTCGCGACCAAGTTCGCGCTGGCATTCGCCGTGATGCTGCCGCCCGCGCTGCTCCTCGGCGGCACGCTGCCGCTGCTCGCGACGGCGTACGTCGCCGATGCGCGCCAGCTCGGCCGCGCCGGCGGCCGGCTCTACGCGGTCAACACGCTGGGCGCCGCCTTCGGCAGCGCCGCCGGCGTGCTGCTGCTGCCCGACTGGATCGGCGTGCCGGCGACGTACGCGCTCGCCATCGCGTTCTCGCTGCTCGCGGCGGCCGCCGCGTACGCGCTCGGCCGCGGACACGACGTCGCGCACGCCGCCGCTGCGCCGGCGCACGACGACGGGCGCGCGCCGCGCGATTTGCTCGCCGTCGCGTTCGCGTCCGGCTTCGGAACGCTCGCGCTCGAGGTGCTGCTGATCCAGGCGCTCGCGCAGGTCTTCGACCACTCGGTGTACTCGTACGGGATCGTGCTCGTCGTCGTGCTGCTCGCGCTCGCCGCGGGCGCGTGGATCGCGGCGGCGAGCCAGGGCCGCGTCGCGCCGGCGCGCCTGCTCGGCGCGGCGCTCGCCGTCGAAGCGGCGCTGCTCTTCGCGCTGCCCGCCGCGACCTGGGCGATGCGCGACTTCGGCGCCGGCAGCCAGGGCCGGCTCGACAACGGGTTCGTCGCGGCGCTCCTGCTCGGCGGGCCGCCGCTGCTCGTCGGCGCGCTGGTGCTCCCGCTCACCTTCCAGCTCGCGGCGGGCGGCCGCGTCGGTCCGCGCGTCGGCGGGCTGCTCGCCGCCAACACGCTCGGCGGGATCGCGGGCTCGGTGGCGGCGAGCTTCGTGCTGCTCGACGGGCTCGGCCTGTGGCGCTCGCTCGCGGCGGTGGGCGCGGCGTACGGCATCGCGGCGCTGGTCGCGGCGGGCAGCGTGCGCGAGCGCGCCGGCCGCGCCGCGCTCGTCGCGGCCGCGGCGGCGATCGTGTTCGCGACCGCGTGGAGCCCCGCGCGCCTGCCGGTCGTCGAGCTCGAAGCGGGCGACCGGCTCGTCGCGAAGGCGGAGGGCGCGAACGGCGTCGTCTCGGTGATCGACGGCACCTTCGGGCGCCGCATGAAGCTGAACAACCACTACACGCTCGAGGGCGCCGGCCGGCTGCTCGCGGCCAAGCAGCGCGCGGGCCACGTGCCGCTCCTGCTGCACCCGGACCCGAAGCGCGTCGCCTTCGTCGGCTCTTCCACGGGCAGCACGGCCGGCGCGGCGGCGCTGCACCCGGCCGAGCGCATCGACCTGGTCGAGATCGTGCCCGAGGTGCACGCGCTGGCCGCGCAGTGGTTCGCGGACACCAACCACGCCGTGCACCGCGACCCGCGCGCGCGCATCGTGGTCGAGGACGGCCGCAACCACCTGCGCGCGACGAGCGCGCGCTACGACGTCGTCGTCGCCGACCTGTTCTCGCCGTGGAATCCGGGCGTCGGCTCGCTCTACACGCGCGAGCACTTCGAGGCCGTGCGCGAGCGACTCGCGCCCGGCGGCCTGTTCTGTCAGTGGCTGCCCGCGTACCAGCAGAGCGCCGACACCTTCCGCACGATCGCCGCGACCTTCCTCGCCGTGTTCCCGAACGCCGTGGTGTTCCGCGCCGACTTCTACGCGCGCACCACGCCGCGCGTCGGGCTCGTCGGCTTCCGCGACGCGGCGCCCAGCGTCGAGCAGGTGGAGGCGCGCGTGCGCGCGCTCGCGGCCGCCGGCGCGGTCGACGACTTCTGGGTCACCGACCCGCGCGGCTTCTGGATGCTCTACGTCGGGCCGCTCGCCGCGCGCGCCGCCGACCTGGCGGCGGTGCCGCTCAACACCGACGCGCGTCCCCGCTTCGACTTCCTCGGCGCGCGCGTGTCGCGCGCGGCGCGCCAGGACTTCCTGCGCCGCACGTGGCCGGCGTTCGCCGAATCGCTCGCCGCCGGCGCTGCGCCGGACGCCCCGTTCGCGTCGCGCCTCGACGCCGCGCGCGACGGCGCCGCGCTCGTGCGCGCCGCCGCGCTCCGCATCGAAGGCCGCGACCTCGAGATGCAGAGCGAGATCGGCAAGCTCCGCTCGCGCGTCCCCCCCGAAGCCCTCGCCAAGCCCGACCCGAGCGTCTCCGAGCTCTGGATGTCTCGCTAGGCCGTCGCCAATGAATCTCGACACCACGACCTCATCTCTGCGCCCGTTTCCCGCGTAGCGAGCCGAAGGCGAGCGGCGAGCCCAGAAGGCTAAGCGACGTCGACGTCGCCGCGGCGGGCGAGGGTGAGGAAGACGCGCACCAGCTCGGGGTCGAACTGGGTGCCGCTGCCCGCCTCGATGCGGCGCACCGCTTCCTCGGGCAGCACGGCGGGCTGGTAGCTCGCCTCGCTGGTCATGCTGTCGAAGGCTTCGGCGAGGCCGATGATGCGCGCCTCGAGCGGGATCGCGTCGCCCGCGAGCTGCTCGGGATAGCCGCTGCCGTCGAACCACTCGTGGTGGTGCAGCACGAACGGCGCGACGTCGGCCCACAGCTCGATCGGGGCGAGCATGCGATGGCCGAGCACCGGGTGCTGGCGCAGCGCGCGCTTGTCGGCCTGGCGCGTGCGCTCGACGCGCAGCATGCCGACGTCGTGCAGCAGCGCGGCGAAGTGGAGGCGCTGGCGGCGCGCGTCGTCGAGCCCGATCTCGCGCCCGATGCGGTTGGCGAGCTGCGCGACGCGCCGCGCGTGGCCCGCCTGCAGGTCCATGTGCGTGTCGAGCGCGGCGACGAGGATGTCGGTCACGTGCACGAAGAAGTTGCGCTGCGCGCCCTGCAGCTCGGCGCGCTGCGCCGCGGCGGCGCACTGCGCGGCCAGCGTCGCGAGCGGGCCGAGCGCGCCGGCGTCGATCGCGCGGCCCGCCGCGGCCAC
>QEVM01000134.1 GCA_003576805.1 Pseudomonadota bacterium | reverse complement strand
GCCGAAGTCCGGCAGCGGCGGCGGCGCGCTCGCGCGCTCGGCCGCGATCGCGACGCCGAGCGCCGCGATGCACGCGGCCGCGCGCGCGCGGCGCGTCACGGCGCGACCTCGATCGGGTCGTTCGGGCGCTCGCCGAAGCGCTCGGGCGAGTAGAGCGCCTCGACGCGCGTCGGCGGCATCGCGAAGCGGCCCGGCTGGTCGAAGCGCACGGTGTACTCGGCGGCGAAGCGGCCCTGCGGCGCCCACTCGTAGTAGCGGCGCCAGGCGTCGTCGCGCGCCTCGGTGAACGCGGTCCACGCGGAGCCGGCGTCGCGCTCGCCCTGCGACAGCAGTCCGGTGTCGCCGCCGAGGCCGCGGCCGAGGATGCTCGCGCCGGCCGGCAGCGGATCGTCCACCACCACCCACGCGGCCTCGGCCTCCGCCTCGACCTCGAGCCGCACGCGCGCCACGTCGCCGCGGCTCCAGGCGCCCGGCGTGCGCTGCGACACCGGCTCGATGCGCTTCTCGATCCGGTAGCCGCTCGAGAACGCTTCGCGCAGCGGAACCGCGGCGGCGCTCTGCACGATCGCCCACGGCGCGCCCGCGCCGTCGTGGCGGAGCGCGAGCGCGGCGCGCGCGTCGGGCCAGGGCAGCGAGAGCGCGCCGCCCTGCGGCGCCTTCGTCCAGTCGATGCGGCCGTGCGCGACGCCGACGTGGACGGTGGTCGCGCCCGCGACCGGCACCGTCTCGTGGGCGCGCGAGAAGGCGTCGAGGGCGAGCGTGCCCCACGCGTTCGCCAGCGTCGTCGGCCACGCGCCGCGCCGCTGGAGCGCGAGCAGCGCGCGCACCAGCTTCGGCGCGTCGTCCTGCCAGCCGGGCGCGCCGACGCGCGCGAGCACGAGGCGCGCGGCGTTCACGTCGGTCGTCGCGAGCAGCCAGCCGGCGGCGCCGCTGCGGCTCGTCGCGAAGCCGAGCGTCGTGCCCTGCACGTCGAGGCGCGCGCGCAGCAGCGCGTCGGCCTCGGCGAGCTTGGCGTCGCGCTGCGGCGCGCCGGGCGTGCCCGCGAGCACGCCGATCCAGTCGAGCAGCGCGCCGTTCGGCAGCAGCCGCGGATCCACCGCGACGGCGCCCGCCTGCGCCGGCGAGAGCCGCCCGTGCCGCGCGAGCGCCTCGGCGGCGGCGAGCTTGCGCAGCGGGAGGTCGGCCGCGCGGACGACCTCGTCACGCTCGAGGCTGCCGTCCACGAAGCGCGCGAGCGCGCCGAGCATGCGCTCGCGCGGCGCCGCGGGGATCTCGCGCTCCGCCGCGTGGGCGATCGCGACGAGATACGCGGTCAGCACGACGCTGCCCTGCGACAGCGTCGGGAAGAACTTCGCGAGGCCGTCGCCGTCGAGGTGCGCGGGCAGCGACTCCATCACCGCCTGCCAACGCGCCGCGTCGCGCAGCGCGATCGCGACGCTCGCGAGCTGCTCCAGGCACGTGTAGGGGTAGGCGCGCATCGCGCGCTCGATGCCGTCGCGGCCGTCGGCGAGGCGCGGGCGCAGCGCGACGCCGAGCCCGCCGCGCCCCTCGAGCGCGTCGGCGGGCCGCTCGACCGGCACCTCCGCCGCGCCCGTCACCTGCACGAGCGCCGCTTGCAGCACGCGCACCGGCACCGCCGGCGTCACCTGCTGCGCGAAGCGCAGGTGGTCCGTCGCGCCCGACGACGACGCCAGCTCGACGTCCCAGCGCAGCGCGTCGGCGCCGACCGGCACCGTCACGTCCCAGACGAGCTCGGCCGACTCGCCGGGCGCGAGCGAGCGCTCGATCGGCGGCAGCGCAGACGAGAGGCCCTCCACCTTCGCGCGCAGCACGACGTCCTGGGTCTCGTCGGTGGTGTTGCGCAGCGTGAAGCCGGCCGCGAAACGATCCTGCTCGCGCACGCGCTCGGGCAGGCCCTCGAGCACCATCACCTCCTGCGTGGTGCGGATCGAGGCCTCGCCGGTGCCGAAGCGGTCGTCGCCGCCGGTCGCGACCGCGGCGATGCGGAAGCTGGTGAGCGAGTCGTTCAGCGGGATCGCGACCTGCGCGTCGCCGGCGGCGTCGAGCGCGACGCGCCCGTTCCAGAGCAGCAGCGTGTCGAAGAGCTCGCGCGTCGGACGCTGGCCGCCGCCGCCGCCCGACGGCACCGCCTTGCGGCCGTAGTGGCGCTTGCCGACCACCTGCATCGACGCAGTCGCGTGTCGCACCGCGTAGGCGCGCCGGCCCATCATCGCGTCGAGCAGCTTCCAGCTCGTGTTCGGCAGCAGCTCGAGCAGGCCCTCGTCCACCGCCGCGATCGCGACCTCGCTGCCGGGCGGCGGCGCGCCGCCGTCGGGCGTGCGCACCGCGATGCGCACCTCGGCCGTCTCGCGCACGCGGTACGTCGCGCGCGCGGGCTCGACGCGCACCGCGAGGCTGCGCTCCTTCCAGCCGACCTGCAGCTCGGCGATGCCGAGCCGGTAGGCCGGCTTCGCGAGGTCGACGCGCCCCGTCGGCGCCGGCTCGGCCTCGCGCCCGCGCACGGCGAGCACCGACACGAACACGTTGGGCGCGTGCGCGCCGGCGATCGGCACCTCGACGACCGGGTCGGCGCCCGAGAGCTTGGCGACGAACGTCTCCGCGACGCCCTCGCGGCCGACCGCGACCAGCGCGGTCGCCGCGCGGAACGGCATGCGCACCTGGAGCCGCGCCGTCTCGCCGGGCTCGTAGCGCCGGCGCTCGGGGACCAGCTCGATGCGGTCGGAGTCGCCCTGCGCGAACCAGCCGTCGTCCTCGCCGGGCACCCACACGGACGCGTGTGCCGTGCTCGGGCGCAGCATCCAGTCGCTCGTCGTCGCGACGAGCGCGAGCTGGCCGCGCGCGGGCGCCGCCCCCTCGCACGCGAAGCGGCCCGCGCGGTCGGTGCGCGCGGCGCAGAAGCGGCCGACGCGCCGCACCTCCTCGACGTGCTCGTAGGCGTAGAAGCCGCCGACCATGCGCTTGCGCGCGGCGTAGCTCCGCGTCTCGTACGCGTCGACGCGGACGCCGGTCCAGCGGATCGGCGCGCCGGCGAGGTCGAGCACGGCGCCGTGCAGGCGGATGCGGCCCTGCGCGGCGAAGTCGTCGGCCTTCAAGCCGACGACGCGGCTCGACGGCCAGAGCGGAACGCGCGCCGACGCCGTCTGCGTCTCGCCGCTCGGATCGCGGAACGCGACCTCGGCCTGCAGCTCGAGCGGGCGCTCGGAGCGCGGCAGGCCCGCGACGGTCGCGCGCGCGGTGCCTCGCGCGTCCAGCTTCACCTCCTGCGCCGCGACCGGGCCGCGCGCGTCGCCGGCTTCGGGCGCGCGCCACAGCACGCCGAGCGAGCCGTCCTCCGCCCACTCCCAGTCGCGCTCCCAGGCGGGCGAGAGGTCGCCGAACGCGCGCCGCCGCACGCCCTCCTCGACGCCGCCGTTCGCGAAGGTGAAGCCGTCCCAGTCCGGGAACGTGACCGCGCCGCGCTCGCGCAGCTGGGTGCGCAGCGTCACGGTCTGGTCCGACGCGCCGCCGCCCGCGAGATACGCGACGGCGAGATCGAGCGGCAGCTCCGACGGCTGCACGAGCGCGTCGCGCGGCGGCTGCACGACGCCGCGCATCAGCGGCACGCGGAACGCCTCGACGCGGAACGCGCCCGACGCGCCCTCGCCGATCCAGCCGCCGTCCGCACGCCGCAGCGACACTTCGTAGTGACCGAGCTTGGCGGTCTTCGGGATCGTCCACTCGCCGAGCGCGCTGCCGTTCTCGAACGCGACGGGCAGCTCCCAGGAGTCGTCGCTGCCGACGTGGCGGATCAGCGCCTGCGCGGGGCGCGCCTCGGGCGGCGCCGCCGCGAAGCCGGCCTGTACCGGCCGCCGCAGCACGTGCTTCATGTGCACGGTGTCGCCGGCGCGCAGCAGCGTGCGGTCGAAGATCGTGTGCGCCTGCTCGCTGCGCGGGCTCCACTCGGTGGGCAGCCCGAAGCGCCACGCCTCGAGCCCCTCGCCCCAGCTCGAGTGGGCGAGCCCGAGGTCGCCGCCGTGGCGCGCGAGCACGAGCAGGCCCTGCCCGTACTGGCTCCAGCCCGACTCGTTGCAGCTCGGCGCCGCGTCGAAGCCGGGCAGCGACGCGATGCGCGCGACGCCGTCGGCGTCCGTGCTCGCCTCGGCGAGCTGCGCGCCGCGGCAGTCGACGACGCTCACCGCCGCGCCCGCGACCGGCTCGGCGCGGTCGAGCGTCGTGACCCACACCAGCGACGACTCGCGCCCCCACGCGAGGTGCACCGCGAGGTTCGTGACGAGCGCGCCCGCCGCCACGTACATCGGCTGCGGCGGATCGAGCAGCGCCTCGCCGAGCAGCCGGCTCTCGATCTCGACGACGTGCAGGCCCGCGCCGTCCAGCGGAATGCCGACGACCTCCGCGTCGTCGCCCGGCGTCGCGGCGGGCAGCGCGAGCGACTGCGGCTGCGCGGCCGCCCCCTGCGCGGCGAACACCGACGCCTCGCCCGTGTCCTGCGCGCCGAGCGCGCGCAGCCAGCGGGCGATCTCGGCCGGCGACGCCGCGCCGAGCGACGCCGCGCGCGCGATCGTCTGCCCGCGCAGCACGGCGCCCCCCGCGACGTGGCGCAGCGCGACCGGCAGCACCGGCGCCGCGGCCTCGACCACGCCGAAGCGCGACGAGAACTTCGCGAGCGGCGGAAGCCGCCCGGTCGCGATCTCGATCGCGGAGCGCGGGAGCGCGCGGCCGGCGTCGTCGCGCAGGTCGGCCGGGATGCGCGCGACGAGCTTCGCGTGCGGCGGGAACGGACCGCGGAACTGGACCGCCTCGACGAGCGGGTCGCCGTCGTCGGCGTCGACGCGCTCGGCCTTCCACGCGCGCGGCGCCGCGCCCGCGGCGGGCGCGCTCTCGACGAGCTCGACGCGCGACGCGGCCTCCCACGCGACCGGCGAGGAGAACGCGAGGCGCATGCGCGCGATCGGCACGCAGGCGGCCTTCGCGTTCTCGCGCTCGCAGCCGAGCCGCGCGCCGAACGCGGGCCGCACCTCGAACTCGAAGGTCTGCGCGCGGTCGCCGGCGACGCCGCTCGGCGTCGCGACGCCCGCGCCCCAGTGCAGCACCAGCTTCGCCTCGGGCGCGAAGCGCTGGCGCGCCTCGAGCACGAGGTGGCGCGCGTCGGCGGGATCCCAGTCGAGGCGCGCGACGAGCGCGTCGCGCTCGGCTCCCTCGACGACGCGCACGCCGATCGGGTCGGGCAGCCCCTCGGCGCGGATCGCGACGTGCGCCTCGACGCTCGCGCGTGTCGCGGGCGCGTCGAGCTTCAGCGCGAAGCGCTGGTCCTCGGCGACCTTGCCCCACGACGGCTCCGCCTCGAGCACCGCCGGGCCGCCCGTCGAGAACGCGAAGCGCTGCGGCCCCTCGATCGGCGCGCCGGCGAGCGTGCGCACGTCGGGCTTCAGCGTGAAGACGCACTCGACGCCGGCGGGCAGGTTCTCCTCGAAGGTGAAGACCCAGCTCGCGCCGTCGGCCCAGCGCGACGCGCCCTGCGCGGGGCACTCGATCGCGAACGGATCGCGCGCCGCGCGCGGGTCGCCGAGCGGCACCACCGGCTCCGAGAAGCGCGCGGCGACCTGCCGCACCTGCTTCGCGACGCCGGTCGGCGAGAACGACTCGACGCGCGCTGCGAGGACCGGCGAGCCGATCCCGAGCAGAGCCGCTGCGGCGGCGGTCGCACGCAGCCATCCACGACGCGTCATGTGGGGCCCCCGTCCGCGCACCGACGCGCGTCGCGACGCATGGTAAGGGCCGTGTCGCGCGGCGGCCCATCGAAGCGACGGCGGCGGAGACTCGCGTCTCCGCCGCCGTCTCCGACGATCGCTGGGCGTGGGATCAGCCCGTCGCCTTCAGCTTGTACAGCTCCTCGCGCGGCTCGAAGCGCTGCTTGGCCGCGGCGATGATGTCGGCGGGCACGTCGAACTTCATCCCGTGGTTGGGGCCGACGCCCTCCTCGACGAGGCAGTCGGCGAGCCGGTCGTCGGCGGCGGTGAAGCCGGCGCCGTCGTTGAACGCCCACTCGTCGGCGAGGCACTGCCACGCCATCTCGGCGATCTGCTCGCGCGTCACGTTCTCGCCGGTGTAGAGCGAGTAGTACTTGGCGATGTCCTCCATGTTGGGCTGGAGGAACTGGCAGAAGCCCGACGAGTCGCACGCGGCGTTGGCGAGCTGCGACTCCTGCGACGCGCGCGCGTACTCGGTGGGCGGCATGCCGGGGTTGATGATGAGGCCGGCGGTGTGATCGGCGCCCATCGGGCTCGTGCAGTAGGTGACGCCCGTGGCCTTGAGCGGCCGCGGGTCCCACGCCGGCAGCGCCTGGCCCTTCGCGACCGGCACGCGCTCGTGACCCCGCTTCTTGCCGATCGCCACCGCGCCGTTGCCGATCGCGCGGCCGAGCTCGGTGCCCTCGGCGATCTCGCGCAGGATGCGCTTGGCGCCCTCGGCGTCGCCGAACTCCATGCCGCCCGAGTCCATGTAGATCGCGATCGCGGCGCCGGTCTCGATCGTGTCGAGCCCGAGCTCGTCGCACAGCCGGTCGAGGTCGGCGACGTCCTCCCAGCTCGCGATGCCGCAGTTGGCGCCGAGCAGCGTCAGCGTCTCGAACTCGAGCGCGCTGGTCTTGTAGTTGCCGTCCTTGTCGTGGACGACGTTGCTGCACTGCACGATGCAGCCGGTCATGCAGTTGTGCATGCCGCCGCCGCGCGTCTCGAAGCTCTCGACGATGCGCTTGCCGTCGAGCGTCGCGGCGTCGGGCGACTGGCCTTCGGTGCGGTTCTTGTACGGGAAGGTGTTCAGCATGTTCGCGACGGGCACGACCGAGCTGGTGCCCCACTTGAACATCTGCGGGCCGGCCTGATAGGCCTTCGTGTACTCCTTCGCGTACGCGAAGAAGTCCTTGCGCACCGCCGGCGAGCGCACGGCGAGCTTGCCGGCGTCGATCGCGACGTACTTGAGCCCCTTGCTGCCCATCACCGCGCCGAGCCCGCCGCGCGCGGCGTGACGCGCCGGACGGCCCTTCTCGTCGGTGCACGCGACCGACGCGCCCGAGAGCTGCATCTCGCCGGCCGGGCCGATCGACATGAACGACGCCGACTGCGGATAGCGCTGGTACAGCCGCTCGCAGAGCGCGTAGTTCCACAGACCCTTGGTGTCGTCGGCGGGCACGACGCGCACGCCGGTCGCGTCCACCTCGAGGCCGTAGCGCTTGTCCGGATCCGCGGGCTTGCCCTTCACGACGATCACGCGGTAGCCGAGCTTCTGGAGATCCTGGCCGGGATTGCCGCCGGCGTTCGCCTCCTTGATGCCGCCGGTGAGCGGACTCTTGCCGCCGACCGAGATGCGGCCCGAAGTCGGCGCGGACGTGCCGGCCAGCACGCCGGGCGCCAGCACGAGCACGTTGCCCGGACCGAGCGGATCGCACTTCGGATCGCACTCGTCGCGCAGGATGCGCGCGGAGAGCGCGCGCCCGCCGAGCAGCCGCCACGCCGCCGGGAACGGCTCCGTGGTCGCGGTCAGCGCCGTCATGTCGACGCGGATCATCTTGTCGGCCAGGCCTTCCGCCATGGGAACCTCCAATCGGACAGATGGAAGAGAAAGATCGAACACTCGCGAAGCTCGAGAGCGCGCCGCGAGAGCGGGAGCGCGCCGATGCTATCGCGCGCCGGCGCGCCTACCCACCGGCGATCGCGCTCAGCAGCTCGAGCTCGTCGCCGTCGGCGAGCGGCGCCGCGAGGACGTCGCCCTGGAGCGGGTCGCCGTTGCGGAACAGCCTGTTGAAGCGGTGCAGCGCGCCGCCCGCGTCGACGATCATCGCGAGCAGGCCCGGGTGCAGCGCGTCGGCGGCGGCCAGGCACTCGCGCACGCTGCGGCCCGCGACCTCGATGCGGTCGCGGCCCTGCGTCGGACCGCGGTACGGCGGCGGAATCACGAGCGTGGGCATGTCCGTCCTCCGGGCCGGGCGAGTCTAGCGAGCCGATGCCGGCGTCGAGGCGCCTATACTGCGCCTCCCATGCTGCGGACCCCGGCGCGTCTCTCCGGCTTGCTGCTGCTCGTCCTGCTGGTCGCGGCCGGCGGGCGCGCGGCGGCGCAGCACCCGCTGCCGCCGTCGGTCCGGCCGCTGCACGAGCGCATCGCGGCGGCCGACGTCGTCGCGGTCGGCACGATCGGCCCGATCGGCGAGGGCCGCATCGAGGTGCGCGACGCCGTCGTGCTGCGCGGCGCGGCGCCCGCGCAGTTCGAGATCAAGCGCTCGCCCGCGACGCCGCCGCCGTTCGTGACGGGCGTGCCCGCGGTGCTGCTGCTGCGCGGCGCACGGCCGCCGTACGTGCTGGTGGACGAGCCGCGCGAGGTGGTGCTGCCGAGCAACGCGAACGCGGCCCAGCGCTGGACCGAGGCGCTGCGCGCGCTCTTCGTCGCCGGCGACGACCCCGAGAAGCTGCTCCACACCTATCTGGTCTGGCTCGACGGCGAGGACGAGTCGCTGCGCGAAGCGGCGGCCGCCGCGCTCTCCGACGTGCGCGCGCCGTTCCTGCCGCTCGGCGCGCGCGACGCCGTCCTGCGCGCCCAGGCAGCGATGGACCCGCGCCGCGCGCCGGCCGCGCGACGCATTTCGGCGATGCTCGCGATGTCGCATCCCGACGGCGGCGCCGCGCTCGTCGCCGCGATTCCGGGCGCCGCGCCGGATCCGCAGGTCGTCGCGACGGCGATCCGCGCCTCGATCGCAGCGCCGCCCGCGCAGCGCGAGGCCGCGCTGCTGCGCGCGCTCGCGCACGACGACGAGCAGGTGCGCCGCGCAGCGCTCGCGGTCGCGTACTCCGCCTGGAGCGACGCCGTCGCCGCGCGCGTCGCCGCCCTCGAGCACGCCGACCCCGCCGAAGCCGTCCGCCTCGAAGCCCGCGACGCCCGCACCCGCGCCGCCGTCCCCTGACCGCACCACACCCTGCAGCCGCACACGCGAGCTCGCAGCCACGATCGCAGCCAACGAGCCCCGTTTCCCGCGTAGCGAGCCGCAGGCGAGCGGCGACCCACAAGGCTCGCGGTCTTACACGCAAGCTCGCAGCCCCGACCGCAGCCAACGAGCCCCGTTTCCCGCGTAGCGAGCCGCAGGCGAGCGGCGACCCACAAGGCTCGCGGTCGCACACGCGAGCTCCAAGCCACGATCGCAGCCGACGAGCCCCGTTTCCCGCGTAGCGAGCCGAAGGCGAGCGGCGAGCCCCATAAGGCTCGAACACCGAGGCGGCGGGCGCCTTCCCCGAGGTCGGTCGGGGCCGCTTGGGAGCGCGGAGCGACGTGCGATGGCGATCGCTCGGGGCATCGCCGCGGCGGCGCGGCCGCCGACTTCGCGCGTTCCTCGGGTGACGCCCGATCGTGTAGCGGCTCGCGCCGCTCGCCGGTGCGCGCCGGCACCCAGCACGCCGAGCGCTTCGCACTCGGCCATGGCCTGGATCTCGCGCGCCGCGCGAGCCTGGGCCCGCGCTCGAACCGCCATCACGACCGAAGCGCTCGCCTTCGGTCTCCGGCGTCTTGGTCGAAAGCCCCCGCGTCGAGGAAGGCTTCCCGCCTGCACCCGCTCTCTCCGGCGCACGTCGTGCCCGGCGTCCACCGCGCGCATGGTTCGGCCGGGGAGAGCAGGACCTCGGATCTCCTGCGCGCCGACGCGCGAGCACGAGCTCACTGTACGCCCGCGCGGAGAAGCGGATCAACTGCAATCGGCCAGCATCTCGTCGCTGAGATGGCGCGCGCGCGCCGGGACGTGCCAGAAGCGCTCGTCGGGGACGTCGAAGGGCCGCACGTCGTCATCCGACGGTAACCACGCCGTGAGGAAGCGATCGCCCCACGCGCCGTGGTAGACGCAGCCCGTGTCGAGTCCGCGCAGCAGCGGCTGCACGTGCAGACCCTGCACCGCCCAGTGTCCATACACCAGGCCGTGATCGGGCGCGTGCGACAGCCAGCGCGCGTGCCACGCATCGTGCGCGAGCTTCGGCGGGCGGCTCGACCAGCGCCCGCGCGCGTCGACGCTGCGGCACGTCGTGATGCGCGCGAGCGCGTCGGCGTCCGCGTCGTCGTGGCGGCGCGCGCCGAGCAGGCGGAACGCCTCCTCGCGCGACGCCGCCATGCGCGCCTCGATGCGCCGCGCGCGCTCCGCGAGCTCGTCCAGCGACCAGCCGGGCGCCGACGCGGCGTGCAGCATCGCGAAGCGCTGGCCGCCGGCGCGCCCCGTCGCGACGAGCGGCCGGCGCCGCACCCAGTCGATCCAGTCGCCGCCCGCCTCGAGCACGTCGCGGAAGGTGTCGCTGACGCGCAGGCGGCGCGTCCCGGCCGCGGCGCGCAGCAGCGCGAGCTCGTGATTGCCGAGCACCGTGCGCGCGCGGCCTTCGTCCTCGAGCGCGCGCACGCGCTGCAGCACCCGCAGGCTCGCGGGACCGCGGTTCACGAGGTCGCCGACGAGCCACAGCTCGAACTCGCCGCCGTGCTCGGCCTGCGCGCGCGCGACGAGGTCGTCGAGCTCGTCCGCACAGCCCTGCACGTCGCCGACGAAGATGCGCTGCATGGCCGACCAACGTAGCCCGCTCGGCGCGCGCCCCGCGCGACGCGCGGCGCGAGTGAAGCGCGTCACAGCCGGCGCGCGGATCGCGGCCCGGGTGTGAAGCAGCTCACGGCGCATGCCGCGGCGCGGCGCGAGGCTCCCCGTCGTGCCCGACGCGCCCAGCCGCCGCCTGGAGACCTCGATGAACCGCACTCGCTCGATCCGATTCGCTCGTACGCTCGCCTGCGTCGCGCTGCTCGCGTGCCCTGCGCAGGCGCAGAATCTGCCGGTGGAGGGACTCGCCGAGCCGGTCCGGTCGCTGGCCGGGGACCGCGCGCAGGCTTCGTTCCGCGTCGTGCGCCCGCTCGACGCGCTGCCGCGGCTCGCCGGCGAGCCGCGCGAATCGGATCCCGAGCCCGCGCTGCTGCTGCTCGTCACGCTCGGACTCGGCGGCCTCGCGTGCGACCCGGAGCGCCGCTCGCGGCTCGCGCGCGAAGCGGGCGTGCGCTGAGCGAGGCCCGCGCGGGCTGGGCGCACTCCATCCGCGCGGGTAGCCTGTCCGGTTCTCCACGGAGGCCCCTGATGGACTGGAACCTCGCCGATCTCTTCGAGCTCGTCGCCGACACCGTCCCCGACCGCATCGCGCTCGCCCACGGCGTCGACGGGCCGACGCGCACCTGGCGCGCGTTCGACCGCAACGCCAACGCGCTCGCGCTCCACCTCGCGCGCAACCACCGGCCGTCGGACAAGCTGGCGCTGTACGCGTACAACCGGCCCGAGTTCGTCGAGGCGCTCAGCGGCGCGATGAAGGCGCGCATGGTTCCGGTCAACGTCAACTACCGCTACCGCGAGGAAGAGCTCGTCTACCTGCTCGACAACTCGGACTCGACGGCGGTCGTCTACGAGTCGGAGTTCGCCGACCGCGTCGCGAAGGTGCGCGACCGGCTGCCGAAGGTGAAAGAGTGGATCGAGATCACGGACGGCGAGGACGCAAGCGCCGGCTTGGCCGGCGCGCGCAGCGAGCGGAACGCGAGCGGAGTCCACGAGCTCGGCAACGCGTTCGCGATCCGCTGGGACGAGATCGTCGGCGCGGGCACCGACGAGCGGCTCGTGCTGCGCCGCGATCCGGCGGACCTGCTCTTCATGTACACGGGCGGCACGACCGGCATGCCGAAGGGCGTCATGTGGGAGCACCGCGCGCTCTACAACTCGCTCGGCGGCGGCGGCAACGCGGTGCTCGGCGAGAAGGCGAGCGAGAGCGTCGAAGAGCACCGCGAGCGCGTGGCGAACGAGGCGCGCGGCCAGCGGCTGCTGCCGGCCTGCCCGCTGATGCACGGCACCGGCCTGTTCACCGCGATCAACGCGCTCGGCGGCGGCGGCGCGATCGTCACGATCAAGGCCAAGAGCCTGGACGCGGAGGAGCTGTGGAGCACGATCGAGGCGCGCCGCGCCAACGCCTGCGCGATCGTCGGCGACGCCTTCGCGAAGCCGATGCTGAAGGCGCTCCAGGAGAACCGCGGCCGCTGGGACCTCTCGAAGTTCGTGCTGCTCGTGTCGTCGGGCGTGATGTGGAGCCCGCAGGTGAAGCAGGCGCTGCTCGACGAGCTCCCGCACGCGCTGCTCTACGACTCGTTCGGCTCGAGCGAAGCGGTCGGCTTCGGCGCCGAGCTGACGACGAAGGCGAGCACGATCTCGCTCGGCAAGTTCCGCATCGGCCCCAACTGCAAGGTGTTCACGCCCGACGGCAAGGAGGTGGAGCCCGGCTGCGGCGAGAAGGGCTACATCGCGCGCTCGGGCCCGATCCCGCTCGGCTACTACAAGGACGAGAAGAAGAGCGCCGAGACCTTCAAGACCTACCAGGGCCGGCGCTGGTCCATCCCGGGCGACTGGTGCACGGTGAACGCCGACGGGACGATCGTGCTGCACGGCCGCGGCTCGGTGTGCATCAACACCGCCGGCGAGAAGGTCTACCCCGAAGAGGTCGAGGAGACGCTGAAGACGCACCCCGCCGTCGCCGACGCGCTCGTCGTCGGCGTGCCCGACGAGAAGTGGGGCGAGTCGGTGACCGGCGTCGTGCGCCTCGAGCCGGGCGCGAACGCGACCGAGGAAGAGCTGCGCGGCCACGTGCGCGAGCGCCTCGCCGGCTACAAGACGCCGAAGAGGATCGTGTTCACCGAGGCTTCGATGCGCGCGCCGAACGGGAAGGCGGACTACAAAAGTGCGAAGCGGATCGCGATCGCCGGTGCGTGAGGCGGTGGGGCCGAGGCCGCTGCGCGCGGAGGGCGTACCGGCGCTGGAGCTGACGGCGCTGCGCGCCGCAGCTCAGCGCTCCGCGTTTTGCTTTTCGGCGTTGCTGGCCGGCGGGATGGCGGCGCGGGTCTGGTTTGCGCTGACCGCCTGCCGCGCGTAGTCGATCGCCTCGCCCAGGATGCGCGCGCTCTCCTGGTCGGCGTGGAAGCCCATCGAGTTCTCGGCGTTGACGAAGTCGAGCCGCCACTGCGCCTTGCGCTGGAGCGCGAGCGCGGGCGCCAGCGCGGCGTCGCCGGCGCCGGCCGCCTTCGCCGCGGCGATCGCGTCGAGCATGTCGACGAGCGCCGCCGCCGAGCGGTCCATCAGCGCGTGCGTGCGGTCCTGGATCGCGGCGACGCGCGCCTGCAGCTCCGCCTCGGCCACCGGGTGACACGGCTGACACGCGCGCGCGACGTTCAGCAGCGGGCTGCGCACCCAGTGGTCGCTGACCTTCAGCGCGCCCTCGCGCACGTACGGCATGTGGCAGTCCGCGCAGGCGACGCCGGCGCGCGCGTGCACGCCCTGGCTCCACGTCTCGAACTCGGGGTGCTGCGCCTTGAAGACGCGCGCGCCGGTCTCGCCGTGCTGCCAGTCGTAGAAGGGCTCGCCGTCCGGGAAGCGCGTCTCCTCGTAGACCGCCTCGATCTGCTCGACGCGCAGTCCCTGGCTCCAGGGATAGAAGAGCGTCGTCTTCGGGCCGCAGTAGTACTCGACGTGGCACTGGCCGCACACGAACGAGCGCATCTCCTGGCGCGAGGCGTCGGCGTTCGCGTCGTAGGGCGCGTCGCGGCCGCCGCGCCGCCAGCGCTCGATGCTCGCGAGGTGCGGCACCGGCGCGTCGCCGGCCGCGAGCGCGGCGATGCCGGCGAGGAAGCCGGGGCGCGACACGCGCACCGCCATCGTCTGCGGGTCGTGGCAGTCGACGCACGAGACCGGGTGCGCGCCGGGCTCGTGCGCGAAGCCCTGCGTGTCGCCCTCGGGCACCGGGTTCAGCGAGCCGGTCTCGACGACCTCGGCGTACGCGTCGCCGTACGACATGCGCGAGAGCGCCTCGAAGCCGGCGCGCACGTCGCCGTCGCCGAGCCGGCGATAGGTCGGGATCACCGACGCGTGACAGTGCAGGCACGCGCCCGGCTGCGGGCGCTCGGTGATGCGGCGCGTCTGCCGCTGGTCGTCGAGCATGTAGGCGTGGCCGCGGCGCTCGCGGAAGTCGAGCGCGAACGCGTAGCCGGCGAACATGCGCACGAGCCAGGGGTCGGCCTCGAGCCGCGAGCGCGCCGGCGTGCCGTCGCTGCCGCCGTAGCGCGTGTACGTCGTGTCGACGGTGCGCCGGTAGGAGTCGTACTGGCGCGGCCAGTTGACGCCCCACGCGGTCGGGTCCGTCGTGTCATCGCCGACGCGCACGAGCTTGAGATACGGATCGCGCGCCTCCGCCTTGCGCTCCTGGATGTTGACGAGCAGCGCCGCGATGGCGGCGGTCGCGAGCGCGGCCGCGACGGCGACGCCGGCCAGGATCGCGGCGGTGCGCGGTGCGCGAGTCGGGCGTTCGGGCATGTCGTCTCCCTCTTCGGCTACTCGGCGGCGCCGTGGCCGACGCCGCGATGGCAGTGCACGCAGCGCACCGGGTCGTCCGCCGCGCGCTGCGCCGCGACGACCTCGTGCACGAACTCGCCGTGGCAGTGCAGACAGCTCCCTTGCAGCGCCTCTGCGTTGCGGCGGGTGATTTGGATCGGCTCGTGGAAGTCCTGGAGCGTGAACGCCTTGCTGTGGTGGAAGCCGTTCAACCCCTTCGACAGCCACTTGCCGAGGAAGTCGTGCGGCACGTGGCAGTCGTTGCACGTCGCGACCGCGTGGTGCGGCCCCTTCTGCCAGCCCTCGAAGACCTCGTTCATCACGTGGCAGTTGGCGCACGCGCGCGGGTCGTCGGAGAGGTAGGAGAGCCCCTCGGCGTGGAACAGCGTGAAGAACCCGAGTCCGAGCGCGGCGCCGAGCAGCACGGCGACCGCGACGGCGCTTCCGGAGCGGAGCGGGTGCACCTGCCGACCTTCGCACCGATGCGCCGCGGTTGCATGAGCCGCGGGCGCCACGTTCGTCCCGTCACGGAATCCCGCGCGCCCGGCACCCACCCCGGAGGGCGCCGTCAGGCCGGTGTGAGGTGGGTGTAAGGCAGGGCCGCCCGCCGTCCCGCTAGAATCGCCCGGGCCGGTGCGCCGGAATCCGCCAGCTCGCCGGCAGGCCCCCAGGAGACCACGTGGAGCGCCGCATCATCGTGTGCGACGGCGCCGAGCTCGCTCGGCTGTGGTCCCGCATCGGGGCCGGCGAGGCCGAAGAGCTGTTCTGGGTGCCGCGCGACGACGAGTCGACGCTGCGCCCGCCCGGCTTCCGCGCCCTCCCGGGCGGCCTCACCGCCGAGGGCATCGCGAAGCTCGGCCCGCGCGAGGGCGACGTCTTCGGCATCGTGAGCGAGGAGATCGGCTTCGTCCGCACCGGCGTCGCGGTGATCGGCCAGGCGCTGCCGATCGCGCCCGTGCTGGTGCTCTCGGACAAGCTCGACTCCGGCGACCTGCCCGAGCACCGCTGCCTGCGGCTCGGACGCCTGCGCTCGCTGATCCGCGACGACTTCGACGAGGAGTTCGACCACCTCGAGAACCTGCACCGCGTCGTCGAGATCCAGGAGCTGCTCGGCGGCCGCGAGAAGGTCGGGATCCTGCTGCAGCCCGACCCGGATCCGGACGGGATCGCATCGGGCATCGCGCTGCGCGCGCTGCTCGGCCGCAAGGCGACGACCGCGCCGCTGATCTCGTTCGGGGCGGTGAAGCGGCCCGAGAACCGCGCCATGGTGGCGGCGCTCGGCATCGAGGTGCGCACCGTCGCGCCCGCGGAGCTCGAGGAGTTCGACGGGCTCGCGCTCGTGGACGTGCAGCCGCCGGTGTTCGGCGAGAGCCCGCCGGCGCGCGTGCTCTCGGTGGACATCGTGATCGACCACCATCCCGAGCGCGGCGGCTACGACGCCGTGCTGCGCGACATCCGCACCAGCTACGGCGCGACGTCGACGATCCTCACCGAGTACGTGCGCGCGGCCGGCGTCGAGGTGCGGCCGCGGCTCGCGACCGCGCTGCTCTACGGCATCAAGAGCGACACGCAGCTCCTGGGCCGCGAGACGAGCCGCTACGACATCCGCGCCTTCGCGCACCTGCACGCCGAGCACAGCCCCGCGCTGCTGCGCCGCATCGAGCGCCCCGCTCTGCCGATCGACGGCCTGCGCGCGCTCGGCCGCGCGCTCGGCACGACGCGCGTCGAGAACGGCATCCACATCCTCGTGCTCGGCCGCGTGCGCGAGGACGTGATCCCGCAGGTCGCCGACCTCGGCCTCCAGGCCGAGGGCGCGGAGTGGTCGATCGCCGCCGGCATCGTCGGCTCCGACCTCGTCTTCTCGGTGCGCAACGTCGGCTACGTGCGCGCGGCGGGCGAAGTCGTGCGGGCGGTCGTCGAAGGCCTCGGCGTCGGCGGCGGCCACCGCTCGATGGCGAAGGGCATCATCCCGCTGAAGGCGTTCCGCCAGACCTACGGCAAGGCCGACCGCGCCGCGATCCACCGCGCGCTGCACGACGCCTTCGTGAAGGCGATCCGCCGCGACGAGTC
>QEVM01000133.1 GCA_003576805.1 Pseudomonadota bacterium | reverse complement strand
CCGAAAACGCCCCGAATGGGCGAAGCACCGCTCCGTCAACCGCTCAATCCCTCTGCCTCCGGCCGCTGCGATGCCGGTTGTTCAGAGGTTCCCTAGCGAAGGCCCCGCGCGAGGCTGGCGCCTTCCGCCTCGGTGGCGGGCAGCTCGGCGGGCGGCGGCGGCGTCTCCTCGTCGAGGATCGGACCGAGCTCGTCGTCGCGGTCGCCGGCCGTCCAGCGGCCGGGCGCGTCGAGCTCGAGATCGAGCTGGGCGTCCTCGTCCGCGGCGGTCGCAGCCGTGCTCGCGCTCTCGGGGAGCGCGGCCTCCGCGAGGCTCGGCGCGATCGCCACCGCGCCGTCGGGGCAGAGCGCGCGGGCGCCGTCGGCCAGGTGCTCGTAGACCGACTTGTACTGGAGCGTCAGGTCGTGCAGGCGGCGCGAGGTCTCGACGAAGTGCTCGGAGACCTGCGTGCGGTACTGCGAATGGTCCGCCTCCGCCTTCGCGAGCTGGTCCTCGAGGTCGCGCACCCGCTGCGTCTCGCGCCGCGTGCCGGCCCGGCCTGCGACGGCGCCGATGAAGATCCCGATCCCGATGCCGCCGATCGCGGCGAGCCAGAGCAGCTGCGACTCCACCAAGTCCTCGTCTCCCTCGTGAAGGGGTCGCAGTCTACGCGATCCGGTCTCCGGCCGGGAGGCCGACCCCACGCCACGCACGGCGCTGCGATGGCATCGAAGCGCCATGACGCCGACATGGCGGCGCCACCGCGCGCGGTCAGCTTGTCGGCCAGTTGATCGTTTCGTTCCCCGCTCCCGTGCGAGAGAATCGATCTCCGGCGACGGGATTTCGAGGAGGGAAGACCCCGTGGACCCCAGCGAGCCCGTGCAGCGACGCGCGAGCGACGAGGCCTGCGCCGAGCCCGAGAAGCTCTGGCGCGCCGACCGGCTCGACGTGCGGCTCCGCCAGGGGCGCCTCGATCCGCAGCATCTGCGCGCGGTCGCGCAGGCGCTGGTGCGCGTCCACGCGGCGCAGCCGGCGCCCGCGGCGCGCGCTGGCGAGGCGTCGGCGCTCGCGCTCTGCGAGCGGGCGCACGCCCTCGCCGATCGCCTCGCCGCCGCGCTCGGCGACGACGGTGCGCTCGGCGCGCTGCGCGAGCGCACGACGGGCGCGATCCGCGCGCTCGGCGGAACGCTCGAGCAACGCATCGCGCACGGCCGCCTGGCGCTCGGCCCGGCGGATCGGTCGCTGCGCGACGTCTACGTCGACGCCGTGGGCAACGCGCTGCTCGCCGCGCCGGCCGGCGCGTCCGCGCCGTGCGCCGCGGACGCGGCGCTCGCCGTGTCGCGTGTCGGCGTCGGACTCGCCGCGGCGCGGCGCCGCGATCTCGCCGAACACTTCCTGTGCGCATGGGCCGACGCGGCGGACGACTACGAGATCTACCGCGTGCTCCCCGCGTTCGAGGGACTCGCCGCGCTCGGGCTCGCCGTCGAGGCGCTCGCGCGTGACGGCGCGGACGCGGCGCGCAGCCTGCTCGCGGCCGTCGCGACGGGCGCGCCCGCGGCGCGGCCGCGGCTCGTCGCGGTCGGCGGACCGATCGCGAGCGGCAAGAGCACCGTCGCGACGCGGCTCGCCGCGGAGATCGGCGCGCCGGTGCTGTCGGCCGACGCGACGCGCGACGCGCTCGTCGCGCGCGGCGTCGCGGCGATCGACGGCTGGTCGATCCATCTCGAGCTCACGCGGCGCGCCGAGGCCGTGCTCGACTCGGGACGCTCGGTCGTGCTCGACGGCGGCTTCCGCTCGCAGGCGATGCGGCGCGCGGCCGCGCGGCTCGCGCGCGACCGCGGGCTTTCGTTCCTGTTCACGGAGTGCCGCGCGCGCGAGGCCACGCTGCGCCGCCGGCTCGCCGAACGCTGGGAGCGCGGCGACTTCGAGGAGACGTTCGAGGATCTGCTCTCCGACTGGGAGCCGGTCCGCGCGCTCGACGGCGCGGCGCACGTCGTGATCGACACGACCCAGTCGGCGCCGCGCGGCTTCGGGCGCCTGCGCCGCGTGCTGCCCGCGGTGCGTCACCAGGTCGCCTGAACGCGGTTCTCCCGACGCTGCACGCGCGCTTCCGGATCTGGACTCCGTCCAGGTCGGGGTTACTCTCGGCCGGCTTCGATGGCTCCTGACCCGTAACCCGTTGCAAAGGAGATCCCCATGACGATGGTCGGCCAGCCCGAGCCCGAGTGGAGCGCCACCGCCTACGTGAAGGGCGAGCAGAAGACGCTCTCCAGCAAGGACTACAAGGGCAAGTGGCACGTCCTCTACTGGTACCCGCTCGACTTCACCTTCGTGTGCCCCACCGAGATCAAGGGCTTCCAGTCGCTGCTCGACGACTTCGGCGACGACAAGGTCGACGTGATCGGCGTCTCCACCGACAGCTACTTCAGCCACAAGGCGTGGTTCGCCGACCGCTCGACCTTCCCGCAGGAGATCACGCACCCGGTGATCGCCGACACCAACCACGCGGTGTCGCGCGCGTTCGGCGTGCTCAAGGAAGACCAGGGCATCGCGTTCCGCGCGACGATCGTGGTCGACGACAAGGGCATCGTCCGCCACGTCGCGGTGAACGATCTCTCCGCCGGGCGCAGCCCCACCGAGACGCTCCGCACGATCCAGGCCCTGCAGAGCGGCGGGCTGTGCGGCGCCGACTGGAAGAAGGGCGAGAAGTTCGTCGGCTGAGCGAAGCGAGGTCCATTCCGTGAGCGGTCGACTCGAGATGCTCGACGGCAAGAGCTGGGAGGCGTTCCTCGCCTCGCCCGCGGCGGTGCTGATGCTCGGCAAGAGCGACTGCCCCGCCTGCGCCGAATGGACCGCGGAGCTGGAGTCCTTTCTCGAAGCGGACGCGCGCTGGACGCACGTCCGCTTCGGGAAGCTCCTGCTCGACACGCCGGGGCTCGTCTCGTTCAAGCGCGCGAACCCGTGGATCGCCGAGCTCGACATGCTGCCCGTGACGTTGGTCTTCGTGAACGGCAAGGAAGCGAAGCGCTTCGCCGGCGGCGGCGTGGAGCGCCTCGTGACGCGGATGGAGCGGGCGCTGGGGGCGTGACGCCTTCGCTCCCGCGGGACGCCGGCGGTCGCGTCGCGCCCGCGTCCCGTCGCCTGGCGGTCCCGATCGCCGCGTGCGCATGCCTGCTGGCGAGCGCGCCCGCGCCGCGGGCGGTCGCAGCCGAGTGCGCGTCCGGCGACGCGCGCTTCCACAAGGGCTTCACGCTCGGCGGCTGGAGCCGCGACGACTACGACGACCCGCGCCTCGACGCGCAGATCGCGGAGCTCGCGCGCGCCGGCGTCGAGTGGGTCGCGCTGACGCCGCGCTGGATGCAGCAGCGCACGAACTCCACCGAACTCGCGCCGCACCCGGAGCGCAGTCCGTCCGACGCCAGCGTCGTGCGCGCGATCCGCGCGGTGCGGCGCCACGGGATGCGCGTGTTCTTGAAGCCGCAGGTCGACGTTGTGGCGGACGGTTGGCGCGGCGAGATCGCGTTCGCCTCCGAGGCCGACTGGGCGGCTTGGTTCCGCAGCTACGCGCGCTTCGCGCTCCACTACGCGCGGCTCGCGCGCGACGAAGGCGTGGATCTCCTGTCGGTCGGCGTCGAGCTGGACGCGACGCGCCATCGCGAGCGCGATTGGCGCGAGCTGATCGCGTCGCTGCGCCCCGTGTTTCCGCGTTCGCTCGTCTACGCCGCCAACTGGGGGCGCGAGCGCGACGTCGCGTGGTGGGACGCGCTCGACTACGCGGGCGTCGACGCCTACTTCCCGCTCGCCTCGGCGCCCGATCCGTCGCTGGACGCGCTGCGCGCCGCCTGGCTGCCGCATCTGCGAGAGCTGCGCGCGTGGGCCGGGCGCATCTGCAAGCAGGTGATCTTCACCGAACTCGGCTACCGCAGCGTGCGCGGTGCGAGCGCCCGGCCGTGGGAGTGGGAGCAGGCCGGTCCGCCCGCGCACGACGAGCAAGCCCGCCTCTATCGCGCCGCGCTCGACGTTTTCTGGGAAGAGCGCTGGCTCGGCGGGCTGTACTGGTGGCAATGGCGCACCGCGCCGCCGCACGACGCGGCCGCGGACACCGACTACACGCCGCAGGACAAGCCCGCGTGGTCGGTGCTGAGGGAGTTCTACGCGCGCGAAGCGCCGTGCGTTCCGGCGCCTTGCCGCTGAGCGCGGCGCGTTCGATCAGCCTCAGTGCAGGATGCGCGTCCCGCGCGTGGCGCGCCGTCGCGCGATGCCGGACGCGAGGAGCTTGTGGAGGTCGCGCGCCAGCTCGCTGGTGCGCGCGGCGAGCTCTTCGGCTTCGACGAGCGCGGCCTCGATCGCCTCGGGATCCGCGTCCGCCGGCGCGGGCTCCGCGCTGCGGCCCGCGCGCACGCGCCGCGCGCGCTTGCGGATGCGATCGAGGAACGAAGCCATGCCGCGCGCATCGGCAGCCGACGCGAACGACTTGATGCGGCCTGGTGATCTCGCCGCTCGCCTGCGGCTCGCTACGCGGGAAACCTGGTGATCTCGCCGCTCGCCTTCGGCTCGCTACGCGGGAAACGGGGTCATGCGCTGCGGTCGGTGCGGCACGCTCGCGTTCACGACCGCTGCGCTACGCAGCGGGCTGCACGCGTTCGGGGTGGCCGGACCAGGTCCAGGCGACGCTCTCGCGGCTGACGCCGAGCAGCGCGCCGTACAGCGCCTGCGGGTGCACGAAGAGGTTGTCGGGCGCGGCGCCGTCGCGCGGGCCGGTCCAGCCCTTCGGCGCGTGCTCGAGCAGTCGCTCGCGCAGCGCCGCCGTGTCGCGGCACTCGGCGTAGAACATGTACAGGCACGGGCCCTGGCGCGCGAAGAAGCGGCCCATCGTCTTGCTGCGGTCGCCCGGCGTCACCGTCTCGATGCGGTCGAGCCGGCTCGGATCGAAGAGCGCGAGCGTGCCTTCGTAGCCGTACTGCGCCGAGCGGATCGGCACGAACGCCTTGCGGTCCAGGCGGAAGACGTCGGCGATTTTGCGCGCGGTGCGCCGGTGGTCCTGGTGGAGGTGGGTCGCTTCGTAGATGCGCGAGAGCAGGCCGCCGCCGGGGCGGCGCTCGTCCTGCGTGAGCACGATGCGCAGCGCCGGCACGCCGACCCACTCGCCGCTCATCCAGAGCTGCGCGCCCTCGCGCACGTGGTGGATGGCGCGCGCGTCGAGGTCCGCCTGCGCGGCGCCGAGGTCGCGGACCGCGAGCCCGACCGCGAAGATCGCCGTGCGCGAGCGCGAGACGTGCTGCGCGGTGATGCCGATGCCGTCGGGCTCGAGCAGCTCGACCTCGCTCTCGCCGACGCGCAGCACGGTGCGCTGCGCCGCGACCGCCGGCACGCGGTCCTCGCGCACCACGTCGGCGCCGAGCAGGCGCCGCCACGCCTCCGCGGCGAGCCGCCGGCGCGGCGCGGTGAGGATCATGCGGTCGATGCGCGTGATCATGCGCGGCTCCTCCTCGGGCGGCGCGCATCCTAACAAGCGGGACCCCGGGTTGCGACGCAGCGCGCGGCGTACTCTCTTCTCCCAGATCCCATTGGAGGTGCCCCGTGCGGCGCGAAGTCTTCAGCGAGGACCACGAGCTCTACCGCGATCAGTTCCGGCGCTTCGCCGAGAAGGAGATCGTCCCGAAGATCGCCGCCTGGAACGAGGCCGGCATGCCCGACCGCGAGACGTGGCGGCGCATGGGCGAGGCGGGCTTCCTCGGCGCGAGCCTGCCCGAGCAGTGGGGCGGCGCCGGCCAGGACTTCCTCTACGACGCGGTCGTGATGGAGGAGCTCGCGTGGCTGCGCGCGCACGCCCTCATGTTCTCGCTCCACACCGACATCTGCGCGCCCTACATCCGCGACTTCGGCAGCGAAGAGCACAAGGAGAAGTATTTGCGCGGCGCGATCGACGGCAGCGTGCTGCTCGGCGTCGCGATGACCGAGCCCGGCACCGGCTCCGACCTCGCGAACGTGCAGACGCGCGCGATCCGCGACGGCGACCACTACGTCCTCGACGGCTCGAAGACGTTCATCTCGCACGGCCAGATCGGCGACGTCTTCATCGTCGTCGCGAAGACCGATCCCGACGCGAGGCCGCCGCACCGCGGCATCTCGCTGATCCTCGTCGAGGACGGCACGCCCGGCTTCACCAAGGGCCGCAGGCTCGACAAGCTGGGCCTGCCCGGTCAGGACACGAGCGAGCTCTTCCTCCAGGACTGCCGCGTTCCGGTGTCGAACCTGCTCGGCGAGGAGGGCAGGGGCTTCTCCATGCTGATGACCGAGCTGCAGCAGGAGCGCTTGTGCATCGGCGTGTCGTCGATGGCCTCGTGCCGGCGCGCGCTCGCGGACACGGTCGAGTACGTGAAGGGCCGCCGCGCCTTCGGCCAGTCGATCGCGTCGTTCCAGAACACCCAGTTCAAGCTGGCGGAGCTCGCGACGGAGGTGGAGATCGGCCAGGTCTTCGTGGATCGCCTGATGGCCGCCCACGTGCGCGGCGACGACGTCGTCACCGAGGTGTCGATGGCGAAGTGGTGGACCACCGATCTCCAGAAGCGGCTCACCGCCGAATGTCTCCAGCTCCACGGCGGCTACGGCTTCATGCGCGAGTACCCGATCTCCGGCGACTTCGCCGACGCCGCGGTGCAGTCGATCTACGCCGGCACCAACGAGATCATGAAGCGCATCATCGCGACGCGGATGGGGCTCGCGTGAGCCCGCCGGCGCCTTGAGATGCGGCGCTGGATCCGCTCCGTCCTCCACCCCGACCGCTACCACGGTCCGCGCGGCGATCGCGGCCCCTTCTTCGAGGGCTGGTACTACAAGCTCGTCGACGCCAGCGGCGCGCATCGCTGGGCGGTCATCCCCGGCGTGTTCCTCGGGGACGACCGCGCGCGCGGCGAGAGCTTCGTGCAGGTGCTCGACGGCGCGAGCGGCCGCGCGACCTACCACGCGGCGCCGCTCGACGCGTTCTCCGCTGCGAGCGACGCGTTCGACGTCCGCGTCGGCGCGAGCCGCTTCCGCAGCGACGGCATCGTGCTCGCAGTCGAGGACGCGGAACGTCCCGTCGAAGGCGAGCTGCGCTTCCGCGACCTGAAGCCCTGGCCGGTCACGCTGCGCTCGCCCGGCGTGATGGGCTGGTACGCGTGGGTGCCGTTCATGGAGTGCTACCACGGCGTCGTGAGCCTCGATCACGCCATCGAGGGGCGGCTGCGGATCGGCGGTGAGACGATCGACTTCAGCGGCGGCCGCGGCTACACCGAGAAGGACTGGGGCCAGGCGTTCCCGTCGGCGTACGTGTGGATCCAGAGCAACCACTTCGAGCGAGCGGGCGTCTCGCTCTCCGCGTCGGTCGCGATGATCCCGTGGATCGGCCGCAGCTTCCGCGGCTTCCTGGTCGGGCTCTTCTGCGACGGCGTGCTGCACCGCTTCACCACCTACGCGGGTGCGAAGATCGAGTCGCTCGAAGTGGACGAGACGCACGTGCGTTGGACCGTTCGCAGCGCGCGTCAGCGCCTGGTGATGCGCGCGACGCGCGCCGCCGGCGGGCTCCTGCACGCGCCCGTGCGCACGGAGATGCACCGGCGCGTCGACGAGACGCTCCAGTCGACGGTGGAGGTCGAGCTCACCGCGATCGGCGACGGCAGGACGCTCTTCGCCGGGGTCGGGCGCCACGCCGGGCTCGAAGTGCACGGGGATCTCGAGACGCTGCTCCGCGCCTGAACGCGCGACTCAGCGCGGCGCGACGCCCTCGCCCGGCATCTCGACGCGCGTCCCGCGCAACGTCGTGCGCGTGGGCGAGTACTTCTGTCCCGGCTCGGGCTCGTTGGCGAGCTCGACGACGAGCGTCCCGTCGGGCGCGAGGTGCGCCTTCCACTTCGAGACGATGCGCGGGCCGACCTCGCGCGGCACGAACGCGAAGTGGGTGTCGACGCCGGGCGCGGTCTGGATCACGAGCTGCGTCGAGGCGCTGCCGCTGAGCCCGCCGTCGCTGCGCGCGCCCTCGCCCTTGCCGATCACGTCGGTGCGGAGCGGACCGCCGTGGGTCGGGTAGTCCGTCTCGAGCTCGGCCGACGCGGCCCATCCCTCGCCCCGCCGCGTCAGCACGACGTGCCCTTCGATGCGGCGCACGTCGCCGCTCGCGAGGTCGGTGGTCGTGCCGCGCACGTCGTAGGTGCCGGAGTAGGGATCCTCGCCCGCGGCCTCGGCGCGAGCCGCGGCGGCCGAGAAGAGGGCGAGCGCGAGCAGCGGTGCGGCCTGGAGTGCGGACGCGGCGCAGCGGGACGTCATGGCGGACCTCCCCGTGCTGGGAGGCTCCATCCTATACCCGCACGCGTCCCGCGTTCCTGTCTTCTTCGCGACCTGCGAACGGCGGAGCGCGGATCGCTACGCGACGCGCGCGTAGCGGGCGAGCGCGTCGGCGATCGTCGTGACGAGCACGCCCGGCTCTTCGATCACCGCGGCGAGCCAGTCGGGCCGCTCGACCGCGCACACCGAGATCGGGTGGTCCAGCTCGGAGAACTGCGTGGCCTGGAGCACGTACGACGCCGCGTAGTCCGGCGGGCGCACGTCGCGCGCGAGCTCGATCATCGCGAACGGATCGGGCGCGCGGGGCGTGGGATCGGGCGGCGTCACGACGGTCGGCGTGACGGGGCGCGGTCCGCCGCCCGCGAGGCCCGGGCCGTCGCACAGGATCGCGCCGCGCACGTCCTTCGGCCGGGCGCCCGCGAGCAGCAGCGCGACGTAGGCGCCGAGGCCGCGGCCGAGCAGCGTCGCGCCGCCGAGGTGCGCGAGCGCGTGGTCCGCGTCGGCCATCAGGATCTCGACCGAGTAGCCGCCGCCGCGCGGCACGGTCGACTCGCCGTGGCCGGTGAAGTCGAGCGCGAAGATCGGGCCGGGCCACGCCGCGACGTCGCCCGGCACGGCGCGCGGCGCGCACTGGCCGCGGCCGTGCAGCAGCAGCAGCGGGCGGCCGTCGCCGGCGGCGCGCAGGCCGTGCAGCGCGAGAGAGATCCGGCCGTGCTGGAGCAGCGTCTTCACGCGGCGAGGAAGCGCAGCACGCGCTCGGCGACTTCGCGCGGCCGCTCGATGTGGATGAAGTGGCCGGTGTCCGGCATCACGACGATCTCCGCGCCGGGCGGCAGGTGCGGGCGCAAGACGTCCTCGGTCGTGTCCCAGCCCATCGGCTCCGACACCGACGCGAGGAAGCCGAGCAGCGGCGGCGCGAGGCCCGGCAGGCGCAGCAGCGTCCACTCGGGACGCCACGGGCCGAAGCCGCCGAAGCGCAGCGACGGATCGAGCTTCCAGCGCCAGCCGTCGCCGTCGCGCTGCGCGCCGGCCGCGGCGAGATACAGCAGCCACTCGCGCGAGAGGCGCGGGTTCATGCGGCCGCGGCGCTCGGCGAGCCCGGCGAGCGTGCCGGGCTTGCGCTCGGCGCCGGCGACGCGGCGGCGGTGATCGAGCCAGCCCGTGATCTCGCGCGCCAGCATGCGCGTGCGCTCGTGCTCGGCGACGTCCGGGTGCCGCGCGCGCGACGGCAGGCCGTCGATGTTGACCAGCTTCGTCACGCGGTGCGGGCAGGCGTCGGCGAGCTGCGTCAGCAGCGATCCGCCCTTCGAGTGGCCGATGAACGGCGCCGGCTCGGCCGTGGTCGAGTCGAGCACCGCGAGCGCGTCGCGCACGTCGGCCTCCCACGAGTACAGCTCGGCGTGCTCGGAGTCGCCGTGCCCGCGCTGGTCCCAGCAGACGACGCGGTAGCCGCCCGCGGCGACGAGCGGCGCGAACACGTCGCAGGTGCGCGCGAAGTCGAAGCCGCCGTGCGCGAGCAGGACCGGAGGCGCGTTCGCGTCGCCCCACTCGTGCACCGCGATGCGCAGGCCGCCCGACACCACGGTGCGACGGCGCGCCGGCGCCTGCGCGCCGGGATAGGCGATCGACGCGGGATCGACGTCGTCCTGCAGCGTGCTCGCGGTCGTCATGCGGCGCCGCACTCTAGCCGATGCGCGCGCGCTACTCCCCCCGGAACACCGCCTTGCGCTTCTCGAGGAACGCCCGGATGCCCTCGCGCGCGTCGCGCGTGCGGCCGGCTTCGCGCTGCAGCCTGCGCTCGAGGTCGAGCTGCTGCTCGTAGCCGTTGTCGGGACTCGCCCAGTAGAGCTTGCGAATCGACGCGAGCGCGCGCGTCGGGCCGGCGGCGAGCTCGGCCGCGAGCGCGCGCGCCGCCGGCATCAGCTCGGCGTCGTCGTGCACGCGGTTCACGAGGCCCCAGGCGAGCGCCGTCTCGGCGGGCAGCTTCTCGCCGAGCAGCGAGAGCTCGAGCGCGCGCGCCATGCCGATCTTGCGCGGCAGCATCCAGGTGATGCCGCCGTCGGGCACGAGGCCGATGCGCCGGAACGCCTGGAGGAAGTACGCGCTGCGCGCCGCCAGCACCATGTCGCCCATCAGCGCGACGCTCATGCCGACGCCCGCCGCGACGCCGTTCACCGCGCTGACGATCGGCATCGGCAGATCGCGCAGCCGCCGCAGCAGCGGGTGGTAGTGCGTCTCGAGCACGGCGCCGGCGTCGTCGGCCTTCGTGCTCGGGCCCGAACCGCCGAGATTCGCGCCCGCCGAGAAGCCGCGGCCCTCGCCGGTCAGCAGCAGGCAGCGCGCTCCGTGCTGCGGGTCCTCGAGCGCGCCCAGCGCGTCCATGAGCCCGTCCAGCATCTCGGGCGAGATCGCGTTCAGCACCTCGGGGTGCGCGAGCGTGAGCGTGCCGACGGCGCCGTCGAGCTCGAGGCGGCAGCGCGGGAACGAGAGCGCGGTCATGCGGGCCTCCTGCGGGAGGCCGCAGCATACGGAGCTACGCGTGCGCGCGCCGCCCCGCGCGCCGCTCCTGCTGGATCGCGCACAGGCCGTCCGACTCCTCGATCTCGAGCGGGATGTTGATCAGGTTGTAGAAGTTCTCGATCGCGTTCAGGTACGTGATCTCGACGATCTCGCGCTCGTCGAAGTGCTTGCGCAGCGCCTCGAAGGTGGCGTCCGCGACCTTCTTGTGGCGCGTCGCCTCCTCGACGTACGCGAGCGCGGCGCGCTCGCGGTCGCTGAACAGCACGCTGGTGCGCCACTGCGGCAGCGCCTCGAACTTCTCGAGCCCGAGCCCCGCCATCACCGCCTGCGCCTTCGCGATGTCGACGCAGAAGTGGCACGAGTTGATCATCGCGGGCCAGGTCTGCACCAGCAGCCGCGTCTGCGCGTCGAGCGTCAGCTTGGGCAGCACCTTGATCAGCGCGTACGCGACGTCGTAGGCGGCCGGCACGCGGTTGTAGACGACGCGCGCCGGCGTGATCACCTTGCCGAGCTGGCGCTTCATCATCCACGAGGCGATGCGGCCCTTCAGCGTGGGGGCGCGGTCGATGGGTTCGAGTCTCATCGGGTTCTCCTCCGGGTTCAGGCGGGCGCGCGGGCTTCGCGCAGGGCGCGGATCGTGAAGGGGATCAGCACGAGCACCGGCGCGTAGACGCTCGGCGCTTCGAGCAGCCAGTGGTGCGCGTGCAGCGCGCCGCGGGCGGTGTCGTAGACGTGCAGCAGCGCGTGCGCGGTCAGGAAGAAGGTCGCGACGCCGAGCAGCGGCGCGCGCCAGCGCGGCTGGAACGCCGCCCACGCGAAGGCGAGCGCGATCGTCGCGAAGGCGCAGCCGATGTCGCGCACGAAGTGCGCGTTGAAGGGTCCGGTGTCGGGCACGTCGGCCGGCAGCTCGTGATACCAGTGCGCGGGGAAGAGCAGCATCCAGCCCGCGTGGACGGCGCTCGCGAGCGCGCCGCCGAGCAGCAGCCAGAAGAAGAGGTCGCGTCGCGGTCGTTGCGGGGTCATGGAGTCCTCCGGCTCGCAGGGCGCGCGGGCAGGGCGGGGCGGCTGCGCGCGAGCTGGCGCCGCACGAGCGCCGCGAGCTCCGCGACGCCCGCCTCGATCGCGTCGGGCGCGGCCGTCGCGAACGAGAGCAGCAGCGCGGGCGGGCCGTCGCGGTCGACGCGGAACGTCTCGCCCGCGCCGTACGCGATGCCGCGCTCCGCGGCCGCCGCCGCCAGCGCGGCCGCGTCCAGGACGGGCGGCAGCTCGACCCAGATCGCGCTGCCGCCCTGCGGCGCGCGGAAGCGCACGCCTTCGGGCATGTGCGCGGCGAGCGCCGCCGCCAGCGCGCGGCCGCGCTCGGCGTAGCGCTTGCGCACGCGGCGCACGTGGCGCTCGAGCGAGTCGCGCGCGAGCAGCTCGGCGAGCGCGAGCTGGTCGACGAGCGACGGTTGGAAGGTCGCGACCGTGCGCAGCGTCGCGAGCGTGCGCAGCAGCGCGGGCGCGCCGACCAGGTAGCCGATGCGCAGGCCCGGGAAGAGCGCCTTCGAGAAGGTGCCGAGGTAGACGACGCGGTCACCGGCGTCGAGCGCGCGCAGCGCGGGCTGCGCCGGCGCGGGCGCGCGCAGCTCGCAGTCGTAGTCGTCCTCGACGATCGGCATCTGCGCGCGGTCGGCGAGGTCGAGCAGCGCCTCGCGCCGCGGCGCCGAGAGCGCGACGCCGGTCGGCGACTGCACCGACGGCGTCACGTAGGCGAGCTTCACGCGCCGGCTGCGCAGCACGCGCGCCAGCTCGTCGACGCGCACGCCCTCGTCGTCCACGCCGACGCCGACGAGCTGCGCGCCCGCCGCGCGGAACGCGCCCGCCGCGAGGAACCAACCGGGATCCTCGATCGCGACGGCGTCGCCGGGATCGACGAGCGCGCGCGCGACGAGGTCGAGCGCCTGCTGCGCGCCGCTCGTGACGAGCACTTCGTCGGCGCCCTTCGCGATGCCGCGGCCGGCGAGCGCGCGCGCGATCGCCGCGCGCAGCGGCGCATGACCGAGCGGGTCGAAGTCGTTGCCGTGCGCGCGCAGGCGGCCGATCGCGCGCTGCCACGCGCCCTGCAGCTCCGCGATCGGCAGCGTCGCGGGGTCGGTGCGGCCGGGACGGAAGTCGAAGCGGACCGCGCCGGTGTGCGGCCGTCCCGGGCGCGGCAGGCCGCGCACGCGCGCCGCGAAGAGCGCCGACCACGCGAGCCCCGTCGGCACCGGCGCGAGC
>QEVM01000132.1 GCA_003576805.1 Pseudomonadota bacterium | reverse complement strand
GCAGCGCGACGCCGCGCGCCGGCCGGCGCGCCTCGAGCCACGCACACGCGAGCGCCTGGAACGCGAGCGCCGCCATCGCGGCCGGGTGCAGATAGGAGAGGGCGAGCGTCGAGTACGGCCCGCCCACGGGCGGACCCAGCAGCGGGACCGCGAGCCACGCGACGACGGCGCAGGCGGCGAGCCCGAGCGCCGTCGCGCGCAGGAGCCGCACGCGCCCGCACAGGAGCGCGATCGCGACGCACGCGCCGTCGGCGATCAGGACGTAGAGCAGGCTCCCCGCCCAGGTGAAGACGACGCCGAGGCGGCCGGCGGCCGCGAGCGCCTGCGCGGCCGCGAGCCGCCGCCCGCCGTCCGCGCGCATCGCGAGCAGCGCGCCCCACAGCCACAGCGCCCCGAAGAACGAGACCGTCACGTGATGGTCGGCGTTGCCGAGGTCGGAGTACGTCACGCTCGCCGGCAGCAGCGCTGCGATCGCGGCGGCGAGCAGCGCGACGCCGGGCCCTCCGACGCTGCGCGCGGCGCCGTAGACGGGCAGCGCGGTCGCCGCTCCGAGCAGCGGCGGATACCACGCGGCGACGCGCTCGAGCGCTTCGCGCGTGCCGCCCGCGACGTGCGCCGCGCCGGCCAGCAGCAGCGTGTGCAGCGGCGGCCACGGGATCCAGGCGCCGTCGGGCTGGTTCACGAGCGGGTCGAAGAGCAGCACGCGGCCCGGGTTCGCGAGCGTGTACTCGGCGCGCCGCAGGTGGTAGTACGCATCGCCGATCGGGAACACGATCGCGTCGCCGACGAAGACCTCGGGCCAGCGCAGCGCGCGCACGCCGACGCCGCAGGCGACCAGGAGCACGAGCAGCGTCGCGGCTGCGGGCCGCATCGGACCGGCTCGGCTCGGACGGACTAGCCGGGCCCGGCCGCGCCCGACTTGGTCGCTTCGAGCCGTCGCCGTGCGTCGTCGGCCTGCGCGAAGTCGCCGTCCAGGCTGAGCGCGCGCCCGAAGGCGTCGGCCGCCTCCTCCGCGCGGCCGAGCGACTGGAGCGCAAGCCCTTTGTGGTAGTGGTAGTCGGGTCGCTCGGCGGCGGCGTCGTTGCGGGCGCGGCGCTGCGCCAGCTCGATCGCGTACTTGAACTGCTCGAGCGCCGGATCGTGCAGGCCCTTCTGGAAGTAGACGTAGCCGAGCGTGTCGGCGACTTCCGGGCTCTCCGGCTCCGCCTGCTGCGCCTCCTGCGCGAGCGTGAGCGCGCGGTCGAGCTCGGCGCCTTCCTGCGCGAGGATCCAGGCGAGGTCGTTCTTCGCGCCGGGCATGTCCGCGCGCGCGGCGAGCACCTTCTCGTAGAGCGCCTTGGCTTCGGCGGTGCGGCCCGCCTGGAGGTAGAGGCGCGCCAGGAGCTGCTGGCCGGACGCGGGCAGCGCGCCCGCCTTCTCCGCCTCGACGAACGACGCGATCGCCTCGTCGAGTCTTCCCTGCGCGACGTAGATGTTGGCGAGCAGCTCGAGCGCGCCGGGCAGCGTCGGCGCTGCGGCGAACGCGCGCCGCGCCTCCTCTTCCGCGCCGACCCAGTCCTTCTGCGATGCGAGCACCTGCGCGCGCAGCAGCAGCAGCGCGGGCGGCAGCGGGCCCTGCTCGGCGGCCTTGTCGATGCGCGCGAGCGCGTCGGCGGGGCGGCCGGCGCCGAGCTCGATCTGCGCCATCAGGCGCAGCGCCTGCGGGTGCGACGGCTGGCGCACGAGCGCTTGTTCGAGGTAGGCGCGCGCGCGCTGCGGCTCGCGCTGGATCTCGCGTTGCGCGAACTCGACCAGCGCCGCCACCGGCGGCTTCTCGTCCGCGAGCAGCTCTTCGAGGACCGCCTTCGCGCGCGGCCGCCGGTTCATCGCGTACAGCGTCTGCGCGAGCAGCAGCTTGTCGGAGCTGCGCATCCGGCCGACGTCGCGCTGCATGCGGTTCAAGGTCTGGAGCGTCTGCGGGTGGTCGCCGGCGGCGGAGTGGATGGTGGCCTTGAGGCGCAGCGCCGCGGCGAGACTGGTCCCGCCCAGCTCGAGCGCGCGGTCGATCGCGGCGACGGCGGCGGGATAGTTGCCGCGCCGCAGCTCGGCGTTGGCGAGCAGGTGCTGTCCCTCGGCCGTGTCCTCCATGCCGATGTAGCGGCGCAGCGTCGCGGCCGCCTCGTCGACGCGGTTCTCCGCGAGCTCGATGCGCCCCTTCGCCAGCTCGGTGCGCGGGTGGGTCGGGTGCGCCTTCACGAGGCGGTCCACCGTCTCGCGCGCGCCGGTGAGATCACGGCTGCGGATGCGCATGGCGGCCGTCTGCTCGAGCGCGACCGCTCCGTTCGGTCCGTTCGCCTGCGACTCGAGGTGCGCGAACGCCTCGTCGCGCCGGTCGCGGCTGTACAGGAAGCCCGCGTAGCGCACGTGCGCCTCGATGTCGTCGGGGCGCTTCTCGAGCAGGCGCTTGTACACGGCGTCGCCGGCGCCCGCCTGGCGCCGCTCCTCCAGCGAGGCCAGCTCGGCCCAGGCGTCGATGCGCTCGGGCACCGAGTCGACGATCACCTCGAGCGCCGACTTCAGGAACTCCTGGTCGTTGGTGGCGTTCGCGAAGCCGAGCGCGGCCGAGGCCGCGCGCGCGCGGTGCCGCGCGTCGGACGCGTTGTCGATCGCCGAGCGGTACGCCGCCTTGGCCTGCTCGCCGTGGCCCGCCCACACCGAATAGAGTCGGCCGAGCTCGATGCGCGGCTGGATGCCGGTCGGGTAGAGCTCGGCGGCGCGCTGGAACGCCTTCTCGGCGTCCTGGTAGAGCGCTTCCGGCGTCTCCTCGTTCTTCAGCGCGCGCTCGCGCAGCCGCGCCAGGTGCACGATGCCGAGCTGCATGAAGGCGCGGCCGCTCTTCGGGTCCAGCTCCGTCGCCGTCAGCGCGGCCGTCAGCGCGTCCGCCGAGTTGCTCTTCGCGAGCGCCAGCTCCGAGCGCCGCACGTACGCGATCGCATTGTTCGGCTCGCGCTGGAGCACGCCCTCGATCAGCTCCTCGGCGCGCGCCGGATCGTCGAATAGCGTGAGCTTCGCCTCGGCGAGCGCGGCGTCGGAGCGCGTCGGGTCGAGCCGCGTCGTCTCGCGGTAGTGGAAGGCGGCGTCGGCGGGGCGGTTCTCCTTCCGGAACAGCTCCGCGATCTGGTAGTTGACCTCGGCGCTCTTCGGATCGAGCTGCAGCGCGCTGCGCAGCTCGAGCAGCGCCTCCTTCGTCTGGTCCTGCTCCGTGAACTCCGCCGCGCGCTCCATGTGGCGCTTGAACTTCGATTCCTTCGAGGAGCACGCGCCGAGTCCGGCTGCCACGAACAGCACGAGACTCGCGGCGAACCAGCGAGTGGGGCGCGACGCCAAGGAGGCCTCCTACTGGGCTTCGAGGCGCGCGAGCTCGCTCTTGGCGGCGTCGGCCTCGGGGAAGGGACCGGCTTCGAGAGCGGTGCGCAGCGCCTCGGCTGCGCGCTGGTTTTCGCCCTGCTTGCCGAGCGCGAGACCGAGGTGATAGCGGATCGACGGCGACGCCGGCCGCGCGTCCGCCGCCTGCTGGAAGAGCTCGACGGCGCGGTCGAGCTGGCCGCGCTGCATGTGGACGTAGCCGAGCGTATCGGCGATCTCGGGGCTCGCGTCGATGCGGTACGCCTGCTCGGCGAGCGCGAGCGCGCGGTCCATCTCCTGCCCCGACTGCGCGAGCAGCCAGGCGAGGTCGTTGCGTGCGCCGGCGTGGCCCGGATCCCGGCGGATGATGTCCTCGAGGCGCTGGCGCGCGCCGGCGGCGTCGCCCGAGCCGAGCACGAGCTGCGCGGCGGCGTATGCGGCCGACGTGTCGGACGGATTGGCCTTCGCCGCCTCGTCGAAGAGCGCGATCGCCTTGGCGCTGTCGCCGCTGCGCGCGGCGAGCGCGGCGTGTCCCGACTTGGCGCGCGCGTAGCCGGGGTCGATCTCGAGCGCGCGGTCGAAGCTGGCCTTCGCCTCGGCGTCGCGGCCGAGGCGCGCGAGCACCGCGCCGTTCAGCTCGTGCAGCGACGCGGCGTCGCCGCGCTCGGCGACGAGCCCGGCGACCAGCGACTGCGCCTGCTCGCCCTTGCCCGCGGTGAGCAGGCCCTCGACGACCGCGCGCAACAGCCCCTCGCTCGCGGGGTCCGCGAGGTCGACGCCGTTCGTCTTCGCGTTGCGCAGCGCCGCTTCCGCGCCGTGCTCGGCGAGGTCGACCGCGACGCGCGCGCGCGACGCCTCGGCCGGGAAGCCGGCCTCCTCGAGCGCGTCGATCGTGCGGCGCGCGCCGTCGTAGTTCTTCAGCGCCGTCGCGGCGCGCACGTAGAGCTGGTAGCCGTCGGGCCGCGAGCCGCCGCGGCTCGACACGAACGAGCGCGCCTGCTCGGCGGCTTCCTTGTGGCGTCCCTGCGCCATGTAGATCGTCGCGAGCGCGTAGCCGGCGTCGGTCGCGGCGGGATCGACGCGCAGCGACTCGCGGAACTCGGACTCGGCGCGCGCGTAGTCGCCGATCTGATGCGCGGCGAGGCCCGCGAGGTAGCGGCCGCCCGCGTTGTTCGGCCAGCGCTTGAGGCCCGACTCGAAGGTCGCGAGCGCGCCCTTGGCGTCGCCGCGCGCGAGCAGCACGCGACCGCGCAGCAGGTCGCGGAACGACGGCTCCTTGAAGGAGTTGGCGAGCGTCTCGGCCTCGTCGAGGCGGTTCAGGTCGACGAGCAGGTCGGCCTTGAAGAAGAGCAGGTTCTCGCCCGGCGTGGGCGAAGCGGAGATCGCCTGCTCGACCGCCTCGAGCGCCTTGTCGGGGTGCTGGGCGCGCCGCTCGAAGTCGGCGAGCTGATACCACGCCTGCGCGCTGCCGAGCAGCTCGACGCCTTCCTTGTGGAGCGCGAGCGCCTGGTCCGGCTTGCCGGTCGCCTCGTAGCGCGAGGCGACGGCCGCGCGCACCTGGAGGTTCTCGGGCGCCTCCTTCAGCGCGCGCTCCCAGATCGCGGTCGACTCGGGCGAGCGCTGGCGCTCGTCGTAGAACTGCGTGACGAGGCGCAGCACGAGCGCGTCGGTCGGCGCCTTGTCGAGGCACACCTTGTAGTGCGCCTCGGCGCGCGCGTCGTCCTTCAGGTTGTCCTCGTAGAACGCGGCGCGCGCCAGGCAGCCGCGCGCCAGCGTGCCGGGGTCGCCGCTCTTCGCGGCGTTCGCCTCGAGCTCTTCGTGCGCCTTGTCGGCTTCGTCGAGGCGGCCGAGCTCGGCGAGGATCGTCGCGTGCATCAGCAGCGACTGGTAGTCGTCGGGCGCGAGCTCGCGCAGGCGCGCGGTGTCCTGGATGGCGTCCTCGCGGCGGTTGGCGCCGAGCAGCGCCTGCGCGCGCACCTTGAGCGCGGCGACGCGGTCCGGGTCCTTCTCGAGCACGCGCGTCGCGATGCGCACCGCGTCTTCGTGCGACTGGAGCCCGAGGAAGGTCGATGCGAGCAGCAGGCCCGCGGACGTCTCCTGCGTGGGATCGTTCGCCGCCTTCTCGAGCGGCCACACGGCGAGCGAGAGCTGTCCCGTCTGCACCAACGCGACGCCGAGCAGATAGTTCGCCTCGGCCTGGTCGGGGTTCTTCGCGAGCAGCTCGCGCAGCGGCTCGACCGACTCGTTGAACTGACCGGCGTCCTGCAGCGCGCGAACCTCCGCGAGACGATCCTCGACGCTGCCGGCGCAGCCGGCGAAGATCAGCAGCAGGGCGAGCAGCGCCCAAGCGTTGCGAATCGAGAAATCGCCGCGAGTCGGGCCGCAGATCGGGTCGCGGGGAGACGTGGTCCGGGGGGCCATTGCGAGGCGCTCCTCCCTCCGTTCGGAGAACGCGGCATTATAGGCGCAGTGATCCCTTCGGCCAGTGATTCTCACGTGGATGCTCACTCCCGTTTCGCGCGTCGCGGCGGCCGCCCGGAGGCGCCCGCACTCTTCGTGCCGCGCGTTGCTCGGCTTGAGGCGTGAGTTGCGAATCGGCTGCACGTTGCTGAGCGTCGCGCGCCCCGTCCGTGCGAGCCTGCTGCTGCTCGCGGCGCTCGCGTGCGCCGCGACCGCGTGCGCGCCGCCGCCGGAACGTCCCGCGCGCGTCGTGCTCGTCACCATCGACACGCTGCGCGCGGATCGCGTCGGCGCCTACGGCGCGCAGGCGGCGCGCACCCCCACGCTGGACCGCCTCGCGCAAGAGGGCGTGCGCTTCGACGCGGCGATCTCGCCGGTGCCGCTGACGCTGCCGTCGCACGCCACGATCCTGACCGGGCTCGACCCCGATCAGCACGGCGTCCGACACAACTCCGTGTTCGTCGTGCCGCCCGAGCTGCCGACCGTCGCCGAGCGCGCGCGAGAGAGCGGCTACGCGACCGCGGCGTTCGTCGGCGCGTTCGTGCTCGACCGCCGCTTCGGGCTCGCGCGCGGCTTCGACGTCTACGACGACGAGATGGGTGCGCGGCGCACGGGCCGGGCGGTCGTCGGCTTCGCGGAGCGGCGCGCGGACGAGGTCGTCGACTCGTTCCTCGGCTGGCTCGAGAAGGCGCCGGACCGCTTCTTCGCATGGGTGCACGTCTACGACCCGCACGCGACGTACGATCCGCCCGCGGGCTTCTCGCTCGGCTTCGCGGGACGCCCGTACGACGGCGAGATCGCCTACGTCGACTCGCAGCTCGGGCGGCTCTTCGCCGCGGTGGACGCGCGCTTCGGCGCGGACGGCACGCTCGTCGTCGTCACGTCCGACCACGGCGAGGCGCTCGGCGAGCACGGCGAGCCGACCCACTCCTACTCGATCTACGAGGCCACCCAGCGCGTGCCGCTGATCGTGCGGGGACCCGGCTTCCGCGGCGGGCGCACCGTCGCCGACGTCGTGCGCCTCGCCGACGTCGCGCCGACGCTGGTCGCGGCGCTCGGCGCGGCGCCGCTCGCGGAAGAAGGCGTCGGGCGCGATCTCGCGCCGCTGCTGCGCGGCGGCGGCGAGCCGGCGCGCGCGTACTCGGAGACGGTGGCGACGCACTACGACTACGGCTGGAGCGCGTTGTTCGCGGTGCGCGACGAGCGCTGGCGCTTCATCCAGGCGCCCGAGCCCGAGCTCTACGACCTGCGCGCCGATCCCGGCGAGCGGCGCAACGTGGCGGCCGAGCACGCCGACGTCGCGCGCGACTTCGCGGCGTGGCTCGACGCGCGGCGCGCCGCGGCGCGTTCGAGCGAGGCCGGCAGCGCGCTCACCGACGAAGAGCGCTCGCGGCTCGAGGCGCTCGGCTACGTCGTCGGCAGCGGGGCGCGGCGCGCCGACCTCTCGGGACCGAATCCGAAAGACCGCATGCAGGTGCTCGCCGCGCTCGAACGGGCCGAGGGCCTCGGCGCGCAGGGCCGCTGGGCCGACGCCTACGCGCAGCTCGCGCCCTTCGACGAGAGCGGCGAGACGTTCCTGATGATCCGCGGGAGCTTCGCGGTCAACGCCGGGCTGCTCGCCGAGGCCGAGCGCGACGCGCGCGCCGCCCTTGCCGCCGCGCCCGAGCGCCCCGAGCTGCTGCGGCTGCTCGCGCTCGCCCGCGAGCGCGGCCGCGACTACGCCGGCGCCCGCGCCTTCTACGAGCAGGCCGATGCGCTCGACCCGACCGATCCGGCGGGCGCCACCGCGCTCGGCCGGCTCGCCGAAGTCGAAGGGCGCCGCGACGAAGCGGAGCGCCTCTACCGGGTCGCGCTCGAGCGCCAGTCGAAGGCGCCGGAGCCGCTCTGGCGGCTCGCCGCGCTGGTGCTGGAGCGCGGCGACCGGGACGGCGGTCGCGCGCTGCTGGCCGACCCGCCGGCCCCGCCCGACCCGCTGGTCGCGCTGCGCGTCGCCGCAGCGGAGGCGCAGGCCGGACAGTTCGCGGATGCGGCCGCGCATCTGGACGACGCGCTCCAGCGCGCCGACCTGCCGCCCGCGCTCGCGGCGACGGCCGGCTCCATCCTCGAGCTGGGCGGCCGGTCCGACGCCGCACTCCGGGTCTACGAGAAGGCGCTTCGCAGCGAGCCCGGCGCCTGGCAGCTCCAGAACGGCGTCGCCTGGATCCTGGCGAGCGAGCGGCGCGACCTCGACCGCGCGCTCGAGCTGGCGCGCGCCGCGGTGGAGGGCTCGGGCGGCGATCCCGTCGTGCTCGACACCCTCGCGACCGTCGAGCTCCACCGAGGAGACGCCGGCGCCGCCCTGCGCACCGCGGATCGCGCCCTGCCGCGGGCCGACGAGGCATTGCGGCCGCACCTGCTGTTCGTCCGCGCGCAGGCCCTGCACGCGCTCGGTCGCTCCGGGCCCGCGCGCTCGGCGCTCGCGCGCGCGCTCGCGTCGTCCGGGGATCCGCCGCCGCCCTGGCAGTCGGAGGCGATCGCCTTCGAGAAGCGCATCGGGTCCGACACGTCCGCCGCCGCGCCGCCACCCTAGTGGTGGACTGGTTCACCGGAGGCGACGATGCGGATGTCGGCGAGTGCGGGTCGGGTCGAGGATGCGCGAGGACGGCGAGCGGCGGGCGCGATCGGGCGGTGCGTGCCCCGGCTCCTGATCGCCGCGCTCCTGGTGACCGTCGCGTTGGCGGGCGCCGCTGCGCAGGCAGCTCCTCTGGCGTTCACCGGCTCGCTCTCGATCCAGATCGGGCCCTACGGACTCGGGATCGCTGGCGACGGCGTCGCCGAGGTCGACGGGCAGGGCCACCTGACGTCGCTCGCGTTGCCGGCCGGCGCGTTCCGCGCGAGCGGCCTCGTCGTCTCCGTCACGGAGACGGCCGCCTATCCGGTCGCGGGCCTCCAGTTCACCGGGAGCAACGCCGCGGGCACCTTCGCGAATCCGGGCGGCGGCGCATTGGCCTTGCTCGGCGCGGCGAAGGTCTGCCTGTTCGGGCCGTGCTCCGCGGCGGTCGCGAACCTCACCGTTCCGCTCGACGTGGTCGGGCAGGGCGGGACGACCAGCGTCGCGGGCGCCGTCGACGTGACGGTGCAGGGCGCCGCGTGGACCGTCGGCACCGCGCAGATCGGCACCGCGACGGCGATGGGCTTCGCGTTCGGTCCCGACGGGCAGACGTCCAGCACGGCGCGCGCGTCGGGACGCATCCAGCTCGTCACGCCGATCCGCATCCTCACCAACCTCCCCGGCGATCTCGCGGTGGTGCCGGCGTTCGGAATCCTCACGCTGCACTTCGTTCCCGAGCCGACGACGCTGCTGTTGCTCGGCGCGGGTCTCGCCGCGATCGCCGCCCGCGCCCGCGCCCGCTAGCAGACGACCCGAGAGTCGGTCCCGCGCAGCGAGTCGCAGGCGCGAGTTCGCTCGCGCGCTGCGCGCGAGCTGCCGGCGCGCATGCGCCGCGCGCGCCGTCGCGTGGTGGCCGCTGGGAATGGGCTCGCCTAGGATGCCGGGCTCTTTTCCCCCTGCTCCCGGGAGGGCGGCCGATCGTGCTGAGGCGACTCCTCGACTCGCCGTGGACCTATTTCGTGCTGGCGGGCGCGCTGTTCGTCGTGTTGCTGCTGACGCAGTTCGAGGTGCGCCTGCCGCCGCGGCCGAGCGGCACGCCCGACGAGATCCAGGCGCTCAAGCAGCGGGACGACGTCAACGTCGTGTGGATCCTGATCGACACGCTGCGCGCCGACCGGCTGCATTCGTACGGCTACGAGCGCCAGACGAGCCCGGTGCTCGACTACCTCGCGCGGACCGGCGTGCGCTTCGACCGCGTCGTGAGCCAGTCGAGCTGGACGAAGGCGTCGATGGCGTCGCTGCTGACGGCGACGTGGCCGCAGCGCAACGGGATCCTGCGCTGGTCGCACTCGCTGCCGGCCGAGGCGAAGCTGCCCGCCGAGATCCTGCAGGAGGCCGGCTTCTACACCGCCGGCATCTGGCGCAACGGCTGGGTGGCTCCGAACTTCGGCTTCGCGCAGGGCTTCAACACCTACGTGCGACCCCAGCCGAACGCGACGCCCGAACGCTTCCAGAAGCGCACGCCCTCGGCGAGCCCGCTGATCGGCACCGACGAGGACCTCACGATGGCCGCGGGCGAGTTCCTGCGCGCCTACGGCCACAAGCGCTTCTTCCTCTACCTGCACTACATGGACGTCCACCAGTACGCGTACGACGAGGCGTCGGCGAAGTTCGGCACGAGCTACTCCGACGTGTACGACAACTCGATCCACTGGGTGGACCGCAACATCGGGGCGCTGCTGCGCCAGCTCCAGGACCAGGATCTCGCCCGCAAGACCGTGATCGTGGTCAGCTCCGACCACGGCGAAGGCTTTCGCGAGCACGGCCTCGAGGGACACGCGAAGACGCTGTACCGCGAGGTCTCCGAGGTGCCGTTCATCCTCGCGCTGCCCTTCGAGCTGGAGAAGGGGATCGTCGTGCCCGAGATCGTCGCGAACGTCGACGTGTGGCCGACCGTCCTCGACCTGCTCGGGCTGCCGGCGCTCGAGAACACGGACGGGCGTTCGCTGGTCCCGCTGATCGAGGCGGCCGCCAACGGGTCGCAAGCCGACTTCGACCGCCCGGCGTTCGCGCAGATCGACCGCTCCTGGGGACGTCCGAGCGCCGATCCCGACCCGCTCATCATGATCACGCGGGGCGACATCCGCGCCTTCCAGCCGACCATGGAAGGCAAGCAAGGCGAGGTCGAGTACTACGACCACTCGACGGACCCGTGGGAGGCGAAGAACCTCGCCGTGGCGGGCCCCGACGGACGCAAGTCGCTGCCGCCCGAGGTGGACCAGGCCATCCGCGACTACCTCGCGATGCCGGCGGTCGCCTGGGGCGGACCGCAGGAGGTCGAGCTCAACGAGATGGAGCTCAACCAGCTGCGCGCGCTCGGGTACGTCATCCAGTAGCCGCCACGCCGCGGCGTTCCGCCACGCGCGGAGCGAGGCGGCCACCTCAGGTTTGTCCGGCTCGAGCCGGATCGAACCCGAGGAGGCGGAGCGATGCGGCGAAACTTGCGGTGGATCGGAACCTGGGCGGCGATCGCCGCCGGGATCCTGGTGGCGGGCGCTCCGCGCGCAGCGCGCGCCGGCGTGCAGGCCTTCACCGGCCAGCTCGAGCTCCAGATCGCCGCGCTCGACGCGATCGCGATCAGCGGCTCTGGCTTCGCGTTCGTGGAGCCGCGCCCCGACGATCCGGATCACCTCGCGACGATGCGGCTCGAGGCGTCGCCGTTCGGCACGACGGGACTGCTCGTGCCGGTGACCGATCCCGTCGCGATGCCGATCCGCGGCGTCCTCGCGACCGCCCACAACGGGGCCGGCGGCGTCGCGGAGAACGGCGGCTCGCTCGGCGGCATCCTGCCGATCTTCGGCGTCGCCAAGGTCTGTCTGTTCGGGGACTGCGACGCCGACCCGGTCGCCAACCTCTCCGTGCCGATCTCGGTGCTCGGGCAAGGCGGCTCGGCCGCCGTGACGGGCCCGGTGAACCTCACCGTCGTCGGCGCGCCGTGGACGACCGCAACCGTCGCGATCGGCTCGCTCACCGCGAAAGGCTTCGCGCGCGGCCCGCAGGGTCAGACGTCGTCCACGCTCCAGCCGTCCGGGACGATCCGGCTCGTCACGCCCGTCTTCATCTCGACGAACATCGGGACGTCGGCCGTCGTGCCGGCGTTCGGGTTCCTGACGCTCCACTTCGTACCGGAGCCCGGAACCCTGGTGCTCGTCGGCGCCGGCCTCGCGGTGCTCGTCCGAGCGGGCGCGCGCCGCCGCTAGAACCGGCGCGAGTCGGCCGCACCCGTTGCGAGTCGATCTGCGGGCGGCGTTCCGGTCGGGGGCGCCGCCCGCCGCCGTTTCAGCGCCGGACCTGCGAGTGCGCCCGAGAAAAGTCGTCCTCCCGAAAGAAACGCTGCCACCACCCGGGCGTGGGTCGCCACCTCGCTTGTGAACGCACGAACCCCATTCGGTGTGTCGATCGACGCCGCAGTTCCGGCCGGCGGCCGCCGAAAGCGAGAGCAACGAGGAGAGAAGGAAACATGCGCAAGTTGTCGTACGCACTCGCCGCAAGCCTGTTGGCGCTCGGAGTCGCGGGCCAGGCTCAGGCCGCGGAGTTGGGCTGGACCGGCTCCGTCGCGGTGCAGATCGCCACGCTCGACCCGGTCGTGATCAACGGGGCCGGCACGGCCACCGTCAACAACTCGAGCGGTCCGGGCCACCTGACCAACCTCGCAATTCCGGCGTCGCCGTTCGCGGTGACCGGCTTCGTGGTTCCGGTGACCGACCCCGGCGCGTTCCCGATCGCGGGCGTGCAGGTGACCGCGCACAACGGTGACGGCGCCTTCCAGGGCGACGGCGGCGCGGGCTTCGGTGGCACGATGCCGATCATCGGAACGACCAAGGTCTGCCTCTTCGGCCCGTGCTCGGCCGCAGTGCAGAACTTGAACGTCCCGCTCGACAACGTCGGGCAGGGCGGCACCGCCTTCGTCCAGGGCGCGGTGAACCTGACGGTCGTCGGCGCTCCGTGGACCACCGGCACCGCGGCGGTCGGCGACGCGACGGCCATGGGCGGCGTGTCGCCGCTGTCGAATACGGGCGCCCCGTCGGGCACGGTGACCCTGGTCACCCCGGTGTTCATCAGCACGAACATCGGCGCCTCGGCCGTGCTGCCGGCCTTCGGCGTCATGACCCTGCACTTCGTGCCGGAGCCGGGCACGCTGATGCTGCTCGGCTCGGGCATCGCGGGCCTCGTGGCCTTCGGCCGCAACCGCGCTCGCAAGTAGCCAGCGGCTACTGCGCGAATCGAGGAGCGGCCACCCCGCAAGGGGTGGCCGCTTTCTTTTGCGCGGCGGACGATGTTTTTCCGTTGGCGGGGAAAAGCACTTCCTCCGTTCCGCGCGGCCGAGATCTCGGCGCATGTGCGATCGTGAGGAAAAACCGCGCGATTCCAAAGGCTTGGGGTGATCGCGAAAACCTGGAGGAGTTGGCACCCAGCTTGCGAAAATGAGGCCTGAGACCAGCCTGGAACTGTGCGGTGGGTGCCGTGCGCAAGGGCTGGGCTGGTTCGGCTTGGGACCGCGGTCTCAGCAGACTCTTCCGAGGAATAGGAGACTCCTTCATGCGCAAGTTGTTGGGTGTTTTGGCGGCTGGCCTCCTGATCGTGGGCGCCGGCCAGGCTCACGCGGCGGCCCTG
>QEVM01000131.1 GCA_003576805.1 Pseudomonadota bacterium | reverse complement strand
GACGGCGTCGCGGGGCGCCGCCTCCTCGTGCCGCAGGGCACGCTCGCGCGCGAGACGCTGGTGCGCGGCCTGCGCGAGGCGGGCGCGGCGGTGGACGCGATCACGGTGTACGAGACCGTGCCCGCCGACGTCGACGCGCCGGCGCTGTGCGCGGCGCTGGTCGCCGGCGAGCTCGACGCGCTCACCTTCGCGAGTCCGTCGGCCGCGCAGCGCTTCGCCGGCTGCCTCGACGATGCCGCGCTGGCCGCCGCGCGGCGCGCCGTCGTCGCGGCGATCGGCGAGACGACCGCGTCCGCGCTGCGCGCGCTCGGGCTCCCGCCGCACGTGATCCCCGACGAGGCCAGTGCGCAGTCGCTCGTCGAGGCGCTCGCGCGCCGCTTCGCGGCGAGCCGCACAGGAGGAACCGCATGAGCTTCCCGATCGTCCGCATGCGGCGGCTGCGCCGCAGCGAGCCGCTGCGGCGGCTCGTGCGCGAGACGCACCTGCGCCGCGACGACCTCGTGCTGCCGCTGTTCGCGGTGGAGGGGCGCGGCGTGCGCGAGCCGGTCGCGTCGATGCCCGGCGTGTGTCGCCTGTCGGCCGACCAGATCGCCGAGGAGGCGAAGGCGGTCGCGGACCTCGGCATCCCGGCGGTGATCCTGTTCGGGATCCCGGCGGCGAAGGACGCGCGCGGCTCGGGCGCCGACGACCCGGACGGCGTCGTGCAGCGCGCCGTCGCGGCGGCGAAGCGGGCCGCGCCCGAGCTCGTCGTGATGACCGACGTCTGTCTGTGCGAGTACACCGATCACGGTCACTGCGGGCTGCTCGACGGCGACGAGGTGGCGAACGACCCCTCGCTCGCGCGGCTCGCCGCGACGGCGCTGTCGCACGCGCGCGCCGGCGCCGACGTGGTGGCGCCGTCGGACATGATGGACGGACGCGTCGCCGCGATCCGCGCGGCGCTCGACGGCGCGGGCTTCGCGTCCGTGCCGATCGTCGCGTACGCCGCCAAGTTCGCGAGCGCGTTCTATGGCCCGTTTCGCGAGGCCGCCGAGAGCACGCCCGCGTTCGGCGACCGCCGCGGCTACCAGATGGACCCGCCCAACCAGCGCGAGGCGCTGCGCGAGATGGCGCTCGACCTCGCCGAGGGCGCCGACGTGCTGATGGTGAAGCCGGCGCTGCCGTATCTCGACGTGCTCGCGGAGGCGAAGCGCCGCTTCGACGTGCCGCTCGCCGCGTATCACGTGTCGGGCGAGTACGCGATGCTGATGGCCGCGGCCGAGCGCGGCTGGATCGACGGCCCGCGCGCGATGGCGGAGACGCTGCTCTCGATCAAGCGCGCCGGCGCCGACCTGATCCTCACCTACGCCGCGAAGGACGTGGCGGCCCGGCTGCCCGCCTGAGGAGATCCGCAGTGCCGCTGCAGTACAAGGTGATCGAGACCAGCAACGTCGCCGACGACGAGCTCGAGCGCATCCTGAACGAGTGGGTGTCGCAGGGCTGGAGCTTCGAGGGCTTCCACTTCGCGATGCGCGAGAACTCGAAGCGCCCGGCGATGGCGTTCGTGACGTTCACGCGCGACGACGGCGCGGCGTAGCGAAGTCAGGCTCCCGCGAAGCGCGGCGCGATCTCTTCGACGAGCCGCGCGAGCGACGCGCGCCGTTCGGCGTCGCTCGTGCGCGGCGCCGGGCGCACCACCAGGTGGTCCATGCCGATCGCCTCGCGGTACGCGGCGATCGCGTCGGCGACGGCGGCGGGCTCGCCGACCAGGACCCGATCGGCCGCGGCGCCGGCGGCGCGCGCCGCGATCGCGCCGCGCGCGCGCGCAGCGATCGTGGCGAACTCCGCTTCCGCGGCGGCGCGCACGCGCTGCGCCTCGGCCGCGTCGGCCGTCACGTGTACGGTGCGCATCACCGGAACCGCGAGCGCGCGCACGTCCACGCCGGCCGGCAGCTGCGCGGCGTGGTCCGCGAAGTTCTTGGCGATCGCGTCGAAGCTCTCGAGCGGCGACGCGAGATAGGGCAGGCCGCGGCGCGCCGCCTGCGCCAGCCCCTTCGGGCCGAACGCCGCCACCCAGATCGGCGGGTGCGGCGACTGGTGCGGCCGGATCGACGGCGCGGCGTCGGCGTCGCGGCCGCGCCACGCGGCGAGCACCGCGTCGAGCGCGTCGTCGAAGCGATCGCGCTTGTCGCGCGGATCGACGCCGAACGCCTGGAACATGGCGGGCTCGAAGCCGCGGCCGACGCCGAGGATCACGCGGCCGCTCGAGAGCTGGTCGAGCGCGGCGACGTCCGCCGCGACGCGGGCGGGCGCGTGGATCGAGAGCAGCAGCGACGTGGTCCCGAGCCGCAGCCGCCGCGTGCGCGCGGCGATCGCGGCCAGCGCGACGAGCGGCGCCGACGTCGCGCCGGCACGCAGGTGGCCCTCCGGCAGCCAGAGCGAGTCGAAGCCGGCGGCGTCGGCCCACTCGGCGAGCGCCGCGGTCGTGCGCCACGACGCGGCGTCGGCGGGACCGCCGAGCGCGAGGCCGAGCCGCAGGGGAGGGCGCCCGTCGCGCGCGAGCGAGCCCATCTCCGCGCGGCTACGCGGGCTGCGCCACGGGCAGCGCGCCGCCGACGACGTACGGGAACACGATGCGCATCGGGTCGACGCCGGCGTCGAGCTGCTGCGCGAGTCCCGAGAGCAGTCCGAGCGTGCGCCCGAGCAGCACGATGTGCGTCGGGATGCGCACGAGCGGCTTGCTGCGCACTTCGGCGAGCAGCTCCTCGCCGATCGCCTCGAGGCGCTCGGGGCCGATCGAGCCGCGCGTCGCCAGCTCGGTCGCGATCGACAGCCCGACCTTGGCGAGCGCGACGAGCGACTCGCGCGAGCCGTCGCGCGTCGCGAAGCCGAGCTCGACGAGCACGTCGGCCATCTCGGCGGGATCGCGGCGCAGCAGCGCCATCAGCAGCCGCAGCACCTGCGCGCGGAAGCCCTCCGGCAGGTCCTTCGCGAGGCCGAAGTCGAGCAGCACCAGCTTGTGCGTGCCGCGCTCGACCAGGAGGTTGCCCGGGTGCGGATCCGCTTGGAAGAAGCCGTGCACGAGCACCTGCTCGCACCAGGCCTCGACCAGCGTGCGCACGACGCCCGGCACGTCGGCGCCGGCCGCGTCGAGCTCGTCGCGGCTCGTGATCTTGATGCCGTCGATGAACTCCATCACCAGCACGCGGCGCGTGCTGAACGCGCGGTGGATGGCGGGCACGCGCACGTCGTCGCGGTCCGCGAACATGCGCGCCGCGCGCTCGGCGTTGCTCGCCTCGGCGAGGAAGTCGAGCTCGCGCGGGACGTAGCGGCCCATCTCGTCCACGAGCGCGGTGAGGTCGAAGTCGCCTTCCAGCCAGTCGATCGCGCGGAACAGCGCGCGCAGGTTGGCGAGGTCGGTGCGCACCAGCTCCGCGATCTCCGGGTACTGCACCTTCACCGCGACGCGCCGCCCGTCGCGCAGCACCGCCTCGTGCACCTGCGCGAGCGACGCGGAGGCGATCGGCCGCGCCGAGAAGCTGCGGAAGACGCCTTCGAGCGGCCTGCCGAGCTCCGTCTCGATCACGCGCCGCACGACCGGCAGGTCGTGCGCGGGCACGCGGTCCTGCAGGCGCGCCAGCACCTCCACCCACTCGCGCGGCATCAGGTCGGCGCGCGCGCCGAGGTACTGGCAGCCCTTGAGGATCAGCCCGCGCAGCTCGACCGCGGCTTCGTACACCGCCTCGGCGCTGTCGCGGTGGAACTGCTGCCAGCGGCCGCGCATCTGCTCGCGCGAGAGGCCGCGCGCCAGCATCTGGTTCGCCTTGAGGCCGAGATAGAGGCGCCCGACCGTCAGCCCGATGCGGCGCGCGCGCAGCACGCGCTGCTGCGCCGCGGGCGGGATGGGCCAGGCGAGCGTCATGCGGTCACCAGAGCTCCGGCGGCTTCGAGGGACACGACCACGCGCCGCCGCCCAGGTCGTCTTCGGCGACCTCGTCCGGATCCGGCTCGGACGCCGCCACCGGCTCGCTCTCCTCTTCGTCCAGGTACGGCGGGTTGTAGGCGCACTGCACCCAGCGCGGCGCCGAGAACTCCAGCAGGTAGCTCGTGCCGAAGGCCTGGTAGGTGAAGCTCGTGTCGGCGTCGGGCAGCGCGAACCCGATGCGCGGCGCCGGCACGCGCGGCAGCAGTCCCCTCGCCACCAGCTCGTCGAGCGAGTCGGGATAGATCGACTCCTGCGCGTAGTACTCGGCCAGCGCCTCGATGATGCGCTGCGCCTCGCCGTCGCGCGTGCGCGTGTAGTCCCAGCGCGCCCAGGCGGTGCCGACGAAGAGCGGGATCCCGACCAGCGCCGCCGCGACCGCGAGGTGCAGCGCGCGCCGGCGCAGCCGCTTCGGATCGAAGCCGACGCTCACGGCGGCGAGCGCGATCAGGACGGCGCACGCGATCGCCGCGCCGGCCATGCGCTCCTGCGTCACGCGAAACGGCAGCAGCTCGAGCGAGCCGAGCGCGCGCCACGCGAGCGCGGGCGTCGCGACGCCCGCGAGCAGCGCGAGCGCGCCGGTCGCGAGGCCCTTGGTCTTGCGCCACGCGCGCACGCCGACGAGCGCGAGCGCCACGCCGGCGAGCTGGGCGGCGATCGTGGTGCCGATCGCCTCGAAGCCGAAGACCTGCACGGCGGGCCACGGCGAGATCGCGAACGGCAGCGACGGATTGGTGCCCGTCACGTTGCGCTCGATCAGCAGCACCAGCGCGACGATCGGCGCGAACCAGGCGAGTCGCGCGGGCCAGCCGAGCCGGAGCCAGCTCGCCGCGAGCCACGGCGAACCGATCGCGCAGCCCATCACCGCGGCGACGGCGAGCATCGTGCCCGACGCGCGCCAGTGGAAGAAGGTCCACGCGACCTGCGTCACGCCGGTGCCGAGCGCGTAGTAGAGGAACAGCAAGGTCGCGAAGACGGCGATCCCCGCGGCGACGCGCGCGAGCGCCGAGCGCGTCGTCGCGAACACGCCCGCCGCGAGCAGCAGCACGGGGAGGCCGAACACGGCCATCCCCTTCGCGCGCTCCTCGAGCAACCACTCCCACGACGAGCCGATCAGCGCGTTCGTGAGCGAGCCGCGCGGCGACCACCAACGCAGCGCGCTGTCGGGCACCTCCGGGCGCGGGCCGAGTCCGTGATGGATCCCGAACGCCCATGCGATCGTGAGCGCGAGCAGGATGCCCGGCAACACGAAGCGCATCGCGCCCGGCCGCGTCGTCGTTCGACTCAAGAGCTCTCTCCGTCCGGATCGCCGGCCCGGTCGTCGGACACCCGGATGCGCAGATCGCTGGCGCGCGCGTCACCGGGCTCCTTCCGGACGAACCGGATGCGGGCGTCGATCTCGATGGTGTGATCGCGCAGCATGCGCTCGGCGAGCTGCTCGAGGTCGATCGCGTCGAGCGACCTGCGCAGCTCGCCGGCGATGCGTTCGGCGAAGTCGCGGCGGGCGCGCTCGGTCTGCGTCGCGGCGAACTCGACCCATTCGCGCGGCACCGAGTCGCCGAACGCCTTGCGCAGCAGCTCCTCGGTGGTGAAGAAGCCGGAGAAGCCGAAGCCGAGCGCGCGGCGCAGCAAGTCCGGGACGATCCGCGCGCTCTCGCCTTGTGCGCCCGAGTCGGGCTCGCGCGTGGTGCGCCGTCCCGCGCGCGCCGTTCCTCGTTTGCCTCGCGCAGCCGCCATCTGAATCGATTTCCCGACCTGATCGTCGTCGTAGCTGGTAAGGTGGGCTGCCCGCGGTCGTCACGCTCGGTCGTCGCCGCGGGTGGAGGAGAGCGGAATGAGCGGAGCCTCGGTGCGCGTCGCGGCGCGCGGCCGATCACGCGAGAAGGCGGGCGGCAAAGTGCGCGGCCCAATGCGCGCTTCGACGGGCCTTCCGACGCGATCCCGCGAACGGGTTCGAGAGATCATGCAGACCAAGATCGTCACGGTCAGCGTGACCGAACGTCTGTCGACGGTCGAGGATATCATGACCCTCGGCCGCGTGCGCCACATGCCGGTGGTCCACGGCGGCAAGCTCGTCGGGGTGCTCTCGCAGCGCGATCTGCTGCGCGCTTCGCTCTCCGAGCTCGGCGTGTCCGGCGTGGAGGCGCGCCGCGCGTTCCTGCACGCGATCGAGATCGCGCAGGTGATGTCGTCGCCGGCGATCACGATCGACCCCGACGCCAGCATCCAGCTCGCCGCGCGTCTGATGGCCGACCATCGCATCGGCTGCCTGCCGGTGGTGGACGGCGAGGAGCTGATCGGTCTCGTCACCGAGACCGACGTGCTGCACTGGGTCGCCGGCGTCCATCCGAACGGCGAGCCGTCCTGACGCGATCCGTCACCCCGCCGTCAGCCGGGACCAATGCTCGCGGATGTGCTGCGCGGTGCGATCCGCCAGCGCGGCGGTCGTGATCTGCGGCGGCGCGCCGAGCGACGTCGGGAACACGCTCATGTCGGCGACGAACAGCCCGCGCACCTCGTGCGACTCGCCCCACGGCCCGAGCACAGAGCTGCGCGGATCGCCGCCCATGCGGCAGGTGGACTGCGGGTGCGTCGACGCGATCGGGATCTCGCCCTGGCGCACGCCGCGCGCGAGGATGCGCGAGAGGTCGTCGCCGGGCCGGAGCACGAGAGGATCGATCCAGTACGGAACGACCACCTCGCGCGCGCCCGCGGCGAGCAGCACCTCGCAGCAGTGCACGACGCCTTCGGCGAGCTGGCGCCGGTCCTCGTCGGTGAGCGCGTAGCGCATGCGCGGGCGCCCGGGCTGCGCGCCGGGCGTCACCGAGCCCTCGCTCTGGTCGTGCAGCAGCACGAGCAGGCCCGCCATCCGGTCGAAGCCCTGCATCCAGCGGAAGTGATCGCGGCCGAAGCCGGGCATGTTCGCCGCGGTGAGGCCCGGGAAGCCGGCGATCGGCATCAGCACGTAGCCGCGGTGCGGATCGCGCTCGAGGTCGATGAACTCGTCGACGTAGTAGCTCTGCGGAATGCCGCGATGGGCGTCGATTTTCTCGTCGAAGAAGCCCGCGACCATCACCGAGGGGTGCAGGTGCAGGCCGCGCCCGACGAGCCCGCTGCGATTGGCGACGCCGCTGCGCAGCAGCAGCTCCGGCGACGCCACCGCGCCCGCCGCCAGCACGACGACGGGCGCGCGCACGTCGATGCGCGCGCCCGGGCGGCCGGCGTGATCGACGACGCGCCCGGCGACGCCGCGCACGCGGCCGCCGGCGACGTCGATGCGCTCGGCGCGCGCGTTGGCCCAGATGCGCGCGCCGGCGCGGTCCGCGCGCGGCACGTAGGTGACGAGCATCGACTGCTTCGCGTCGTACGAGCAGCCGAGGATGCAGTAGCCCGACTGCACGCAGCCCTCGCGGTTGTGGCGCGTGACGAAGCCGGACCAGCCGAGCTTCTCGGTGCCGCGCCGGATCACGGCGTTGAGCGCGTTGACCTCGTCCGGCCGGATGTCCTTCACCTTGACGTTGCGCTCGACGCGCTCGAACGACGCCGCCATCGCGTCGGGCGTCAGCTCCGCGACGCCGTGCTCCTCGCGCCACAGGCGCAGGATCGGGTCGGGCGTGCGGAACGCGTAACAGAGGTTGTGCACGGTCGAGCCGCCGACGCAGCGGCCCTGGAGCACGATCACCGAGCCGTCCTCGGTCTGGCGCATGCCGGCCTCTTCGAAGAGGCGCGGCAGCATCTCGTCCTCGCGCTGGGTGAAGTCGGCCGACGTCCAGTGGTGTCCCTGCTCCAGCACGACGACGTCGAGCCCGGCGCTCGCGAGCTCGGCCGCCGCCACCGCGCCGCCCGCGCCCGAGCCGATCACGCACACGTCGGCGCGCGCCGTCTGGTCGTCGCGCCGTCCGATCAGCGTCTCGATCATGCGTGGATCCTCGGGCGGCGGATCAGCGGTCCCGCGTAGCCGATCAGCGGCCACGTCTCGTCCTGGCTCCAGTAGCCGAGCAGCGCGAGGTTGCGCAGCGCGTAGAAGCCCATGCGGCGCAGCGCGAGGCCGCTGGTCATCCAGCCCGCGAGCGCGGCGTCCTGTCCCGCCGCGCCGAGCGACGTGAAGCGCGCGAAGCGCCGCTCGAACAGCACGGGACCCCACTCGACGAGCCGCAGCAGCGCGGGGAGCGGCGCGGTCGTCGCGGGATCGAGGCCGGCGCAAAGCGCGTCGATCGTGTCGATCGTGCGCGTCGTGCGCACCGGCGGCGCGGCGGGCGCGCCGGTGTCCACCATGCGCTCGACCACCTGGGTCAGGACCTCGCGCTCGCGCGGCGCGAAGAACGCGGACGTCGCGGCGTTCGCGCCGGCCGCCGCGGCGGGCAGCGCGCGCAGGCTCGCGAGCGACGCCAGCGCGGCGCCGCTGCCGGCGAGCGCGAGGAAGCTCCGCCGCGTGACGGCCGTCATCGCTCCGCCTCCGCCAGCCAGCGGCGGATCGCCGCGGGCAGCTCCGACTCCGGCGGCGCGGCCGGCGCCGCGGCGCGGTAGTCCACCGAGTTGTACGTGTTCCAGAACAGCGCCGGCGTACGGGCGCGTCCGTCCGCGAGGCGCGCCAGCAGCTCGGCCAGGCACTTCGCGGTGTAGGTCGTCTCGAGCGCGAGCCCGGCGTCGCGGGCGAGCGCGGACGCCGCCTCGCCCGCCGCGGTGGCGGCGCCGTAGCCGGCGCCGAGCTGCGCGCGCGCGACCTCGAAGTCGGCGGCCGTCATCGGCGCCGCCGCGATCGACGGATCGTGGCGCCGGAGCAGCGCGAGCGACGCGTTCGCGAGGCGCGCGAGCCGCGCGGGCGTCGGCGGCAGGATGTCGGTGACGAGCACGCCGACGGCGCGCGCGCGCAGGCCCGCGAGCCGCAGTCCGAGCGCGAGGCCCGCGAGCGTGCCGCCGCTGCCGATCGGCACGTAGATCTCGGCCGGCTCGGGCAGCGCGCCCGCCGCGATCTGCTCGGCCAGCTCGAACGCCGCCGACACGAAGCCGACGTCGGCGAGCGCCGACGAGCCGCCCGTCGCGACCCAGAACGGCTTCTCGCCGCGCAGCGTCGCGCGCGCGAAGGCGCGGATCACCTGCGCCGCCGCCGCGGCGATGCCGCCCGCCGGCAGCAGCTCGGCGCCGAACGCCTGCAGCCCGCGCAGCTGCTCGCGCACGTGTGCGGTCACGGGCTGCGGCACCACGACGACCGTCGTGCGCATGCCGAGCGCGCGCCCGAAGATCGCGGTGGCGAGCCCGTGGTGCGTGCCGATGCCGCCCGTCGTGACGAGCCGCCGGCTGCCGTGCGCGCGCGCCGCGGCCAGCGTGAACTCGAGCTTGCGCGGCTTGTTGCCGCCGTACACCGGACTGGAGCGGTCGTCGCGCTTCACCCAGAGCGCGCCGGCGGCGACGCCCGCGAGCGCGAGCGGCTCGACGGGCGTCGGCAGCGCGGTCAGCGCGACGCGCGGGAGCGAGGCGAGCGCGGGATGCCGCCGCAGCAGCGCGAGCGCCGCCGCGCGCTCCGCCGACGCGGAGCGTTCGGCGTTCGCGAGCGCGGCGTGCGCGGCGGTCGTCGACATGGTTGGCGATTTCGCACGTCGCTTCGCGGCGCGCAACCGACCGTCGTCGCAGCCGTTCTCTCTGATTGACATTTTCCCGCGGGGTCTCGTACCCTCGCAGCTTCTTCGACCCCGCGGGAGGGAGCGGCAATGGCGATCGTGGAGTGGCTGTCCGACGCGCCCGCCGAGCCGCGTCGTTGGCAGACCCGCAGCCCCGCGACGCTCGAGCCGCTCGAGAGTTGGGAGGCGGCGCGTCCCGAGGACGTGCGCGCGGCGGTCGAACGCGCCCGCAAGGCGCAGCGCGAGTGGGCCGCCGCCGGCTTCGCCGAGCGCGCGCGGCGGCTCCGGCGCGCACTGCGCGTGCTGCTCGCGCGCGAGGCGGAGTTCGCGGCGACGATCGAGCGCGAGACCGGCAAGCCCGCCGTCGAGATCCTCTCGAGCGAGCTGTTGCCCGCCGCCGACGCGATCGAGTTCTACGCGAAGCGAGCGAAGCGCGTGCTCGCCGACCGCACGCTGCCGCTGCACCTGCTCAAGTCGAAGAAGCTCAAGCTCGTCTACAAGCCGCTCGGCGTCGTCGGCATCATCACGCCCTGGAACTTCCCGTTCATCCTCGCGCTCAACCCGACGGTGCAGGCGCTCGCGGCCGGCAACGGCGTGGTGCTGAAGCCCTCCGAGGCGACGCCGGCGACGGGCCGCCTCGTCGAGGCGCTGTTCCGCGAGGCCGGATTGCCCGACGGGCTCGTCGCGTGCGCGGTCGGCGACGGCGCGACCGGCGCGGCGCTCGTCGAGGCCGGCGTCGACAAGGTCTCGTTCACGGGCAGCGAGCGCACCGGACGCAAGATCGCGGAGGCGTGCGGCCGCGCGCTGATTCCCTGCACGCTCGAGCTCGGCGGCAAGGACCCGATGATCGTGTGCGCCGACGCCGACGTGGAGCGCGCCGCCGCGGGCGCCGTGTACGGCGCGTTCGCCAACGCGGGGCAGGTGTGCGTCTCCACCGAACGCGTCTACGTGGTGGACGCCGTCGCCGACGAGTTCGTGCGCCGCGTCGTCGAGCACACCGGCAGGCTGCGCCAGGGCAGCGGCGGCGAGGCGGACGTCGGACCGATGATCTGGGCGCCGCAGCTCGACGTCGTCGAGCGCCACGTCGAGGACGCGCGCCGGCGCGGCGCGCACGTGCTGACCGGCGGCCGGCGCAACCCGCGCTACGAGGGGCTCTACTACGAGCCGACCGTGCTCGTCGACGTCGACCACGACATGCTCGTGATGCGCGAGGAGAGCTTCGGCCCGCTGCTCCCGATCATGCGCGTGCGCGACGAGGCCGAGGCGCTGCGCCTCGCGAACGACTCCGGCTACGGCCTCAACGCGAGCGTTTGGTCGCGCGACAAGCGGCGCGGCGCCGAGCTCGCGCGCGCCATCGAGTCGGGCTGCGCGGTCGTCAACGACTGCCTCGTCACCTACGGCATCGCGGAGTCGCCGTTCGGTGGCGTCAAGGCGAGCGGCATCGGACGCGTGAACGGCGACATGGGCCTCAAAGGCTACTGTCACGTCCAGTCGATCGTCGTGGATCGCTTCGGCGCGAAGTCGGAGCTGCTGTGGTTCCCGTACGAGGCGCGCAAGGTCCGCTGGCTGCGGCGGCTCCTGCACTTCGTGTGGGGCACTCCGATCGGCCGCTGGCTCTCTTGAAGCGTCCGCGGAGCGGGACCGGTCGGATGGACGAACGCGAGCGACGCGAGGTTTGCGCATGATCGAGACGGTGCTGGTCGCGACGGATGGCTCGGAGGTGGCTGCGTCGGCCGAACGCTACGGCGTCGCGCTCGCGGCCGGACTCGGTGCGCGCGTGGCCGGCGTGTCGGTCGTCGAGGACCGCTGGACCGGCGGCATGCGCGCCGCGACGCTGAACGTGACGCCGCCGCCGCTCGACGCGGTCGACGCCTTCCTCGGCGCGCGCGCCGAGGCGGCGTGCCGCCGGCTCGGCGAGCGCGCGCGCGAGAAGAACGTCGCCTGCGCGTGCGAGACGCTGCGCGGCATCGCGGACGACCTGCTCGTCGAGCGCTCGAAGCAGAGCGATCTCGTCGTGATCGGCCGCGACGGCGAGCACGCGTCGTTCCGCACCGCGCTGATCGGCTCCACCGTCGACGGCTTCCTGCGCAAGACGTCGAAGCCCGCGATCGTCGTGCCCGCCGGCGCGGAGCTGACCGGTCCGATCCTGCTCGCCTTCGACGGCTCGCCCGGCTCGCGCATCGCGGCGCGGCTCGCCGTCGAGCTGGCCGGCCGGCTCGGCGCCGCGATCCACGTCTTCGTGGACTCGAAGGACAAGGGCCGCTCCGCCGCGCGCTTCGACGAGGTGCGCCGCCTGCTGGGCGGCGCGAGCGTGCCCGTGCGCGAGGCCGCCTCCACGCTCGGCCGCCCCGACGCGAAGATCGTGGACGCCGCGCGCGAGGCGAACGCCGGCATGATCGTGATGGGCGCGTTCGGCCGCAGCCGCATCCACGAGTACTTCCTCGGATCCAACTCGGCGGCGGTGGTGCGCAGCTCGCCGCTCGCCGTCCTGCTGGCGCGCTGAGGCACGCTCCCGCGTGCCCCGTTTCCGCGCCACCGCGCTCGGCGATCTCGCGGCGCGGCTCGGCCGCCCGCTCGAAGGCGACGCGGCGTGGGTCGTGCGCGGCGTCGCGTCGCTCGAGGACGCGGGCCCCGGCGATCTCGTGTTCGTGCGCGGCCCGCGCTACGCGGGGGCGCTCGCGCGCTCGGGCGCCGGCGCCGCGATCGCGCCGCCGAGCGTCGACACCGGCGGGCGTCCCGCGATCCGCTCGCCGCGCCCCGACCTCGACTTCGCGCGCGCCGTGGCGCAGCTCGCGCTGCGCGACCGGCCGCCCGCGGGCGTGCACCCGGCCGCCGTCGTCGCGCCCGACGCGCACGTCGACCCGAGCGCGTGCATCGACGCGTACGCGGTGATCGGCGCGCGCTGCTCGGTCGGCGCGCGCAGCATCGTGCACCCGCACGTCGTGCTCTATCCCGACGTGAAGATCGGCGCCGACTGCGAGATCCACGCCGGCTGCGTGCTGCGCGAGGAGACCGAGCTCGGCGACCGCGTGGTGCTGCATTCCGGCGCCGCGATCGGCGCCGACGGCTTCGGCTACACCTTCGACGAGCAGGGCCGCCCGGCGAAGATCCCGCAGATCGGGCGCGTCGTGATCGAGGACGACGCGGAGATCGGCGCGCTCGCCGCGATCGACCGCGCCACGCTCGGGACGACGCGCATCCGGCGCAACGCGAAGATCGACGACCTCTGCGTGGTGGCGCACAACTGCGACGTCGGCGAGAACGTGATCCTGGTCGGCCAGTCGGGTCTCGCCGGCTCCACGGTGGTCGAGGCCGGCGCGATCTTGATGGGGCAGACGGGCACCACGGGACACCTGCGGATCGGCGCGGGCGCGTTCCTCGGCGGGCGCACGGCGGTACACAAGGACGTGCCGGCCGGCGCGCGCCTGTTCGGCGCGCCCGCGATGCCCGAGCGCGCCTGGCACCGCACGATGTCGGCGCTCGCGCGGCTGCCCGACGCGCTGCGCCGCCTGCGCGCCGTGGAGCGCGCGGTCGGGATCCGCGCGCCGCGCGCGGGCGAGGAGGAGGCGTGAGCCGCGAGCCGATCGCCGC
>QEVM01000130.1 GCA_003576805.1 Pseudomonadota bacterium | reverse complement strand
GTCCGACCAGGCCCGGCGCGCGCAGCCCGACGCGCGCGCCGAAGCGGCGCGTCAGCGCATCGGCGAGCAGGCCGCCCGCCAGCGAGCCGGCCGCGATGCCGAGCAGCGGCAGCGCCGCGAGCCAGCCGACCGCGCCGAGCTCGAAGCCGCGCGCGCGCAGCAGGTACGTCGGCAGCCAGGTGAGATAGAAGTACCAGCCGTAGATCGCGCCGAAGTACATCGCGCAGATCGCCCACAGGTTGCGGCTGCGCACGAGCATCGCCCACGGCACCGGCGGGTGCGCGGCGTCGTGCGCCGGCTCGCCGATCTCCGCGCGCTCCGCCGCGTCGACGCCGCGGTGCTCGCGCGGGTCGTCGCGGAACCACGCGAACCACGCCGCCGCCCACACCACGCCGACCGCGCCGAAGAGCGGAAAGGCGTGCCGCCACGAGACCTGCTGCAGGATCGCGACCACGAGCGGCTGCGTCGCCGCGCCGCCGAGCGCGCCCGCCATGATCGTGAGCCCGAAGGCGCGGCCGCGCTCGCGCACCGGCAGCCAGCGCCCGAAGGCGCGCGCGAGGCTCGGCAGCACGCCCGCTTCGCCCATCCCGAACAGCCAGCGCAGCGCGACGAGCGAGCCGAGCCCGCGCGCCGCGCCCGTCAGCGCGGTCATCGCCGACCACCACAGCACGATGCGCGTCAGCATCCAGCGCGCGCCGAAGCGGTCGGCGAGCCAGCCGCTCGGCACCTCGAACAGCGCGTACGCGATCGTGAACGCGCTGAACCCCCATCCCATCTGGGTGTCGCTGAGGCCGAGGTCCGCCTTGATCGCCGGCGCCGCCGTCGAGATGCACACGCGGTCGAGGTACGCGATCGCCATCGCGGCGAGCGCGAACGCGAGCATCGTGTGGCGGGCGCGGGTCAAGACGGCTTCTCCGATCGGGCTGCGCCCTTCGTGTACCACCGCGAGCCTTATGGGGCTCGCCGCTCGCCTGCGGCTCGCTACGCGGGAAACGAGGCGTGTTGGCTGCGGTCGGTGCTCGGAGCTCGCGTTCACGGGCGGTCGAAAGGCGCGGGGCGATCGGCTACACGGAGTCGATCCGGTGGAGGCGATCGATGGCGGTGGCGCGGCTGCGGAGTCTCGGGGCGTGGAAGGCGTTGGAGCGGCACTTCGCGGAGGTGCGCGGCGTGCACCTGCGTGCGCTGTTCGCGGGGGATCCGGGGCGGGGGGAGCGGCTCGTCGCGGAGGCGGCGGGGCTCTACCTCGACTACTCGAAGCAGCGCGTGACGGACGAGACGCTGCGGCTGCTCGTCGCGCTCGCCGGCGAGTGCGGGCTGCGCGAGCGCATCGACGCGCTGTTTCGCGGCGACAAGATCAACGCGACCGAGAACCGCGCGGTGCTGCACGTGGCGCTGCGCGCGCCGCAGGGCCGGCGCATCTTCGTCGACGGCGCCGACGTCGTGCCGCACGTGCACGCCGTGCTCGCGCGCATGGCGGACTTCGCCGAGCGGATCCGCAGCGGCGCGTGGACCGGCCACACCGGGCGCCGCATCCGCAACGTCGTGAACGTCGGCATCGGCGGCTCGGATCTCGGCCCGGTGATGGCGTACGAGGCGCTGCGCGCCTTCTCGGCGCGCGACATGACGTTCCGCTTCGTGTCGAACGTCGACGCCACCGACTTCGCCGAGGCGACGCGCGACCTCGACCCCGCCGAGACGCTCTTCGTCGTGGCGTCGAAGACCTTCACCACGCAGGAGACGATGGCGAACGCGCACACGGCGCGCGCGTGGTGCCTCGCCGCGCTGCGCGACGAGGCGGCGATCGCGCGCCACTTCGCCGCCGTCTCCACCAACGCGAAGCTCGTCCGCGAGTTCGGCATCGACGTCGCCAACATGTTCGAGATGTGGGACTGGGTGGGCGGCCGCTACTCGATGGACTCGGCGATCGGCCTCTCGACGATGATCGCGATCGGACCGGCGCGCTTCCGCGAGATGCTCGCCGGCTTCCACGCCATGGACGAGCACTTCCGCACGGCGCCTCCCGAGCGCAACCTGCCCGTGCTGATGGGCCTGCTCGCGGTCTGGTACACGGACTTCTTCGGCGCCGAGACGATCGCGGTGCTGCCCTACGACCAGTATCTGAAGCGCTTCCCCGCCTATCTCCAGCAGCTGACGATGGAGTCGAACGGCAAGAGCACGACGCTCGCCGGCGCGCGCGTGGACTACGAGACCGGGCCGATCTACTGGGGCGAGCCGGGCACCAACGGACAGCACAGCTTCTACCAGCTCCTCCACCAGGGCACGAAGCTCGTGCCGTGCGACTTCGTCGCGTTCGCGCGCTCGCACCACCCGCTCGGGCGCCATCACGACCTGCTGATGGCGAACGTCTTCGCGCAGACCGAGGCGCTCGCGTTCGGCAAGACGGCGGACGAGGTGCGCGCCGACGGCACGCCCGATGCGCTCGTGCCCCACCGCGTCTTCGAGGGCAATCGCCCGAGCTCGACGATCCTCGCCGAGCAGCTGACGCCCGCGATCCTCGGCGCGCTCGTCGCGCTCTACGAGCACGCCGTCTACGTGCAGGGCGTCGTCTGGGACGTGAACCCGTTCGACCAGTGGGGCGTCGAGCTCGGCAAGCAGCTCGCGGGCCGCATCGTGCCGGAGCTGGAGAGCGACGCCGAGCCGACGCTCGCACACGATTCGTCCACCAACGCGCTGATCCGCCGCTACCGCGCGCAGCGCCGGCCCGCCGGCTGAGCGGCGTGGCCGCGGCCGGGTGCGACTCGATGCCCGCCGCGCGCGCCGGCGCAAAGCCACAGGACGAGTTCACCATGATTGCGCGCTACCCAGCAGCAGGCTCAATTGGCATCCCAGACGACTGAGCAGGCACGATCCGATCCTTCGGGCCCCCGACTTCCCGTCGCCGCCTCCCCGTTCTGCACCGCGACCTGCACCGCCTTCGGCGCATCCGCCTCCACCCCGGGCGCAACGTGCGCGTCACGCTGTGCTGCCCCTGGATTCACCCGCTCGGCGCCCTTGCCGCCACCGGTGATCTCGCCCCCGGAAGCTGTCGCCGATCGCCCTCCGAAGCTCGTCGTCATCCCGATCGGGATCGCGGCCGGTCCGGTCGAGACGTTTGCGTGCCCGGTCGAGTCCAGGGCTGCACTGCTGCCCTTGGGACTTATCGTTGAGGCACGCCAGCACGTTCACCGATGTCCAACCATTCCGAGCATATGTTGTCGCTCTCGAGTTGCATGTCTTGGTCTTGTCCCGGCGAACAGAACCTGAATCGGTCCCCACGAGGATCGGAGAGGTGCTCGTACGCAATCGCATTTCCCCAGCCATCGACTACGAACGACGCGTCGAAGTATGGAGCACCAACGCTGCCAAGTGACTCGATGTCTCGCGGCAGAGTCCCAAACTGCTGCTCGAAGATGATCGCCGCTGATGAAAGCGCACCTACCCGCTCTACCGTGAGCTGTCTCTTGCCCGGTCTCTCGTCGTCAGAGCAAGCGGCAAGACCGACCGTGATTGCCAAGGCTACGTGCAATCGTGACATTCGCTTCATCATGGTGCGAGCCCGAATCGAAGCGGAACTCTCCCTTCGAAAGCTTGTCGACGGTAAAGCTGTTCGGCTCGGTTCCCAACGCTCCAGAAGTAGTTGTAGTGATATGTGCCGGGTCGGTCGGTCTCAAATCCTCTCAAGCCATACCAAGCGTCTTGGACCTGGGTGACGACGGAAGCAACGGGTCGAGCCCGATGCTCGTTCTCATGGACGAGTATTCCAGCGGCCTGAGCCATGTTGAACAACTTGTCTTGCGCCAAGAGAATCGTGTCCGTCCCTCTGACATATGCGCCGGCAGCACCTTCGAGCGCTGTACCCGCGAAGGTCTCGCGAATGGCGATCTCGACATCGCTCGGCACGTCTCTTACCTCCGGCATCCGACGCGTCCATTCGCGGAGGTACTCTGCGTCGGCGCCTGTCAAGCGATCCCGCCCTTGGGACGACGCGCCCGACGCTCCACTCACCGTCACCGCAACCGGAAACACCGCCGTCGCCGCCGCCACGTTGCCCCGCGCGAGCACGACGGCCTGCACCGCCGTTCGCGAGTAGCCCGCCAAGGCTTCTCCGACCTGTCGTCGCTGCGCTGCGTTGCTCTCCCCGGCCCCGCCACGTCCTCCGCTGGCACGGCCGCCGCCGCCGAACCGCACCGTGTAGCCAATCCCGAAGCTCCCCGAGACGTTCGACGGCAGCGCGCGGTCGATCGCGTCGCTCGCCGCGCCCAGCAGGTTCTTGAGGCCCTTGAAGACCTTCCCGAGGAACCCGAAGAGCTGCCCGTCCGGGTCGATCCCGTTCACCGGATCGCCGGGGCCGTACGCGTACGGGCTCGCGTACTGGCGCATCGGGTCGTGCGAGAGGAACTGCCCGATCGCCGCGTCGTAGAAGCGCGCGCCGGCGTAGTCGAGCCCGATCTCGTGCTCGCGCTCGTAGCCGGTCCACTCGTGGCGATCCGCGGCAGCTGTCAGGATCGCGATCCCGCCTCCCGAGTAGTGGCCGCGCTCCTCGCCGTAGACGCGGTAGCGGACTTGGAGCGCGATCCCACCCAGCTCGTTGGTCTTCGCGAGCACGGAGCCCAAGTGGTCGAGGTGGTAGTGCCGCACGACGGGCCCGCCGCCGCAGTCCTCGGGCGCGAGAAGAAGCGGCGTGGAGGCAAGGAGGAGCAGCGCGCTGGTTCCCGCCGCGCGCGCCGGCGCGACCCATACGAGGATGCGTCGCTCGCCCGGGCCCGGCGCGAAGACGATCAGGATCACCACGCCGCCGAAGACGCCGAGCAGCAGCGGCGCGAGCCACGGCGGCGAGGGCGCCGGCCGCCCGGGCGGCGACTCGGAGTACGCGACGCCTGGGACGTCGCGTGAAGCGAACAGGCGGTCGCCGACCCAGTAGTACTTGATGAGCCGCCCGTCGCGGCTCTCCGCCCAGCGGTTGAAGTAGCGGACGTGTGTGCCGTCGGGACGCGTCGTCGCGATGCGGCGATCGTCCGCGCCGTAGGTGAAGGTGACGGCTTGCGCCTCGCGGGTAACGGTCCGCAGACGACCGAGTCGGTCGAACGCATGGCTCTGGACCGTTGAGCCTGCGGTGCGCGTCACCTGGTTGCCGTTCTCGTCGAATCCATAGTCGACGCCGCTCGCGCTGACGACCTGATGTGGCTTGACGGGGTCGTACGTGAAGGCGGCGCCGTTCTTCGCCATCAGGTTGCCGATCACGCTGTAGTCGAAGGTCTCGTCGTTGGAGGTCGAGCCGTCCGAGCGCCAGTCCACCCGCCGCAGACGCCCGAGTCCGTCGTAGTGATACGAAGCATCGTTCGATAGCGCCGCCTGGGCATCGTCGTGGTCGATGATCTCTTCGATGCGCCCCACGTGGAGATCGCTCGGGCCGCCGTAGCGGTACTCGAGGTCCGTCACCTGCAACGTGCTCGATGCCGATCCAGCACGACGCAGTCGATGCGACTCCTCGCTTCCGTAGTACTCGAACGAATCCGTCACGCCGTTTCCGTGGCGCAGCTCCAGGGGACGACCCAGGAGGTCGTAGTCCGCGGTGGACAGGACTTCGCCGCCGTGGCTCGACGTCATTCGCTCGAGGCGCCCCGCTGCATCGTAGTGGTGCGTGACGACTTCACCGCCCGGGTACGTCAAGGAGACGAGATGATCGGCGTCGTCGTACACGAAGTAGGTCGCGGCCGGCTTGTTCTTGACGATGGTCTGGGTCGCTCTCAGCTCGCCACGCGGGCCATAGACGAGCGTCGCCTCGCTGATGTCCGGGTCGCGATGATCGATCCGCGTCAAGCGTCCGCTTCCCGAGTTTCCGAACGTCGTGTCGTCGTAGTAGTAGGCAGAGTCCGCGCTCGTGGCGTCGCGCGTGCACGCGGAGGGCAGGAAGGCGTCCACCGCATGGGTACAACGCGCGGTCACCCGATTCAGCTCGTCGTACTTCCAGGCGACGTGATTGCCCGACTGCGGATCGTTGCGGTAGACGAGGTTGCCGTTCGGATCGTAGCCGTACTGCCAGCTTCCGGAATCCGGATCCGTCAGCCTGACCAGGCGGCCGAGCGAATCGAACTCGTGGACCACGTCCGTTCTCGAATCGTTCGCGAAGCGCTCCCAGACGACGCGTCCCATGCCATCGAAACGGCGCGCAGCCGACGTCGCGCTCCCGTCGGCTCCGAGCCTCACGATCGACGTCTCGTAGCCGAGATGATTGCGAGTCGCGATGGTCTTGTTCCCGGCCGAATCCAGCGTCTCCGTCTGAGTGCCGTTGTACCTCGCTTCGGTGAAGCGGCCATCCGGCGGGCTCGTGCGATGGACGCGCCCCAGCGGATCGATCTCGGAGCCGCCATTCCACGTGTAGCTCAGCTCCGTACGAGCGATCCCAGCCGGGTTCTCGGACACGCCACTCGATGGACGGAGATAGCGATCGTACGTGTGCCGGATGCGGCCACCGGACGAGTATGCGGCTTGGCCGTCCACGACCCACACCAACGCCGCGTCGTTTCCGACGACCGACTCGGCGAGCGTCATGCGAACGCGCCCTAGCGCATCGTAGTAGGTACGGCTCACGAGGTACCCGGATGGCGCGTTGGGCTCCCGCCGGCGCTGCTCGATGTAGCTCAGCTTGCCTTCGTAGCTCGCCGACTGGGGATCGCCGTTCACGTATCGATACCCGCTGCTCGCGAGCTCCGGACTGGTCTGCGAACACTCCGCTCCCGGCCGAGCCTCGCAGGTAATCCGACCTAGCGCGTCGTATTCGAACCGCGAGACCTCTCCGTTCTCACCCGTCACGAGAACGGGTCGACCGGCCGCCAAGCTCCACTGCTGTGTGGTCTCGTACGCGATGGCGCCGGTCGTCGGCCGCCGGACGATCGTGGGATAGAGATGCCACCCGTCGAATATCGACTCCGTGTGATACTGCTGCGACGCGAAGAAGCCGGCCGGGTCGTAGACGCGCGTCACGTTGCCATAGTCGTCGTACGTGCTCTTCGACGTCGGCCAGTTCCCATCCGCGTACGACTCGTCGAGCTTCGACTGGACCAGCGTTAGGTTTCCGGCTGCAACAATTCCGCTGAACGATTCGTCCCCGTCGTACGAAAACGACTTCTCCGACAACAGCTCCTCGCCACCCTCGTGCTTTCCATAGACGACGGTCACTCGGTAGGGGCGCTCGAGGACCCGGCTGGAAGGCGCCCAGCCCCAAATCGTGCGTGTGATCACTTCGCCAGGGACTGGTGACGAGCCGCAAGCCACCACGCCGGTGGCACCCGGGCAGCTCATCGTGCACGACGTCGTGACTCGGCCGTAGTGATCCGGAGTCTCGTTCCGGCTGATAACACACCAGTCGGCTCCCCCGGTGCCTGGCCCCGATCGCTCGATGGTCTTCATTTCCGCGAGAAACACTTGGGTGCGGCCGGAGCCACCGTCGCGAGTGAGCCAGGTGTACTCTGTACGTTTCGCTTCGAGGCCGCTCGCAGTACGCCAAACGTCGGCGAGGATCTTCCCGCGAGTGAACTCGTCTTGGGAGATAGTGATTTCTCGCTCGGTGCCTTCGGCATCGATCTCGCGCACGACTCCAAAGCCGGCAAACTCCCGGCGCGCGCCGTCGAAGCGCCCGTTCTCGTACTCGAAATGCTGGTGGAGCTCGTGACCCTGTGCGACGCACGGATTGACTAGAGGATCGAGAGGATCGGAGCCGACGTACGTGCACAGTCCATCCGCCCGCCGAATGCTGGACACGACCCATTTCGCGAAGGGAAGCTCTGGGTTCGATCCGCTCGCAGTGCTCGGCTCGTAGCGGACCTCGGTGAGGCCGCCGATGCTGTCGGTCGCTCTCACGAGCAACGAGGGAGGGATCCTTCCATACCAGGGCGACCCGGCCGGACCACCCAGTCGTAGGTCGATGGTGCCGCCCGATAGGCCGACTCCGTCCAGAATCCCATCGCCGTTCCAATCCATCACCTCGCCATACGTCGCCGAGCAACCCCCGTTGCACCCTCTCCACGTGAGTCGGGTCGCCGAGCCGAGGCCGGACATCGCGTTCTCGGGCGATTGGAATGCGCCCCCTACGTTCGACCGCACCATCGAGCTCGTCGACGAAATCGAGCGAACGCGATCTGGCTTCCCGTCGGCGTTCAAGTCGGCCAAGTCCTGTACGGCCTCGAATCCGTACAACCCGCCCCGCTCCATCCGGATCGCGAGCACGTCGATCGTGTAGCCCGGCATCGTTCGGACTGATTCCAGCGCGTGGTACTCGAGGCCGGTGAAGCCGCGTCCGGTACCCGCGAGTACTTGGAGCAGTCCAGGCAGAACCGGGCACATCTCCATCCCTTCTCCCCACTCGCCCGGACAATCATCGAAGCGGTTCAAAGACCATTGGATCGTCCAATCGGGACGGACTCCTGCAAAGTCGAGATCGTAGTTGTGTCCAGTCTGCAGGCGATCCGGGATGGCGTCGCCGTTGATGTCCAGGTGATCCAGCACCGTCGCCGAGATCATCGAGCTGACTGGCAGGAAGAGCGAGATGCGAATGGGGCCCGTCGCCGAGAACCCGGGCGCCGGCTCGAAACAGGGGCCCTCATTGCCCACCGCGCAGTCATTCGCGGCGATCAGCACGCTCCACGGAGCAGCGCTCGACGAGCTGGCCACCGACACGACATCGAGCAAACCATCGCCGTTGACGTCTAGCAGCGTCTTCAAGGTGTAGGTTCGCACCGTTTCCAACTCATACATCGGAAGGTAGTAATCAAGGCGTTCATTCATTCGCACGTCGGTGTATGCGCCGAGGCCTGCGAGCAAGATCGGTGTCGCGGCGAACTCGTAGTCACCCGGGTGCGACACAGACTTCTGGCCCCGGTAGACCTTCCAAGTGTCCTCCCGCGCATCGACGAAGTCGACGATCCCGTCGCCGGTGATGTCGACGCAATCGTCGACGGTCAGTCCCCAGACGTCTCCGACCTCCTCCTCACGAAGCCGCCTGCCGGAAACCGCGTTGAGCCACCAATTGATGGGCACGAACGCGCCATCCGCCCCGCCTAGATGGACCTGCCACCGATCGGAATACTCCGGCGAGAACACCTGGTCGGGGAATCCATCGCCGTTCATGTCCATCGTCGTGATCCACGATTGCGTGGTATTGCTCTCGCGCAGCTTTGCAATCGGTGGAGCGGGGCTCTGGACTGGTGTTTGGGCGAACTCGCTCGTGGAGTACTCGAATCGCCGCGTCGGTATGAGGTCCCCGGAGATCTCTTCGAGAAATGTCCGCCCTGTCCGCCCATCGTCCGGCGAATAGGACAGCTCGTAGTCGTGCAGGTTCGTGAACGTGACGCCATCCGGGCTCGTCGAGACCGAGATGCTTTCGAGCACGCGCCGAATGCGAACCCGAACGCCTCCCGCGTACGATGCACCCGCATGCAGACGCTCCGTCTCCCTCAAGCCGAAGGACACTCGGAATGGATGTTTGCCTGCATTCAGCAGCGCGTTTCCCCCGTACTCGATGCGCTCCGGATAGAACGTGTTGTCGTCCTTCCAGTACGCGATGTCGATCCGGTTCCGATTCGAGTCCTCCACCTGCCGCAGCATCCACAAGGTCGTGAAGGCACACGGCGACGCCTGGAAGAACGTGTCGTCGCCCTCGAACGCTCTCGCAGACGAGTCGGATGACTCCAGGGCGAAGCGATACGTGTTGCCTGCGCGGTCGTACACCTCCCAGCGGTTCTGCCCCGGAAACGCCTTTGCTTCGAGATACGACTCATCGACTCGCGCGAGGTACGTGTCGCCGCCCGCCGCCACGAGTTCGACGCTGGCTCCATCCAGGTTCAGGACGAATTCGGCGGTGTGGTGATCGCAATTCGGGGCGCCGTACTTTGTGCTGCGCTCGATGCGTCCCAGCGGGAGGTCCCAGCCATATCCGAAAGGAGACTGCCCTGCGTCGCTCGAGTACACGAGCGCGAGCTCGGGCGTGAGGTTCTTGCGTCCCGGCGGAATGGTCAGCGGAATGGCCATGGTCATGGCGCCGGTTGCTAGATCGGCGCCGGTCGAGCCCATCGCGCTCGCGAACGGATGGAGCCCCTCGCCGCTGACGTCGCCTCGCGTGGTACGAGTGTCCGCGTACGCTGCGCCCGGGACGATCGCGATCGCGCCGACGACTGTGACGGCCTCAGCGGCCCGCACCACGAAGCTCGCAGTCCGCCTGATGGCGCGATTCATCGGACCGGTGCCTTCTGTAGCTTCGGCAGCCGATCGAAAGCGCCACTGAGAACCGCATAGATGGGGCCTCCTGCGAGTGGGTAATCTGCCGCGTCGCCGGATCGCGCGCCCACGAGCTGAATGGCGAGCGCGGACGGTTGTAGGCGCAGACCCGACACCGAGATCGATCGTGAGCCGTCGGTACTCTTCGCCGTTGCGCTCTCCGTGGTGAATCGAACGTCGATCTCCCTCATGCGCGGCTCGATCGGACGTTCGATCTGCACTCGAAGCCGGGCGTCAAAGCTCATCGTCCAGCCATCGTCGCTGGCTCGTAGAACGCCCTTCGCAGGACGCGCGAGGCCGACCACGAGCGACTCGGCCGTGCCGATGGGGATCTCGGCGGACGCCACGTCGTCCGGGTGGATCTCGAACGCCAAGTTTTCCGACGGCGAGTCTGGGAAACGGAAGGCGAGCTTCGTACCAGCGGGGATCGAGAACACTCGATCGTCACCGAACGAGACGAACGAGAGCGGATCCAGCGTCAACGTTGCACGGAACGCATCGGCGGCCGAGCTGGAGCCGACGGGGGCGGACGCGAGGACACAAAAGGCGACCAACGACACACGGTTCACTTCGCCACCCAAATCGAGCGCTGGCAAAGTGGCCTGCGCGGAGCGGCACTCTATGGTGCGTCCCTACCGCGTGTCAACGCACGCCTATGTAGGCACGCGAGCGGCTGTCATCACCGAGCGGCGATGAAGTCTTTTGGATTTCCTTGTTGACGAGCGGTGTGTGATGCGCGTCGCCGAGTCCTTCGTCACCTCGACATGGAGAGGGACTCCGCCACCAGCCGCGCAATGACGACTGTCGGTCCGTCGATCCACCACGAGCTCAGCATCACCTGCTGCCGCACGAGAGCTGCGCTCAGATCGCGACGCTCGTAGAGCCGACCATCCGCAACGACTGCTTCCAGCGTTTCGAGCGCTCCCAGGTCACGGGTCGGATCCTCACGCAGGACCAGAAGATCCGCGGGAGCGCCGGCCTCGATTCGACCGAGGCCCGGAACACCGAGCATGGTTGCTGCCTGCCGCGTGGCCGCGTTCAGTGCCTCGGCCGGGGTCATCCCGCACCGAACGAGAGCTCGCAGCTCCTCGTGGAGGCTGGCACCAGGGACGACGAAGGGGTTGGGGGGATCCGTGCCCGCACCGATCGTCACGCCGGCGGAGTGCAAGCCCGCGACCGCATCGCATACCGAGGCCAGCATCTGCCGGTGCAGGGCCTCGCGCGCCTGGCTCTCGTCGTCTCGGGACGGCGTGAATCCCAGTCGGAAGCGCGGATTCCACACGACGTCCCGCCACACGCGCGGCATGAGCTGCGCCAGCGGGGATGCGACGTTCGCTGCGTAGTCGTACGACCGGATCTGCCCTTCGAAGACTACGAGCGTCGGCGTGTGCGCTATCCCCGCGCGCTCCGCAGTGCCGACGAGAGTCGCCACGTCGCGACGGTTCATTTCCCAGCACCGCGGATCGCAGACGTGCTCAATCTCATCGATTCCCTCCTCGTGGAACCCCGATGCGATCGGGAGGTGTCCCACGACGGGGACGCGATTGGCGTGCGCTTCTGCGCGGATCGCATCGAGCGCCTCGCGAGAGATGGCGCCGTACACCTTGATGCAGCGAGCACCGCGGCGGATCTGATCGCGCACCGCAGCCTGCGCCTCCGCCGCATCGCGGACGACTCGCACGAGCGGCCAAGTCGGGGGATCGCCGTCCAGGACTTCGCCGCACGCGATGACTCGCGGCCCCGCGCTCCGTCCGGCCGTGATCGCGTCGCCGAGAGCGAACGGCCGCGAGCCGAAGGAGCCGGTTTCCCGGACCGTGGTCACTCCGTGAGCCAGGAACAGCGTCGCGAATAGATCCGTCTGACCGGGCACGAACCAGGGCGGGAGATGCACATGGGCGTCGATCAAGCCAGGGATGACGAAGCGATCGCCGAATAATGCTTGGCCGGGCGGCGGCGTACCGCTCACCGAGGCAATGCGCCCGTCGTCGATCTGGACGTACGCGCGTTGAACCGGCGTCGAGCCGCTGCGCAGCATCACCGGACCGAGCACGAGCGGCGCGCGGGGAGCGGGTCGAAGGACGGAGCCCCGGACGCGGACAACGGCTCCGAGCAAGAGCGTCCCGCACGCAAAGAGCAGCACGATCATCACACGCCGCGCGGTTCGCATGGCGAATCACTCGCCTCCGGGATTGCCCGTATCCTCTGCGCGAGTCGCTGGAGCGCCACACACGCCGGGTGACGAGCCGAGTTGCTGCGGCGTGTAGCGAAGGTCTCGCATCGCGCGCACCCAGTCCTCGCACCCGGGAGCGGCGAAAGAGTGCTACGCCTTCCCAAACGGATCGGACATGGTGGCTGTGGGATTTCGAACCGCTTCCAGCGCGCCCACGGTCGCGGTTGCCGCAAATGGGATCTCACCGTCAGATGCAACGCGCCGTCGCCGCAAACCTCCCGAGCGCGCCTCGACAGAACGCGACGGCTTCTTTGAGACGCGTGGTGGGAACACCGACTCCGGCCACTCGCGCTCCGGCCCGACGGCCGTCGCCGTGCCGAGCCGGTGAAGCGCGGTACGCGACGCTCGCGATCCTCCCCTACCGCGCGCAGCGCCGGCCCGCCGGCTGAGCGGCGTGGCCGCGGCGATCCTCGTCCTCAACGCCGGCTCGTCGAGCCTCAAAGGCTCGCTCTTCGCGGCCGACGACGGCGCGCTCGCGCTGCTGGCGCACGGCGAGATCGCGAGCCTCGCGCGCGCGCCGCGCTTCACCTCGGAGGACGGCGCGGGCCGGCGCGTCGCCGAGCGACACTGGACCGAGTCGGAGTCGCTCACGCACGACGCCGCGCTCGACCACTGGATGGGGCTCGCGGCGGTCGGGCACCGCGTGGTGCACGGCGGCACCGCGTTCGCGCAGCCGGTGCGCGTCGACGCCGACGTGCTGGCGCGGCTCGAGGCGCTCGAGCCGCTCGCGCCGCTGCACCAGCCGCACAACCTGGCGCCGATCCGGCGCCTGCTCGCCGAGTCGCCCGACCTGCCGCAGGTCGCCTGCTTCGACACCGCGTTCCACCGCACCAACCCGCGCACCGCGACGCTCTTCGCGCTGCCGCTCGCGTGGGAGGCGGCCGGCGTGCGGCGCTACGGCTTCCACGGCCTCTCGTACGAGTCGATCGCGGCGCAGCTCCCGCAGGTGGACGCGCGCGCAGCCGCCGGCCGCACGATCGTCCTCCATCTCGGCAACGGCGTCTCGCTGTGCGCGCTGCGCGCGGGCGCGAGCGTCGCGACCACGATGGGCTTCTCGACGCTCGACGGCGTCCCGATGAGCACGCGCTCGGGTGCGCTCGACCCGGGCGCCCTGCTCTACCTGCTGCGCCAGCCCGGCATGGACGTCGCGCGCCTCGAGACGCTGCTCTACGAGGAGTCGGGCCTGCTCGGCGTGTCGGGCGTCGCGAGCGACATGCGCACGCTGCTCGCGAGCGACGCGCTGGACGCGCGCCTCGCCGTCGAGCTCTTCGTCGCGCGCATCGGCCGCGAGATCGGCTCGCTCGCGGCGGCGCTCGGCGGCCTCGACGCGCTGGTCTTCACCGCCGGCATCGGCGAGAACGCGCCCGCGATCCGCGCGCGCGTGTGCGCGGGCGCCGCGTGGCTCGGCGTCGCGCTCGACGACGCCGCCAACGCAGCCGGCGGCCCGCGCCTCCACCGCGACGCGAGCCGCGTCGCCGTGTGGGTGCTCGCGACCGGCGAGGAGAAGCAGATCGCCGAGCACGTGCGCGCGCTCGTCGCCCTCTAGGCGCGATTGCCGCGCGCGGCGCGGCGTGCCAGTGTCGCCGCCCATGCCGATCCCCGACGTCGCGCCCGCGCTCGTGCCCGGCACGCTCGACGCGCCCGCGGCGCGCATCCTCGCGAACGGGACGCTGACGGCGCTCGTGACCGCCGCGGGAAGCGGCTTCGTGCAGAGCGGCTGGCGGCGCGTCACGAGCGGCGGCGCCGACGCGGTCGACGCGCACGACGGCATCCTCTTCTACCTGCGCGACGAGGACGACGGGCGCCTGTGGTCGGCGGCGCACGCGCCCGTCGCCGGCGCGCCCGACGCGGTTCGGGTGAGCGCGCGGCCCGGCTGCCTGCGCATCGAGCGCGACGAGCACGGCATCGAGGCGTCGCTCGACGTCGCGCTGGCGCCCGACGCCGCCGCCGACGTGCGCCGGCTGCGCCTGCGCAACGCCTCGCCGCGCGCGCGCCGCATCAGCGTGACGAGCTGCGCGGGCCTCGTGCTGCACCACCCCGCCGCGCACGCGTCGCACCCGGCGTTCTCGAAGCTGTTCGTGCAGACGCGCCGCGACGGCGACGTGCTCGTCGCGCGCCGCCGCCCGCGCGGCGCCGAGCCCGAGCCGCTGTGCGCCGCGCACCAGCTCGCGGGACCGGGCGCGCTCGAGATCGAGACCGACCGCGCGCGCTTCCTCGGCCGCGGGCGATCGCTCGCGCGCCCCGCCGCGCTCGAGCCGGGCGCGGCGCTCGGCGGCGGCGTCGGCAACGTGCTCGATCCGCTCGCGAGCCAACGCCGCACGGTGACGCTCGCGCCGGGCGAGACGGCCGAGTGGATCGCGGTGCTCGCGGTCGGCGCGAGCGAAGCGCAGGCGCGCGACGCCGCG
>QEVM01000412.1 GCA_003576805.1 Pseudomonadota bacterium | reverse complement strand
CGCGCTGCAGGCCTTCGAGCAGGCGCTCGCGCGCGTGCCCGATCACGTGCGCGCCCTGCGCGGACTCCCGCGCGCGCTCGAGCGCCTCGGCCGGCTCGACGAGGCCGTCGCGGCGTGGCAGCGCGCCGCGCGCAGCCTGCCCGCGGACGAGCGCGGCGAGGCGACGAGCGCCGTCGGCGCCCTGCTGAGCGGACCGCTCGCGGATCCCGAGCGCGCGCTGCTCCACTACCAGACCGCCGCCGAGCAGGATCCCGGCGATCCGCGCTGGCTCGACGCGGCGTTCGAGCTGTTGATCCGGCTCGGCCGCCACGCGGCGGCGGCGGCGCTCGGGCCCCGGCGCCTGGAGCGGGTCCGCGATCCCGCCCGGCGCGCAGCGATCGCCGCCGAGATCGGCCGCCTCCATCTCGATCCCCTGCACGCACCGGGCGACGCGCGCGCCTGGCTCGAGCGCGCCGTCGCCGACGGCATCGAGGACGGCGACGTCCATCTCGCGCTCGCCGAGGCCGCGAGCCGCACCGGCGACGCCGCCGGCCGCACCGAGCACCTCGAGCGCGCGATGGAGCTCGGCGCCGAGATCCCCGCGTGGTCCGAGCTCGACCTCGACGGGGCGGGCGGCGCGCCGACGTTGGACGTGCTCCGGCGCAGCGCGGACGAGCGGCCGGACGACGGCGCCGCGCTGGACGCGCTCGCGACGGCGCTCGCCGCGCGCGGCGAGCACGCGGAGCAGGTGGCGGTGCTCGAGCGCCGCGCGGCGCTCGCGTCGATCGAGCCGGCGGAACGCGCGGAGTTGTGGTTCGAGATCGGCGAGATTCGCGCCGAGCGACTGCGCGACTTCGTGTCGGCGGCCGAGGCGTACCGGCTCGCGATCGCGACGGATCCCGAACGCGGGCTCGGCAGCGACGCGCTCGAGGGCGTGCTGCGCGCGCTCGGCCGGCTCGGCGAGCTCGCCGGCGCGTTCGAGCCGCTGCTGTCGGCGGCGGCGCCTGCGCGCCGCGCCGCTCTGCTGTGTCGGCTCGGCCACTGCGCGCTCGAGTGCGGCGACGTCGCGGACGCGATCGCCCGCTTCGAGGCCGCGCTCGACGCCGGCCCCGGCTCGGCGCGCGCGCTCGCGGGTCTCGCGCGCGCCGCGGACGCCGCGACCGATGCGCCGCTGCGACTGCGCGCCTGGGCCCGCGAGTCGGCGAGCTGCGAGCCCGAGCGTCTCGCGCAGCTCGGCCGCGACGCGCTCGCGCTCGCGCTCGCGAGCGACGCACCCGATGCGGCGCTCGCCGTCGTGGCGCGCTGGGCCGAGCGCGCGCCTTCGCGCGAATCGTACGAGGCGCTCGCGGCCGCGCTCGAGGAAGCGGGCCGCACCGAGGAGCTGGCGGACGCGCTCGCCGCGCTCGATCCGCACCTCACGGGCTCCGCGCGCGCGGCCAACCGCCGCCGCCTCGGCTACCTGCACGCCGCCGAGGGCCGCAGCGAGGAAGCCGCGGCCGCCTGGCGGGAAGCGCTGCGCCACGATCCCGACGACCTCGCCTCGTTCGAGGCGCTCGCCGCCGCGTACGCCGAAGCCGAGTGCGACGCCGATCTGTGTGCGCTCGTCGAGGCGCGGGACGGCGCCGCCATTCCCTCGCCGCGCGTCGCCGCGCTCTACGGCTGCGCGCTCGAGCGGCTCGGGCGCGTGGACGACGCGCTCGTCGCACTCGGCGACGGCGCCGCGCGGGGCGGCGCGAGCGACGAAGCGCTGGCCGCGTTCGAGCGGGTCGCGCGGCGCGCCGGCGCGCCGGCAGCGCTCGTCGAGGCGCT
>QEVM01000411.1 GCA_003576805.1 Pseudomonadota bacterium | reverse complement strand
GCGCCGGCGCCGCTGCTCGCGACGTTGCCCCCGAGCGCGCGGCTCGGCAGCGCGGCCGCGCTCGCGCAGGACGCCGCGGCCGACCGCGTCGTCGAGCGCTTCGACTGGGTGTCGGACGACGCGCGCGTGCGCGGTCCGCTCGAGGTCGAGTACACGCTCGACGCACGGCTCTCGCGCAGCGTGGGCGAGATCTTGAAGCCCGTCGAGCTGGGACACGTGGTCGTGCTCGATCCGGTCGACGGACGCGTGCTCGCCTACGCGTCGACCGAGCCGCGCGCGTTCCCGGCGACGCGCCCGTATCCGACGGCGTCGCTGATGAAGGTCGTCACGGCGGCGGCCGTGCTCGAGCAGGCGCCCGAAGCGACCGAGCGGCCGTGCCGCTTCGTCGGCAGCCCGTACTACCTCGCGCAGAACCTGCTCGATCCGCCGGCGCGCGGGAAGACGTCGACCTTCGTGCAGGCGCTCGCCCTGTCGAACAACCAGTGCTTCGCGCAGCTCGCCGTGAACGAGCTGGGCAGCATGGCCGTGATCGACACCATGGAGCGTCTGGGCCTGCTCGAGCCGCCCGCGCCGGGCCATCGCCCCGGCGAGGTCGATCCCGTGCACGACCGCTTCGAGCTGGGCAAGCTCGGCTCGGGGCTCGCGGGCTCGCGCATCTCGCCGCTCGCCGCCGCGCGTCTCGCGGCCGCGCTCGTCGACGGCAACGTGGTCGCGCCGCACTGGATCGAGCGCGTGCGCGACGCGAACGGCACCGAGCTGGAGCTGCCGCCGGTCGCGGCGCCGCGCCCCGCGCTCGCGGGCGCGGTGCACGACGAGCTGCGCACGATGATGGTCGAGACGACGGTGCGCGGAACCGCGCGCCGCGCCTTTCGCGGGCGCGACGGGCGGCTGCTCCTCGACCCGATCCCGGTGGCCGGGAAGACGGGCAGCCTGAACGGGCGCGATCCCGACGGCCACTACGAGTGGTTCATCGGCGTCGCGCCGGCCGACGACCCGGTGGTCGCGGTCGCGACGCTGGTCGTGAACCGCGGAACCTGGCGCCTCAGCGCTTCGCAGGTCGCGGCGCAGGTGCTGCGCTCGGTGTTCTGCCAGCGGGGCGCGTGTCGCCCCGACGCGGTGGGCGGCCGCCGCACGATCGCCGCGACCGGCGGTCGCGGCTGACGGCGGCCGAGTCGGCCCTCAGCGCGCCTTCGTGCGCGCGGCCTTCTTGCGCTCGAGGCGGCGGCGGCGCGCGACCTGGCGCTTGTGGCGGACTCGCTTCTGCTTGTTCTTGCTGCGGGGCATGGTGGTCCTCGGTCGCCGCGGGTGGTCGCGAGCGGGGCGGGACGTATACCGGACGCAGCGCCGCCGCGCAGCCTCGCGGCGTGCCTCAGCGCAGGATCTCGCCCAGCACCGTTCCGAGCGCGCCCGTCTCGCCGTCGAGCAGGCACTCGACCGGCGGCAGCGTCGCGATCAGCTGCTCGAGCTGCTCGGCGACGTCGGCCGCGACGTCCTCGAACGCGAGCGCGGCGCCGAGCGCGCCGTCGTCGCGCACCACGCGCGCCGCGACGACGATCGGCGCCTCGCGGCTCGGGTCGTAGAGCGCGACGCGCAGCAGCGCGCCGACGCGCAGCTCCGGCTGGCGGTCGATGCGCATGCCGCCGGACGAGAGGTCGCGGCCGATCAGCACGCGGTGGACCGAGCCGTCGGGCGCCGCCGCGATCACGCGGCGGGCGTAGCGATGGCGCGCGTGCCGGCGGCGATCCGCGCCGCTCGCCGCGGCGCGTCCTGGCGGCGGGCTCGCGGCCGGCGTGTGCG
>QEVM01000129.1 GCA_003576805.1 Pseudomonadota bacterium | reverse complement strand
CCGCACTGAAAATGCGGGTGTCGCCAGTTCGATTCTGGCCTGGGCCACCATCTTCCTCACCTCGCCGCCCGCCGTCGCCCACGAGCTTGCGAAGCAGCCCGCTGGTTCGTCGCCGCGGTGCGCGCTCTACGACGCCGACAGCGCCGCGAGCTTGCTCGGTCGCATCATCCAGAGGATCTGGTCGATGCCGTCGGCGGAGGCGGCGATCGTGACGAGCCCCACGACGGCGTCGTGGCGCGAGATCAGCGCGGACGCCTGACCGTTCGCTTCGATGCTCGTGACCGTCACGCCGCTCCAGAAGTGTGGCGACACGGCGGCGATGAACTTGGCGACGCGCTCGCGACCGACGACCGGGCTCCGCGCGGCGCGCACGAGCCCGCCTCCGTCCGAGTAGGAGACGACGTCGGCTGCGAAGAGGCTTTCGAGCGAGGCGAGGTCGCCCTCCTGTGCCGCGGCGATGAATGCGCCGAGCAGGCGCGCCTGTTCGGCCGAGCCCACGGGCGCGCGACGTCCGTCGGCGATGTGCTTGCGCGCCCGCGTCACGAGTTGGCGGGTGTTCGGCTCGCTGATCTTCAGGATCTCCGCGATCTCCGGATACGGGTAGTCGAACGCCTCGCGGAGCACGTAGGCGGCGCGCTCCTTCGGCGAGAGCTTCTCGAGCAGGATCAGGACGGCGAACTCCAACGCCTCGCTCCGTTCTGCGCCGAGGCCGGCGTCGGCGGCGGTGTCGACGGGCTCCGGGAGCCACGGCCCGACGTACGTCTCGCGGCGCGAGCGCGCGGATTCCAGGACGTTGATCGCGAGCCGCGTCGCCGTGGTGGTCAGGAACGCCTGCGCGCTGCGCACCACGCTGCGATCCGCGGTCTGCCACCGCAGCCAGACGTCCTGCACGACGTCCTCCGCCTCGGCTGCGCTTCCGAGCATGCGGTACGCGATGCCGAAGAGACGCGGCCGCGCAGCGACGAAATCCGAGAGCCCGCCGTCGGACGAATCCACCGCCATGGAGCGAATCGTACCCGACGGCGACGGCTCCGGAGCAAGCGTCGCCGACACGCGGTCCAGCTCGGTGCGCCGATCGCAGCGCAGCAGATCGCGCGCCACGGGCAGCTCGTCGTTTCGTGACGGCTCCCTCTCGGCGCCGAGCGCCGCATGTCACAAAACGGAGGCGTGCTCGGTCATGGCGAGTGACACGAAACGAGCGGGCCACGAAGCCCGCGCATCGAAAGGCGGCCCATGACGACCAACGCGAGAGCGCTGGGGATCCTGTCGATCGCGGCGAGCGTGCTGATCGTTCCGCAAGGCGGCGTGGCGCGCGCCGAGCCGCCCACGGTCACGCCGCTTCTGACGAAGGAGCTGGCGGGCGTTCCCGGCAGGGAAGTGGTGATGATGACCGTCGAGTACGGCCCCGGCGGAGCGGACCCCGTGCACCGGCACCATGCGCAGGCGCTCGTCTACGTGCTGGAGGGCTCCGTCGAGATGCAGGTGGAGGGCGGCGAGCTGGTGACGCTGACGCCGGGGCAGACCTTCTACGAGAGCGCCGACGACCTTCACGTCGTCGGCAGGAACGCGAGCAAGACCGAGCCGGCGAAGTTCCTGGTGGTCCTCGTCAAGGACCGGGGCACTCCGCTGCTGATTCCCGAGTAGCGACGACACGCGCGCACGTCACGTCGGCCGCGCGAGGCCGGACCTCGCTCGCGGCCGCGTACGGCGCGGTGCGTCCGGAGTACGCGAATGGATTCGTTCACGGACAAGGTGGTTCTCGTCACGGGAGGAGGCGCGGGGATCGGTCGCGCCGCCGCGTTGCGGTTCGCCGCGCGCGGAGCCCGCGTGATCGTGACCGGCCGCCGCGCCGAGCCGCTGCGCGCGCTCGGCGCGGCAAACCCGGGCGTCACGTTCACGGCGGCCGACGCGGCCAACCCGGACGACGCGTCGCGCACGGTGCAGTCGGCCATCGACCGCTACGGGCGTCTCGACGTTCTGGTCAACAACGCCGGCGCAGGCGCCATCCTGCCGCTGGCGCGTGCGACCGCGAAGGAGATCGCGGCGATCTTCGCCGCCAACGTGATCGGCCCTTCGCTGCTGGCGGCCGCGGCGCTCCCGTACCTCGCGGACACCGGCGGAAGCATCGTCAACGTGTCGAGCACGTTCGGCCGGAAGGCAGCCGCTGCGCTCTCGCACTACGCCGCCAGCAAGGCCGCGCTGGATCACTTGACGCGCTGCTGGGCGCTCGAGCTCGCTGGCATGGGCGTTCGCGTCAACGCAGTCGCGGCAGGGCCGACCGAGACGGAGTTCCTGATGGAGCGCATGGGCCTGTCGGAGGCGGAGGCGGAAGCGGTCAAGGCGGACGAGCGCCGGCGCATCCCGCTCGGCCGACGCGGCACGCCCGACGAGGTCGCGCACTGGATCGTCGCGCTCGCGGCGCCGGCGGCGGCGTGGATCACGGGGCAAGTCGTCACCGTGGACGGTGGCCTGGGCATCCCCTGAGCGGCGAGTGGCCGTGCGGGAACGTCCGAGGCGACGCACGTGGCTCCTGCGATCCGCGGGGCCCACGCGAAGGAGTCGAACGTGAAGATCGTGATCATCGGCGGGACCGGACTCATCGGAGCGAAGACGGTCGAGAGGCTTCGCGAGCAGGGCCACGAGGTCGTCGCGGCGTCGCCCGCCTCGGGCGTCGACACGATCACGGGCAAGGGCCTGGCCGAGGCGCTGGCGGGCGCGAAGGTCGTCGTCGACCTGGCGAACTCGCCCTCCTTCGAGGACGCGGCGGTGCTCGAGTTCTTCGAGACGTCGGGTCGCAACCTGCTCCGCGCGGAAGCCGCGGCGGCGGTCGCGCATCACGTCGCGCTGTCGGTGGTGGGCACCGACCGCTTGCTCGAGAGCGGCTACTTCCGCGGCAAGATGGCCCAGGAGCGGCTGATCCAAGCCTCAGGCATCCCGTACACCATCGTGCGCTCGACCCAGTTCTTCGAGTTCCTGGGCAGGATCGCGCAGGACGGCAGCGTCGGGAACGCGGTCCACGTGTCGTCTGCTCTCGTGCAGCCGATCGCCTCCGACGACGTGGCGGACGTGATGGCCGACGTCGCGCTCGGCGCGCCGGCGAACGGCACGCTCGAGATCGCGGGCCCGGAACGGGTGCCGCTCGACGAGCTGATCCGGCGCTTCCTGCGCGCGAGCAAGGATGCGCACGAGGTGGTCGCGGATCCCGACGCCCTCTACTTCGGCGTGAAGCTGGACGACCGCTCGCTGGTCCCCGGCGAGCACCCGCGCATCGGCCCGACGCGCTTCGAGGCCTGGCTCGACGCCGCCGCTCGGCGATGAGGACACGTCCGTACGACGCTCGTGCGGAGATTCGGATCGAGGGAGAGACATGCCGCGTTTGCAGCGCAAGAGCTTCGCGTCCCCGGATCAGGTGCGCTCCTTTCCGAGCGGACACATCGACGTGGTGCGGCTCGACGAGATCGCGATCGGCCGGTTCGTGCTGCAACCCGGCTGGCGCTGGTCGAAGGACGTCGCGCCGGTCGTCGGCACGCACTCGTGCCAGCTCCGGCACGTCGGCTACGCGATGTCGGGCTCGCTTCGAGTGACGATGGACGACGGGACGGAGCTCGTGATCGAACGGGGCGATTGCTACGAGATCCCGCCCGGCCACGAGGTCGTCGTGATCGGGCCCGAGCCGTGGGACTCGGTGGAGTTCGCGAGCGCCCACGCGTTCGGAACGTCACCGGAAGAGTTCGGGGAGCGTGTCCTCGCGACGGTCCTCTTCACCGACATCGTGGGCTCGACGGAGCTGCTCACGCGCTTCGGGGATCACGCCTGGACGCGCGTGCTCCACGAGCACAACGTCCGGATCCGCGCGGCGATCGATCGCTTCTGCGGCCGCGAGATCGCGACGACCGGCGACGGGTTCCTCGCGCTCTTCGACGGAGCCGCGAAGGCGGTGCGTGCCGCGGCGCGCATGGATCCCGCGGTGGCGGAGCTCGGGATCCGCGTCCGCGTCGGCATCCACACGAGCGAGGTGCAGATCGTCGGCGGACAACCGCGGGGCATCGGCGTGGCGGCCGCGGCGCGCGTGGCCGCGCTCGCCGGCCCCGGAGAGGTGCTCGTCTCCAGCACCACGCGCGACCTGCTGGACGGGTCGGGCGTCGTGCTGGACTCGCGCGGCGAGCACGATCTCAAGGGTCTGAGCGGCCGCCGCTCGATCTTCGCTCTCCGGCGATAGCCCGCGCCGAAGAGTGCGGCGAGCGCGGCGAGCCCCGCGCCGGGCGGCTCGGGCACGGGGCACGCGGGATCGTCCGGCGGCGGCGCCGCGGCGGCGAAGAGCGGCACGGCGTCGGAGCAGCCGCCGTTGCAGGCGTCGAGCACGGCGTCGAACGGGAGCAGCGGCTCGCTCCGGCCGCCCGCTCCCACGGCGGGGATCCACAGCACCTCGTCGGCCGCGAGGTCCGGCGCGAACGGCGAGCTGGACGCCGCATGGCCGTGCGGCACGCGCAGCTCGGGGTGGTCGAAGGGCGCGCGCTCGAAGCGCACGCGCTCGTCGGTGAGGCTCGTCAGGAACGCGACGAGGTCCGCGCGCGCCGACGCCGAATGGCGTAGCTCGACCTGCGGGAAGACGGTGCCGAAGTGCTTCGCGCCGGGATCGAAGTTGCCGCCGCGCGTGTAGAACTCGACGACCTCGTCGAGCGTCGCCATGCCGCCGTTGTGCATGTAGGGACCGGTCAGCTCGACGTTGCGCAGGGTCGGGATCTTGAAGGAGCCGACCGAGGCGCTCCGCATCTTGGTGTTGGTGGGGCTCGCGAGCTCGGCCGCCGCCGCGGCGGGCGCCGGCAGCCAGGCGCCGGTCGGGAGGAAGCAGCCCGTGGTGTCCTGCGCCTGCGGCACGACGCCCTCGACCTGCGTGAAGTAGCTGGTGCGCGCGCCGGCCACGTCGCGCGCGATCGGCACCTCGAAGTCGCAGGGCCGCACCGCGTCGACTCCGGGGTCCACGACGCCCGCCGGATTGCCCGCGAGCCACTGGAGGTACTGCTCGGCGAACGAGAGCGGGTTGCCGAACGGATCGACGCCGCCGAGGCCGCGGTCCCACTCGTCGCGCGTCACGCCGTTGCTCGCGAAGCCGGTGTCCACGAGCGCCGGCCCCGCCACGACCGACGTGCGCCCGACCACGTTGCGCGTGGTCGGGACGGTGAACGTCTCGTTGCCGAACGCCTCCGGGTTCGACGCGACGAGGTCCGCGTTGGTGACGATCGCCGCGGGCGTGAACAGCGGCCCGATGTGGCACAGGCCGCAGTGCGCGGTGCGGAACAGCGTGAAGCCGCGCTGCGCCGCGGGAGAGAGGTCGATCGGAACGCCCGCGTCGTCGCGCGCGCTGCGGTCGAACGGCGCGTCGTCGGACACGAGCGTCGACTCGTAGAGCTGGATCGAGAGCGCGAAGAAGAGCGCGAAGTTGGCCTCGAGCTGGCTGTACGCCGCGGCGCCCGGCGCGGCGGGCGCGCCGAACGCGCTGCGCTCCTCGGACGACCAGTACTTCGCGGCGAACGCCTCGCGGATCAGCGCCTGGTAGGTCGTGTCGAGGCCGGGCCTGGCCTCCCACGGCGTGCTGCGCGAGAGCGGGCCGAGCACGCCGTCGTCGAACGCCACGTTCTGCGTCTCGAGCGGGCGGCGGCACGCGAGCTTGCGGCCGAGGTCGGCGAAGCGCCGCGCGTTGCAGCTCATCTCGACGTCGTTCTGGGGCGGCGCGAGCGCCTGTGACGCGAGCGAGGCGTTCTCGAGGCGCAGTCGCTGCTTCTCGACACCTTCCGGCGTACGCACCCAGACGCCGGCGTCGGGATCGCGGTCGCCCCAGGCGCTGCTGCCGTTGAAGACGTTGTTGGCGGCGCCGTCCCAGAGGTTGCGGAAGTTGAAGACGGCGTTGACCACGGTCGGCGCGTTGCGCGGCTCGACGCGGCGCGTGCCGAGGCTGCCCGCGTGGAAGACGGGATCCGCGGCGCGCGCGCAGGCGTCGACGAGCGAGCCGCGCGCCGCGACCGCCTCGAACGCGCCGCCGAAGCTGCCCGACGACGAGACGACGTCGTCGCTCGTCCACAGCACCTGGCCGAGCGGGTTCATCGGGTCGTCGGTGCGGTGGAACGGGAAGTCGGCGCGCGCGAGGCCGTGGTTCGCGCCGCGCGCGCCGCCTTGCGGATCCGGGTCGAAACCCGCGCCTGGATCCGCGGGATCCTTGCCGATCGGCGCGAGCTGGTTCTTCACGCGCGCGTCGGCGCCGGCGTGGAAGTGACACGTCGCGCACGCGACGCCATCGCTGCCGACGCCGACGTCCCAGAAGAGCGCCTTGCCGAGCGCGATCGCCTTCGCCTCGTCCACCACGATCGGGTCCGGGCCGTCGGTGAGCCCGGGCACCGGCGGCGCCGGCACGCCCTGCAGCGAGATGGGGTACGGGCCGAAGTGCGCGCGTGCGACCGTGCCGACGCCGAAGAGCGTCGCGGCGCAGGCGGCAGCGATCCACGACCGCCACGAGGCGGCCCGCATCCCGATCGCGATTCGCACGCTAGTACGAACGCGTGGACCGTCGCGCACGCGCGACGACGCCGAGCCCGAGCGCCAGCAGCGCCGCGGTGGAAGCCTCGGGCACCACGTGGAGGTCGTAGAGACCGCCCGCTCGCGCGTGATCGGTGCCGCCGACGTAGATCAGGTACCAGCCGCTCTGCACGCCGCCGAGCTGCAGCTCGGCGAAGCCCGCGCCGGCGTTCCCGGACACGCTCGCGACGTAGTCGTCCGTGAGGCGCCGGTCGTGCGCGCCGTGCTCGATGCTCTCGTCCCAGCCGGTGGCGCCGACGACCGACGGACCGGAGACGGCGTAGCCGAGCAGCTCCTTCGCGTTGCCGCCCTGACCCTGCTGCATCCAGAGCGTGCCCGCGTCGCCGAGCGCGCCCGTCGCGTTGAACGTGTGCGGCGTGCCGAAGCCGGAGGCCGCGATCTCCGCGCCGAAGCTCGTCGTGCCGCCGTCGAACGGGCCGGCGTTTCCGATCGCCCAGATCGCGAGTCCCGGCGAGAAGTCGGCGGGGCTCGCGGCTTCGACGCGGATGCGCACGCCGTCCAGCGCGCCGAGCTGCAAGCTCCACCACTTGCCCGTGTGCGCCCACGCCGAGCCGAGCAGCGAGGGGTTGCCGGCCATCGACGACGCGAGGCCGGCCTGGCCGGATGCGCGCGCGGCGTCGCCCATCGAGTCGAGGTGGACTTCGATCGCGCCGCCGTCCCAGGCCGCGAAGCCGATCGCGTTCGCCGCGGACGCGGTGCGCGCCGACACGGAACCCACGAGCAGTCCCAGGCAAACCACCGCTGCGGCGGCGCGCGCGCGCCGCCCGCATCCCGTCACCCTGTGCATCGAGTCCCTCCTCGCCGGGGTTCGCGACGGAAGTGGGCGACGAGAGAGGAGCGGTTGCACGGGAATCGGGCCTCTGCGTCACAATGCCGCGGAGCGCGGGCCGAGGCGCCGGCGCGCCGGCGCCGGCGCGCGGTCGAATCCGCGCCCGCTCGAACGTCATCCTGCCAGCACCATCCGACGGGAGCCGCGGAATGAAGAAATACCTGTGCCTGGCCTACGAGGAGCAGAAGATCCTCGACGAGCTCAGCTCCGACGAGTGGACCGCGCTGCGCGCGGAGACGCTCGCCTACGTGGCGGTCCTCGAGAAGATGGGCCGCCTCGTCCGCACGAACGCGCTCCAGAGCGCGCGAACCGCGAAGACCGTGCGCGTCCGAGGCGGCGAGCGCTCCGTGCTCGACGGACCCTACGCCGAGACCAAGGAGCAGCTCGGCGGCTTCTTCCTGATCGAGGCGAAGGACCTGGACGAGGCGGTCGAGCTGGCGTCGCGCTGGCCTTCGGCGCGCTTCGGCAGCATCGAGGTGCGGCCGATCGAGGACGCGCTGCGGGAAGACCGGCGCTACTGACCGCCGCAGCGAAGCCGCGCCGCCGTCCGCTGGTGCGCCGCGACCAGTCCGCATAGAGTTCCGAAGCCGCCCGCCACTCATCAGGAGACATCCCATGTCGTTGGTCCTGCTCGGGGGCAGCGTGTCCCCGTTCGTCCGCAAGGTGCGCGTCGTGCTCGAGGAGAAGGGGCTTCCCTATCAGCACGAACAGGTCAATCCGTTCGCACCGCCGCCCGGCTATCGCGAGATCTCGCCGCTCGGCAAGATCCCGGCGCTGAAGGACGGCGATCTCACGCTCTGCGACTCGTCGGTGATCTGCGCCTACCTCGAGAAGAAGTACCCGAGCCCGGCGCTCTATCCCTCGGATCCCGCCGACTACGCGCGCGCGCTCTGGATCGAGGAGTTCATGGACGGCGGCGTCATGCCGGCCGCGGGGCCGAACCTGTTCCTCGCGCTCGTGCTGAGGCCGCTGCTCGCCGGCAAGGCGGAGCCCGACGCGGACGCCGTCGCGACCGCCGAGCAGACGTGGAGCGAGAAGGTGGCGCCGCTGCTCGAGTATCTGGAGAAGCAGCTCGGCGACCGCGAGTGGTTCGTCGGCGACCGCATGACGATCGCCGACGTGTCGGTCGCGTCGATCCTCGCGAACGCGCGGCACGCGGGCTTTGCACCCGAGCGCAAGCGCTTCCCGAAGCTGCGCGCGTTCCTCGACCGCATGTGGGCGCGTCCCGCGTTCAAGAAGGCGATCGAGGAGGAGAGCCCGATCTTCGGCAAGCGCGCCGCGCGCATCACCGACTGAGCGCGCCGCCCTGGGACGCCGCACGGCGTTCCAGGGCGCGCGCCCTCGCCGCCCCGCGCGCGCCGGGGCTAGAGTGCGCCTCCGGAAGGGGGCGCGCATGCACGCAGAGATTGCGATCCGAATCCGACGCGCGGGCGCGATCGCCGCGGCGCTCGCCGCCACGGTCGCCGCGAGCGGCTGCGGGCAGCACCAGGACGCGGGCGAGATCGAGGGCGGGCCGCTGCCCGCCGGCATCCTGCAGTCGCGCGCCAACGCCGACGCGGGCGCGGCGCGCGCGCTCGCGAGCAGCACGAGCGCGCCGCCGCCGGCGAAGCAGATCCTGTTCGGCGACCTGCACGTGCACACCACCTTCTCCGCCGACGCGTTCATGATGGGCCTGCCGATCATGCAGGGCGAAGGCACGCACCCGATCGCCGACGCCTGCGACTACGCCCGCTACTGCTCCGGCCTCGACTTCTGGAGCATCACGGACCACGCCGAGAGCATCACGCCGCGCCGCTGGCAGGAGACGCAGGAAGCGATCCGGCAGTGCAACGCGGTGGCGGGCGATCCCGAGAACCCGGACGTCGCCGCGTTCCTCGGCTGGGAGTGGACGCAGATCGGGAGCACGCCCGAGAACCACTACGGCCACAAGAACGTGATCCTGCGCGACATCGAGGGCGATCGCGTGCCGCGCCGGCCGATCCACTCCGCCAGCTTCGCCGCGCGCGCGATGCGCGCCGGCCTCGGCATCGGCCAACGCCTGCTGCTGCCGCTCGCCGACTTCCCGAACCGCCAGGTCTACTTCGACATGCTCCAGTTCCTCGACGAGCTGCGCGACACGCCGCTCTGCGAGGACGGCGTCGACACGACGCAGCTCCCCGACGACTGCTCCGAGGGCGCCGACACGCCCGAGAAGCTCTTCGCGAAGCTCGACCAGTGGGGCTACCCGGCGCTCGTGATCCCGCACGGCACGACGTGGGGCATCTACACGCCGCCCGGCTCGGCGTGGGACAAGCAGCTCACCGCGCAGCAGCACGACCCCGACTACCAGAAGCTGATCGAGGTCTTCTCCGGCCACGGCAACTCGGAGGAGTACCGGGAGTTCCAGGAGATCGCGTACGACGAGGGCGGCAACGCGGTGTGTCCCGAGCCGCAGGGCGCCTACGTGCCGTGCTGCTGGCAGGCCGGCGAGATCATCCGCAGCCGCTGCGCGGACCCGCACGACGCCGTGTGCGAGGAACGCGTGGACGCCGCGCGCGCCAACTTCCTCGCGGCCGGCGCGCGCGGGCGGCTCACCGTACCCGGCGCGCAGGTCGAGGACTGGAAGAGCTGCGGCACCTGCCCCGACTGCTTCCTGCCGGCGTTCAACTACCGGCCCAAGAGCAGCGTCCAGTACATCCTGTCGCTCTCGAGCTTCGAGAATCAGTCGGTCGACCCGATGCGCTTCCGCTTCGGCTTCATCGCGTCGAGCGACAACCACAGCGCGCGGCCGGGCACCGGCTACAAGGAGTACGACCGCATCCCGAACACGGAGGCGCGCGGTCCGCGCGACGCCACCTGGTACGACCGCGTGAACGACGGCATCCCGCGCGAGCCGGCGCCCGAGTCGGTGCCGTTCGACGGCGCGCGCAGCGCGCTCCAGCAGTTCCAGGTGCTCGACTTCGAGCGCCAGGCGTCGTTCTTCCTGACGGGCGGGCTCGTCGCCGTGCACGCGGACGGCCGCTCGCGCGCGCGCGTCTGGGACGCGCTCCAACGCCGCGAGGTGTACGGCACGAGCGGCGACCGCATCCTGCTCTGGTTCGACCTCGTGAACGGCGCGGACGGCGGCGTCGTGCCGATGGGCAGCGCGGCGCGCGTCGCCGAGGCGCCGCGCTTCCGCGTGCGCGCCGCCGGCGCGCTCGAGCAGGCGGAAGGCTGTCCCGACGTCTCGCGCGAAGGCCTCTCCGCCGAGCGGCTGGAGCGGCTGTGCCGCGGCGAGTGCTTCCACCCGGCCGACGCGCGCAGGCGCATCACGCGCGTCGAGGTCGTGCGCATCCGTCCCGCCGAGCAGCCCGGCGAGCCGATCGCGGAGCGCATCCAGGATCCGTGGCGCACGATCCCGTGCCCCGGCGATCCGGCCGGCTGCAGCGTGGAGTTCGACGACCCGGAGTTCCTCGCCGAGAGCCGCGAGGTCCTCTACTACGTGCGCGCCATCCAGGAGCCGACGCTCACCGTCAACGCGGGGCTCGAGCGCTGCACGAAGGACGAGAGCGGCCGCTGCGTCGACGCGAATCCCTGCTACGGCGACTACCGCACGCCGCTCTCCGACGACTGCGCCGCCCCGAGCGAGGAGCGCGCCTGGTCGTCGCCGATCTACGTGACGCGATGAAGACGCTGCAGCCGCCGCCGCAGCGCCGCGTGTTCGCGCCGGACCTGATGGCCGGCGAGGTCGCGCTGGTGACGGGCGGCGGCACCGGCATCGGCCGCGCCATCGCGCAGGCGCTCGCGGAGGCCGGCGCCGATCTCTTCCTCGCGGCGCGCCGCCCCGAGCCGCTCGCGCAGGCGGCCGCGGAGATCCGCGCGTCGACCGGTCGCCGCGTCGAGGTCGCCACCTGCAACATCCGCGAGCGCGAGCAGGTCGAGGCGCTCGCCGGGCGCGCCGCCGAGCTCTTCGGCGGCCAGGTGGACGTGCTCGTCAACAACGCGGGCGGTCAGTTCCCGTCGCCGGCGCGCGCTATCAAGCCGAAGGGCTGGCACGCGGTCGTCGATCTCAACCTGAACGGCACCTGGAACGTGACGCAGGTGTTCGGCAACCAGATGCTCGACGGCCGCGGCGGCAGCATCGTGACGGTGATCGCCGTGATCGGGCGCGGCTTCCCCGGCCTCGCGCACACCGCGGCCGCGCGCGCAGGCGTGCTCGAGCTGACGAAGACGCTCGCCTACGAGTGGGGCACGAAGATCCGCGTCAACTGCGTCGCGCCCGGTCCCGTCGTGACGCCCGCGTTCGACGACGCGGGCTACGACGTCACCACCGCGTCGCTGCCCCGCACGCAGCCGATCCCGCGCTTCGGCCGGCCGCACGAGGTCGCGAACGCCGTGGTGTTCCTCGCGTCGCAGGCGGCGAGCTACGTCACCGGCGAGGTGCTCTACGTCGCAGGCGGCCAGCAGCTCTACGGCATGAACCAGGCGCTCCACGACGAGTCGTTCGAGCGGCTGCCGAAGTGATCCCAGCGGGGGCCGGGCCCATTCTCGACCACCTCGGCGCGCGCGCCGGGTAACATGGCCCGATGCAGCGGCGACGCCTCTCCTCGCTGGTTCTTTCTCTGCTCCTCGCCGCGTGCGCACTCGCGGCGCCCGCGCACGCGAGCGTCACGCTGGGAGCGCTCGACACGCCCGGCGAAGCGTACGAGGTCGCAGTCGACGGTACGGTCGCATACGTCGCGGACGGCTCCGGCGGCCTGCGCATCGCCGACGTGACCGATCCCGCGCTGCCCTTCGAGCTCGGCTCCTTCCCGAACCCGAGCTTCGGCGGCGCGCGCGACGTCGTGGTCGCGTACCCGCTCGCCTACGTCGCACAGGGTCAGACGGGGCTCGTGATCGTGGACGTGTCGAACCCGGCTGCGCCCGCACTCGTCACGACCTACGACCCGCCCGGCGGCGGCGTCGCGGTCGACGTCGAGCTCGCGGGCTCGCTGCTGCTGGTCGCCGACTCGCACGGCGGGCTGCGCCTCGTCGACGTGTCGGTGCCGGCGCTGCCGGCGGAGATCGGCGCGGTGTCCGCGCTCGGCGACGTGTCCGACGTCGAGCTGCAAGGCGCCGTCGCCTGGCTCGCGACCGCGACCGGGATCCACGCGTACGACGTCTCGGTCCCGTCTTCGCCGCAGTTCCTCTCGAATCCGAGCGGCTTCGTCTACAACACGGTCGAGGTCGTCGGGCACCGGCTCTACACCGACGCGCTCGACGCCTGGGACGTGTCGGATCCGGCCGCGCCGCTGCCGCTGTCGAACGCGACGGGCCGCATCGGCGACTTCGAGATCGACGGCGAGCGCGTGCTCGGCACGGTCGGCGGCGGCTTCGCGATCGCGGACCTCGGCGACCCGGACCGTCCCGTCCGCTTCGGCGACATGCAGACTTGCGGCTGGCGGGCGATCGAGGTGGCCGGCGGCTTCGCGTACTGCACCGATCTCTTCGACGACTTCCGCGTGTGGGACGTCTCGGACCCGATGCGCGCACACGAGGTGGCGTCGCTGCCGCTCGCGGGCAACGACGTGCGCGTGCTCGGCCGCCACGCCTACTTCGCCGGCACGGACGGCCTCTCCGTGATCGACGTGACCGACCCGACGGCGCCCGCCGTCGTCGGCACGCTGAACGCGCTCGGCGGCGCCGGACACGTGGACGTGTGGGCCGGCGTCGCGGCGATCGGCGTCTCGGGCGGCATCGGCCTCGCAAACGTCTCGAATCCCGCGGCGCCGTCGCTCACGGGCTTCATCCCGCTCCAGGGCTCCGGCGACACGCAGCTCCGCGGCGACCTGCTGTACGTGGCGGCGGGCCTCGACGGCTTCCGCATCTACGACGTTGCGGATCCGCTCTCGCCGCAGCTCCGCGGCGCCGTGCCGTTCGGTTCCTACACCGAGCGGGTCGTCGTGCAGGACGACGTCGCCTACACGACCACGGTGAACGACCGCCTGCGCATCTTCGACGTCGCCGACGCGAGCGCGCCG